>NZ_CP018335.1:0-318168 GCF_001902295.1 Clostridium kluyveri | reverse complement strand
ATGATATCATTATTACATATATCACACTTATCTTTCAGCTTAGGAGGATTAAACTTTACGTGATAACTTGCACCACAAGATGGGCAGATTCTCCTACCTGTCATTCTATCAAAAATCAATTCTCTAGGAACATCTATAAGCAAGACCATATCTATTTTATTATCATTTGCATTTAAAAAAGAATCTAAAGCTTCAGCCTGATACACAGTTCTAGGAAATCCATCTAATAAAAATCCACTTTCACAATCATCCTCACTCAATCTGTCTTTAACTATGTTTATAGTAACTTCATCAGGTACCAACTGACCTTTATCTAAATATTCTTTAGCTTCAATTCCAAGAGGAGTCTTATCTGAGATGTTTTTTCTAAAAATATCCCCTGTAGATATATGAGGTATGGAGTACTCTTCACTAATAAATTTGGCTTGAGTTCCTTTTCCTGCTCCTGGAGGACCTAATAAAATTATTTTCATCTATACCATCCCCAAACTTTTTTAATTCAAAAATCCATGATAATGACGTACCAGTAATTGTGACTGCAATTGTCTTACCGTTTCAATAGCAACATTTACTATAATAAGCAATCCTGTTCCACCAAAATATATACCCTTAAAATTAGTATACGTCTCTGCTAATATAGGAGATATTGCTATTATTCCAGCAAAAGCTCCTCCTAAAACTGCTACTCGTGCTAAAACTCGTTCTATATATATAGCTGTAGGTTCTCCTGGTCTTATTCCTGGAATAAATCCGGAAGACTTATTCATATTCTCAGCCATTTCTTCTGGCTTAAGGGTTACCTCTGTATAAAACCATGTAAAGAAAATTGTCAGTAGAAAATAAAGCACAGGATATTGCCAATTACTTTCTTTAAATGGACTGAATGCACTTGCTGTTACAAATTGGGCAAAAGCAGAATTTGGCCAGAATTGACCTATAGTCATTGGAAATTGCATGACAGATATAGCAAATATAATTCCAATAACAGCTGCACCATTTACATTAATAGGAATATGTGTTGATTGACCTTTATACATTCTTCCTGCATTGGTTTTACCTGCATACTGTATGGGAATTCTTCTTTCCGACAAACTCATGACCACTACTGCCACCAATAATAAAATTATCACTGCTATAAATCCTATTGTCTCTACGAAATTAACTATTTCCACTTCTTGAAGTTTTAACATTCCTGATACTGCAGATGGAAATCTAGAAATAATATTCACAAATATTATGAGAGAAATTCCATTGCCTATACCATGTTCTGTAATTTTATCTCCAAGCCACATAAGAAAAGTTGATGCTGTAGTTACTGTAAATATTATCATAAATATACTTAATTTATTTCCCGGCTCTACAAGAGCACCTGCTCTACTTATTAGAGCATATATACTAAATCCTTGAATTACTCCAAGAGGTATTGAGGCATATCTAGTGTATTCTTGTATTTTCTTTCTTCCCTCTTCTCCTTCTTTAGATAACTGCTCTAAACGAGGTACTGCAACGGTGAGAAGCTGCATTATAATGGAAGAATTAATAAACGGAATAACTCCCATAGCAAATATACTGAATCTACTAAATGCACCTCCTGATAAGAGATCATAAAATCCTAATAATGAGCCACTGCCAGTTAATTCTGTTAACTTGGAAGTGTCTATCCCTGGAACAGCAATAAAATTTCCCACTCTAAAAATTATTACCATAAGTAGTGTAAACAGTATTCTTTTCCTTAATTCTGGAACCTTCCAAGCATCACGCAAGGTTGATAGCATATTATATCACCTCTACTTTTCCTCCTGCCGCTTCTATTTTTTGTGCTGCAGCTTTTGTAAATTTAACTGCCTTTACTGTAAGCTTCTTTTGCAATTCACCATTTCCAAGTATTTTTAAACCGTCTTTAGATTTTCTAATCATTCTTTTCTCTATCAATAGCTCTGGTGTAATCTCTGTTCCATCTTCAAATATATTTAATCTCTCAACGTTTAGTTCTGAATACTGCTTTGCAAATATATTAGTAAATCCTCTTTTAGGAACTCTTCTATAAAGTGGCATTTGTCCGCCTTCAAATCCTATTCTTACTCCACCGCCAGCTCTAGCTTTTTGTCCTTTTTCACCTTTTCCAGCATTTCTTCCAAGTCCTGAACCAGTACCTCTACCAATTCTCTTACGTGACTTTCTGGATCCTTCTGCTGGTTTTAACTCATGAAGTTTCATATTCAACTTACACCTCCTTTATACTATACTTCTTCTACTTCTAAAAGATAGCTAACTTTTTTAATCATGCCTTTTATTTGAGGGTTATCCTCATGTTCTACAACTTTTCCTATTTTTTTTAGTCCTAGAGCATTAACAGTGGCAATATGATCTTTTTTTCTTCCTATTAAACTTTTTTTCAAAGTTATTTTAAGTTTAGCCAAAGATATTCCCTCCTAACCTAAAATCTCTTCGACAGTTTTACCTCTAAGACTAGCTATATGTTCTGCTGTCTTTAGCTTTGACAAACCATCAATAGTGGCATTTACCATATTTCTTGGATTATTGGAACCAACAGATTTTGCTCTAACGTCTTTCAATCCTGAAAGTTCAAGAACTGCTCTTGAAGGGCCACCTGCTATAATTCCTGTTCCTTCACTAGCTGTCATTATAAATACTTTTCCCGTTCCAAATTGGCCAGTTATATTATGTGGTACTGTAGTCCCAATTATTGGAACTTCAATCAAATTCTTCTTTGCATCTTCTATTCCTTTTCTAATTGCCTCAGGTATTTCTATAGACTTTCCAGTTCCTACGCCTACATGACCATTCTCGTCTCCAACTACAACTAGGGCGCTGAATCTAAAATTTCTACCACCTTTAACAACCTTAGCAACTCTGTTTATGAATACAACTTTTTCTTTAAGATTTAAAGTGCTAGGATCGATCCTCATTTATTTCCCTCCTTATTTTAAAATTGTAATCCACCTTCTCTTGCTCCTTCTGCAAGATTTTGTACTCTTCCGTGATATATATATCCGCCTCTATCAAAAACTACTTCTTTAATTCCTTTTTCGATAGCCTTATTAGCTATACTTTTACCAACAACTTTTGCTGCTTCTTTATTACTTCCATTACCTTCGAAATCTTTATCTACACTTGAAGCAGAAACTAGAGTTGTTCCTTTTATATCATCTATTATTTGAGCATATATATTTTTTTCACTTCTATATACTGAAAGTCTTGGTACCTCACTGGTTCCAAAAATTTTTTTACGAACTCTTAGATGACGTTTTTTTCTCAGCTTTTTCTTATCATATTTTTTAAACATGAAACTCACTCCTTTCTACTACTTCTTACCTGTTTTTCCTTCTTTACGTCTTATAACTTCATTATCATACTTAATTCCTTTTCCCTTATAAGGTTCAGGTTTTCTCCAAGACCTTATGTCTGCCGCAACATTCCCAACCAGTTCTTTATCAATACCTTTTATTACAACTTTTGTGGCAGCTGGTGTTTCAAAAGTTACTCCTTCAACTGCTTCTATCTCAACTGGATGTGAAAATCCTAAATTCATAACTAATTTTTTTCCTTGCAATTGAGCTCTATATCCTACACCGATTAGTTCCAATGTTTTTGAATATCCCTCAGTTACGCCCACAACCATATTATTTATCAATGCTCTAGTTAATCCATGAAGGGATCTCGATTTCTTTTCATCATTATTTCTTGTAACTACTACTGAATCATTTTCAACAGTAATATTAATATCTTTTGTCATAGCTTTCACAAGTTGGCCTTTACTTCCTTTTACCGTAACCACATTATCTGGTGTTACGGTAAAAGTCACGCCAGCTGGAATAGCTATTGGAAGTTTTCCTATTCTTGACATAATTACACCTCCTGTACTCCTTGTTTAGCAATAAATAATCATTTATATCTTTCACAAATTTTATATTACACCCAGAACTACCATATGTAGCAAAGTACTTCTCCACCTACACCTAATTTTCTTGCCTCTCTATCTGTAACAATTCCTTTAGAAGTAGATATTATTGCAACTCCTAGTCCATTTAAAACTTTAGGAATTTCTTCTTTTCTACAATAAACTCTTAATCCCGGTTTAGATATCCTCTTGAGTCCAGTTATAACTCTCTCTTTATTCTTACCATATTTCATTGAAAGTCTTATCATATTAACAGAACCATCTGCATATTCCTCTAAATTTTTTATATACCCTTCCTGAAGCATTATGTTTAATACTGCCTTTTTAATAGTTGAAGAAGGTACTTCCACTATTTCATGTCTAACAACATTGGCATTTCTTATACGTGTAAGTAAATCTGCTATAGGATCAGTCATTACCATTGATTGTGCCTCCTTTCATCAATAACTAATAATTACCAACTTGCTTTTTTACAACCTGGTATTTCACCTTTATATGCTAATTCTCTAAAACATATACGACATATACCATACTTTTTTAACACAGCATGAGGTCTTCCGCATATTCTACATCTTGTATAAGCTTTAGTCGCATACTTAGGCGTCTTTTTCCATTTTTCTATTAAAGCTTTACGCGCCACATTTCTCCCTCCTTATTTTTGAGCAAATGGCATTCCAAATAATCTTAATAATTCTTTTGCTTCCTCATCAGTATTGGCAGTAGTAACAAAAACTATATCCATACCTCTAACTTTGTCTATTTTATCATATTCTATCTCTGGAAATATTAATTGTTCTTTAATTCCTAATGAATAATTTCCTCTACCATCAAAAGATTTATCAGATATTCCAGAAAAATCTCTAACTCTTGGTAATGCAACATTCATCAGTTTATCTGCAAATTCATACATATATTGCTTTCTTAAAGTAACTTTACACCCTATGGCCATGTTTTCTCTTAATTTAAAATTCGCTATTGATTTTTTTGCCCTGGTGAGCACTGGTTTCTGTCCCGTAATTATAGTTAAATCATTAACTGCTGATTCTAAGACTTTTGGATTATCTTTAGCTTCTCCCACACCCATATTTATAACTATCTTTTCAAGTTTTGGTGCCTGCATTATATTTTTATAACCAAATTTGTCCATTAATGCTGGAACTACTTCTTTTTTATATTTTTCCTGTAACCTTAAACTCATGCTTTGGGCCTCCTTTCAAAGATTTATAGTGTTTCTCCGCACTTTTTACATACCCTAACTTTTGTTCCATCCTCTAATATTTTATGACTTATTCTAGTTACACTTTTGCATTTTTCGCAATACAGCATTACTTTTGAGCTATATATAGGAGCTTCCTTACGAATTATGCCGCCTTCCATATTTTGCTTATTAGGTTTTTGATGTTTTGAAACTATGTTAATACCACTAACAAGGACTTTACTTACTTTAGGCATTACAGCTAAAACTTCACCTGTTTTCCCTTTATCTTTTCCAGAAATAACCATTACCGTATCTTTTTTTCTAACATGTACTTTTGTCATTTCAGCCACCTCCTTACTTTATAGAACTTCAGGTGCTAATGATAATATTTTTGTAAAATCTTTATCCCTTAGCTCTCTTGCAACCGGTCCAAAGATACGAGTTCCTCTCGGTTGTTTATCTTCTTTTATTATAACAGCAGCATTCTCATCAAATTTTATATATGAACCATCTGTTCTCCTTAGGCCTCTTGCAGATCTAACAATAACAGCCTTAACAACTTCTCCTTTTTTAACAACACCGCCTGGTGTTGCACTTTTAACGCTAGCAACTATTATATCACCAATGTTTCCCCATTTTCTTTTGGATCCACCTAAAACTCTTATGCACATAATTTCCTTGGCGCCAGAATTATCTGCAACCTTCAATAATGTCTGTTGCTGAATCATTAAAAACACCCTCCTTTCAGCTATACTATTTAGCTTTTTCTACTATTTCTACAAGCCTCCATCTTTTATCTTTTGATAAAGGTCTAGT
Source organism: Clostridium kluyveri (assembly GCF_001902295.1). Classification (NCBI taxonomy): domain Bacteria; kingdom Bacillati; phylum Bacillota; class Clostridia; order Eubacteriales; family Clostridiaceae; genus Clostridium; species Clostridium kluyveri. The sequence goes on along the minus strand of NZ_CP018335.1, from coordinate 312,232 downwards.
TTCCATTATTAATACTTTATCATTATTCTTTGCCTCATTATTTTCATCATGAGCTTTAAATTTACTAGTCTTTTTAATTATTTTACCATATAATGGATGACGAACTTTGTTCTCAACTGCCACCACTATAGTCTTATTCATTTTATCAGAAGTAACTGTTCCTATTCTTGTTTTTCTATATCCTCTTTCCACGAATAAACCTCCTTTCAACCTATTGTTCAAACGCCCTTAGCTCTTTTTCTCTAAGGATGGTCTTAATTTGGGCTATAGATTTTTTAACTTCCCTTATTCTCATAGGATTCTCCAATTGACCTGTTGCCAATTGAAACCTTAAATTAAATAATTCTGATTTAAGATCCTGTACCTTTTCCTGTAAGTCTTGAGGGCTACTGCCTTGTCTTAGTTCCTGTAATTCTCTAGCCTTCATCGCTTTCACCACCCACTTCTTCAAAATCTCTCTTTGTCACGAATTTAGTTTTTATAGGTAATTTGTGTGATGCAAGTCTCATTGCTTCTCTGGCTGTCTCCTCTGGAACACCTGATAATTCAAACAATATTCTGCCTGGTTTAACAACTGCTACCCAGTATTCTGGTGAACCCTTACCAGAACCCATACGTGTTTCTGCAGGTTTTTCTGTAACAGGTTTATCAGGGAAAATTTTTATCCAAAGTTTTCCTCCTCTTCTAATATATCTATTTATAGCTATTCTAGCTGATTCTATCTGATTATTTGTTATCCAAGCACATTCCGTAGCCTGTATAGCGTAATCTCCATATGCTATAGAATTACCCCTTGTAGCTTTGCCTTTCATTCTACCTCGCTGTACCTTACGATGCTTCACTTTCTTAGGCATTAACATACGTTATTCCTCCTTCCCTATGCTTTAGCTTCTTCCTTGTTCTCAATAGGTTTTTTAGCAGGAAGCACTTCTCCTTTATATACCCATACCTTTACTCCTATTTTACCGTATGTAGTATCTGCTTCTGCAAACCCATAGCCTATATCGGCCCTTAAAGTCTGTAATGGAATTGTTCCTTCATGATAGGATTCTGATCTTGCTATTTCAGCACCACCAAGTCTTCCTGAACATGTAGTCTTAACTCCTTTAACTCCTGATTTCATTGCTCTTTGTATTGTCTGCTTCATTGCTCTCCTAAAAGAAATTCTTTTTTCAAGCTGCAGTGCTATATTTTCCGCCATAAGTTGAGCATCAGCCTCCGCTACCTTTACCTCAACTATATTTATAAGTATAACTTTATCTGGAACTATCTTCTTCAATTCTGTTTTCAAAGCTTCAATTCCCTGACCGCCTTTTCCTATTATCATTCCAGGCTTAGCTGTAAATATATTTAACTTAATTCTTTTAGCTGCTCTTTCAATTTGGATCTTTGAAATTCCTGCTATGGCGCCTTTTTTCTTTACAAATTTTCTAATTTTATTATCTTCAACTAGATTATCTGCGAAATTTTTCTTATCTGCATACCATTTGGCATCCCATTCTTTAATTATACCAACCCTTAAGCCGTGCGGATGTACTTTTTGTCCCATCTGTTTCCCTCCTTCTTACTCTCTTTCCTTAACTATTAAAGTTATATGACTACTTCTTTTATTGATTCTAAAAGCCCTTCCTTGAGCATGTGGTTGAAATCTTTTTAATGTAGGCCCTTCACAAGCATATGCCTCTGAAATATATAAAGTATCTCTATTTAAATCTAAATTATTCTCTGCATTAGCAACTGCTGATTTTAAAAGTTTATTAACCACTACAGCCGCATCTCTTGGAGTATATTTTAATATGGCAAAAGCTTCATTTACATTTTTGCCTCTCACCAAATTAAGTACAACTCTTACTTTCATTGAGGACATTCTTACATATTTAGCTATAGCCTTAGCTTCCATCTTACCTATTCCCTCCTTTCAAACTATCTAGAAACACGAGTTGTTTTTTCAGTTTTATTAACGTGTCCCCTGTATGTTCTAGTTAATGCAAATTCTCCTAATTTATGTCCTACCATATCTTCTGATATATATACAGGAACATGCTTTCTTCCATCATGTACTGCTATAGTATGACCTATCATCTGAGGAAATATAGTTGAACTTCGTGACCAAGTTTTTATAACTTTTTTCTCGCCTTTTTTATTCAATTCATTTATCTTTTTTAAAAGTGATTCCTGGACAAACGGTCCTTTTTTTACTGATCTGCTCACTTTTTAGCCTCCCTTCATACAATCTATCCAAATAAAACTTTACTAAATTCATATAAAAACAACTTATTTTTATTATATCTTATAAATTCAATCTTTTTACTTAAATCAACGAAGAGAATGTGTATTCTCTTCAAATTACTTTTTATTCTTTCTTTTAATTATAAATTTATCTGAATATTTCTTGTTTTTTCTAGTCTTCAATCCTAATGCAGGTTTACCCCATGGAGTGAGCGGTCCCGGATGTCCTACTGGCGATTTTCCTTCTCCACCACCATGTGGATGGTCATTAGGATTCATTACAGAACCTCTAACTGTGGGTCTTATTCCCATATGTCTTTTTCTACCTGCTTTACCTATGTTAATTATTTCATGTGTTAAATTTGAAACTGTACCTATTGTTGCCCTACATTCTATTCTTACATATCTTACCTCACCACTTGGAAGTCTCAAAGTAGCATATTTCCCCTCTTTAGCCATAAGCTGAGCTGAAGTTCCTGCTGATCTTACAAGTTGTGCTCCTTTTCCTGCCTGCAATTCTATGTTATGAATTGTTGTACCTACAGGTATGTTAACAATTGGAAGACAATTTCCTACCTTTATATCTGAATCTGCACCTGATACTATAACATTACCAACTTTTAATCCAACCGGAGCTATTATATATCTTTTTTCACCATCTGCATAAGTCACAAGAGCTATAAATGCTGATCTGTTAGGATCATATTCTATAGTTGATACCTTTGCTGGTATTCCATCTTTGTTTCTTTTAAAATCTATTATTCTATATTTCCGTTTTGCCCCGCCACCTATATGACGAACTGTTATTTTACCGTGAGCATTCCTACCACCACTTCTTTTCAGTGCCACAAGAAGTGATTTTTCTGGTATATCTGTAGTTATTTCTTCAAATGTGTTTACAGTCATATGCCTTCTTGAAGGTGTGGTAGGTCTAAATCCCTTAACTGCCATAACCGGTATTCCCTCCTTTTTTCGCTTATCTGGATTTCTCCAATAACTGCTTTATCTATTATTGTATTCCTTCAAAAAATTCTATTGTTTTACTTTCTTCTGTGAGTTTAACAATGGCTTTTTTATAGTCTGGTCTTTTTCCTATATGGACACCTACTCTTTTTTTCTTTCCTTTATATCTTGATGTATTTACAGTTTCAACGGTCACTCCAAAAACATCCTCAATAGCTCTCTTTATCATTGACTTATTAGCACGTATATCAACTATAAAGGTGTATTTTTTTTCATTCATAGCGCCCATGCTTTTTTCAGTTATAACAGGCCTTCTTATGATATCATAATTGGTATATTTCATTATGCATACACCTCCTCAATTTTTGATACAGCATCCTTAGTTATTATAAGCTTCTCAAACTTTAACAAGTCATATACATTCAAATTATTAACAGGAATTACCGATACTCCCTGTATATTTCTTGCTGACTTATATACATTTTGATTTGATTCTGCCGTAACAATTAATGTCTTTTTAGCTTCAAAAGCATCTAACATTTTTATCACTTCTTTTGTTTTTGGAGCATCCATCTCTAAACTTTCAAGTACCACTATCTGATTCTCTTCAACTTTACTTGATAGAGCAGATTTCATAGCTAACCTTCTTGCTGACTTAGGAACCGAAATTCTATAACTTCTAGGTTTCACTGCGAAAACTATACCACCATGAATCCATTGAGGTGATCTTATAGAACCCTGTCTTGCTCTACCAGTTCCCTTTTGTCTCCAAGGCTTAATTCCACCTCCGGAAACTTCAGCTCTAGTCTTTGCTGACTGTGTTCCCTGTCTTTTATTGGCAAGTAACGCTACAACTACTTGGTGCATAACGTATTGATTTACTTCAACTCCAAATACTTTATCTGACAACTCAAAATCCGTAATTTTTTGACCTTCTTTATTAAATAATCCTACTATAGGCATTCTGCATCCTCCTTTCTAATAAAATTAAGCCTTAACTGTATCTTTTATTGACACAAAACTCTTGTTAGGACCTGGTACTCCACCTTTTATCAAAATAATATTTTTTTCAGGAATGACTTTTGCGACTTGTAGATTTAATACAGTAGTATTCTTATTTCCCATATGTCCTGGCATTTTCTTGTTCTTAAAAGTCCTGGATGGATCAGAAGAAGCCCCCATTGAACCAACAGCCCTATGGAATTTCGAACCATGAGACATAGGTCCTCTTTGAGCATTCCATCTTCTTATTACTCCCTGGAACCCCTTACCCTTTGAGACACCGGATACATCAATCCTGTCTCCTTCTGCAAAAATATCTGCCTTTATTTCTTGCCCTATTTCATATTCATCTATATTATCAACTTTAAATTCTTTTAAGAATCTTTTTAATGAAACTCCTGACTTTGCAAAATGACCTTTTAATGGTTTGTTTACAAGCTTCTCTCTTATATCCCCAAAACCAATCTGTATAGATTTATAACCGTCCTTTTCCTCAGTCTTCTTTTGTACAACTACACAAGGTCCTGCTTCAATTACTGTAACAGGAACTACTCTACCATTTTCATTAAATATCTGGGTCATACCTAATTTTTTACCCAATATGGCTTTTTTCATTTATATACACCTCCTAAACATATTAGCGGATCGTTTAAAATAAACGGTCATAATAGTTAGTAATAATACTTTATTACAATCGCATTTTTATAATTTTATCTCAATATCGACACCCGCCGGTAAATCAAGTCTCATTAAAGCATCAACAGTTTTTGGGGATGGACTTATTATATCTATAAGTCTTTTATGAGTTCTTATCTCAAATTGTTCTCTTGAATCTTTATATTTATGTGGGGCTCTTAGAATTGTAACCACATCTTTTTCTGTAGGTAACGGTACAGGTCCTGCTACCTTTGCTCCTGTAGACTTGGCAGTTTCTACTATCTTTTCAGATGATTGATCAAGTATGGTGTGATCGAAAGCTTTCAGCCTTATTCTTATTTTTTGTTTTGCCATTATTTTTTCCCTCCTTTTCATGCACGCTATACTTCTTACGTACAACAGCGGATATATTCTATAAACTGTTCCAGGCGTTTCATATATTTTAACGTAAAGAACACCTTATAAAATAACCGTCGCCTAGTTCAAGACCTTGGCATACTCAGTCAAGAATTACCCGGAAGCCCGGCAACCTCTTGCCTCATCGCTGTTATAACCTCACAACCTCTTAAGTATACACTAAATTCTTACTTCTGACAAGTAAAAATTTATACTTTTAAATAAGCAACATAAGGTGCATTAATAACTGCTTAAATTAAGGAAAGAGCTGCCTCTTTCCTTTTCATCAAAATGCTATTACCTTGAAATTTCCCTTAACACACTTATTCAGACACTGTAGTAACAACACCTGAACCAACTGTTCTGCCACCTTCTCTTATTGCAAATCTCAATCCTTCATGCATTGCAACAGGTGTTATAAGTTCTACATTCATATCTATATGATCTCCTGGCATTACCATTTCTACTCCCTCTGGTAATGATATTGAACCTGTTACATCTGTTGTTCTAAAATAAAACTGTGGTCTATATCCATTAAAAAATGGTGTGTGTCTTCCGCCTTCTTCTTTCTTTAATACATACACCTGACCTACAAATTTCTTATGTGGCTTTACTGAACCAGGCTTTGATAATACCTGTCCTCTCTCTATTTCTTCTCTCTGTATTCCTCTTAATAATGCTCCTATATTATCTCCTGCCATAGCCTGATCTAGAAGCTTTCTAAACATTTCTACTCCCGTACATACTGTCTTCTTCTTCTCTTCCTTTAATCCTACTATCTCTACTTCGTCTCCTACCTTAAGCACTCCACTTTCTACTCTTCCTGTAGCTACTGTTCCTCTTCCTGTTATTGTGAATACATCTTCTATTGGCATTAAGAATGGCTTATCTACTGGTCTCTCTGGTGTTGGTATATAAGTATCTACTGCTTCCATTAATTCATATATACATTTAGTTGCTTCTGCATCATCTGGGTTCTCAATTACCTTCAATGCACTTCCTACTACTATTGGAACATCGTCTCCTGGGAATCCATATTCACTTAATAGTTCTCTTACTTCCATTTCTACTAATTCTATTAATTCAGGATCATCTACCTGGTCTGATTTATTTAAAAACACTACTATATACTGTACCCCTACCCTACTTGCCAGCAGTATGTGTTCTCTTGTCTGAGGCATTGGACCATCTGCTGCACTTACTACAAGTATTGCTCCGTCCATTTGTGCTGCCCCTGTTATCATGTTCTTTACATAGTCTGCATGTCCTGGACAATCTACATGTGCATAATGTCTGCTTTCTGTCTCATATTCTACGTGTGCTGTATTTATTGTTATTCCTCTTTCTTTTTCTTCCGGTGCCTTATCTATTTCATCATACTTTGTTGCTGATGCCTTACCTTCTTTTGCTAATACCATTGTTATTGCTGCTGTCAATGTTGTCTTACCGTGGTCTACGTGTCCTATTGTTCCTATGTTTACATGTGGTTTTGTTCTCTCAAACTTTTCTTTTGACATTACTTCTTCCTCCTTAAATAGATCAGTATATTATTTAAAATTAATTATTTCTTTTCTCCTGTAATCTTTTCTTGAATACTCTTTGGAACCTCTTCATAATGATCAAATGTCATAGAATATACTCCTCTACCTTGTGTTCTTGATCTAAGTACAGTTGCATATCCAAACATTTCAGAAAGCGGAACAAAAGATCTTATAACTTGTGCTCCTGCTCTTGGATCCATTCCTTCAATTCTTCCTCTTCTTGAATTTATGTCGCCTATTACATCTCCCATATATTCCTCTGGTACTGTAACTTCAACTCTCATCATTGGTTCAAGTAAAACTGGATCTGCTTTTGACATAGCATTTTTAAATGCCATAGATGCAGCAATTTTAAATGCCATTTCTGAAGAATCCACATCATGATAAGAACCATCATATAATTTTACCTTGAAGTTTATAGCAGGATACCCCGCTACTGTTCCAGTTTCAGAAGCCTGCTTTATTCCTTCATCAATTGGTGAAATATATTCCCTTGGAATAGTTCCTCCCACTATAGCATTTTCAAATGAATATCCTTCTTCGGAAGGTGACATCTCTATCCAACAATGACCATATTGACCATGTCCACCAGACTGTCTAACAAATTTACCTTCTGCTTTAACGGTTTTTCTAATAGTTTCCTTATAAGCAACCTGTGGTTTACCAACATTGCACTCCACCTTAAATTCTCTTTGAAGTCTATCTACAATTATCTCCAAATGAAGTTCACCCATTCCAGATATAATTGTCTGTCCTGTTTCTTGGTCTGTATGAGTCTTAAATGTCGGATCTTCTTCTGCGAGTTTTGAAAGTGCAATACCCATTTTCTCTTGACCAGCTTTTGTCTTAGGTTCTATGGCAACATGTATAACAGGTTCTGGAAATTCCATACTTTCAAGTACTACAGCATTCTGCTCATCACAAAGTGTATTCCCTGTTGTAGTATCTTTTAATCCTACTATAGCTCCTAAATCACCTGCACGAAGTTCATCAACTTCTTCTCTTCGGTTTGAGTGCATTTTTACAAGTCTTGCTATTCTTTCCTTTTTCCCCTTTGTTGAGTTATACACATAAGTGCCGCTCTTCATAATTCCTGAATAAATTCTTGTAAATGCCAACTTACCTACAAATGGATCTGTTGCAATTTTAAACGCTAATGCTGATAATGGTTGGTTATCATCTGCCGGTCTATCAGTTTCTTCTCCTGTTTCAGGATTAGTGCCCTTTATAGGAGGTATATCAAGTGGTGAAGGCATAAAATCAACTACTGCATCTATCATTGGCTGTACACCTTTATTCTTATAAGAAGAGCCACATAAAACTGGTACTATCTTGTTTGAAATAACGCCTTTTCTAATTGCAGATACTATTTCTTCCTCTGTAAGTTCTTCTCCTTCTAGATACTTCATCATTATATCTTCATCTAACTCAGATATTGCTTCAATTAATTCGGTTCTATATTTTTCAGCTTCATCTTTTAAATTATCTGGTATCTCAACTTCGTCCATAACAGTTCCCAAGTCATCTTCATATATTATAGCTTCATTTTTTACAAGATTAACTATCCCTTTAAATTCACTTTCTGAGCCTATTGGAATTTGAATAGGTATGGCATTACAGTGAAGTCTATCTCTTAAAGTATTTACACACATATAAAAGTCTGCCCCAGTTGAATCCATTTTATTTACATAAACCAATCTTGGAACCCCATAGTTGTCTGCCTGCCTCCATACAGTTTCTGTTTGCGGCTCTACTCCACTTTTAGCATCTAGGACGGTAACAGCTCCATCAAGAACTCTTAAAGACCTCTCAACCTCTACAGTAAAATCCACGTGTCCTGGTGTATCTATTATATTTATAGCATAACCTTTCCATTTACAAAAAGTGGCAGCTGAAGTTATTGTTATTCCTCTTTCCTGTTCTTGGGCCATCCAGTCCATAGTAGCCTGCCCCTCATGTACTTCTCCTATTTTATGAGTTCTTCCTGTATAGAAAAGTATACGTTCCGTAGTAGTGGTCTTTCCGGCATCAATATGTGCCATTATTCCTATGTTACGGAACTTTTCTAGCGGATATTCTCTTCCCACTTAATTTTCCTCCTCGCAAGTGTAAATTTAAAATTTGATAAAACTGCTTTAGTAAAATTACCAAAACAGTTTCGAATATTAATACCTATAATGTGCAAAGGCTTTATTAGCTTCAGCCATCTTATGAGTATCTTCTCTTTTCTTAACAGCTGTACCTGTATTATTTGCTGCATCCATAAGCTCTGCTGCAAGCCTTTCTCTCATATACTTTTCTCCTCGTTTCCTCGATGCCACAAGGAGCCATCTTATTCCTAATGTCTGTCTTCTTTCTGGTCTAACTTCTATTGGAACTTGATATGTTGCACCACCAATTCTTCTAGCCTTTACCTCTAGAAGAGGCATTATATTATTCATTGCTTCCTCAAAAACTTCTATTGGTTCTTTACTTGTTTTTTGTTCGATTATATCAAAAGCCCCATAACAAATCTTTTGAGCTACTCCTTTTTTGCCATCTTTCATTATATTGTTTATCAATTTAGTAACAACTTTACTGTTGTATACTGGATCTGGCAGCACATCCCTTTTTCCTATATGTCCTTTTCTCGCCACTTTACTTCCCTCCTTAACAAAATTTAATTTAAGTTCATCGGTACTCGACTTTTAAAAAGCCGCAAAGTGCTTAGTACTTCTGCAAAATAAATATATATAAACGCTGAAGACATAGCACCTTTATCAACATTTTCTTAAGCCAAACTATTTCTGCTTAGGTCTTTTAGCACCGTATTTTGATCTTCCCTGTAGCCTGTCAGCAACTCCTGCTGAATCCAATGCTCCTCTTACTATATGGTATCTAACACCTGGGAGGTCTTTAACTCTTCCTCCCCTTATAAGAACAACACTATGTTCTTGTAAGTTATGTCCTATACCTGGAATATATGCACTAACCTCATATCCATTTGTTAATCTAACTCTAGCAATTTTTCTTAAAGCTGAATTTGGTTTTTTAGGCGTAGTAGTTTTTACCACTGTACAAACTCCCCTTTTTTGAGGACATTCTTTTAGTGCTGGTGCTGTTGATTTTGAAGCTACTGTCTTCCTGCCTTTTCTTATTAATTGACTTATTGTTGGCATATTCACACCTCCTTTAAAATAGATTTATAATAACTTAAAAATTTATAATAATTTATTGTTAAACGCCATTTAATTTATCCAAACGCCAAATTAGCTAATACTCCTATCTTCTTTAAAATAGGAGATAAGCACAGATAACGCGCCTGGATAAGTTCTTCTGAGGTTCAGGCGGAGATAATATTTCTCTATAGCAAACTTCACCTGAGTCCAAGAATCACTTGATAAAAATTACTATTTTAATATAGCAGCTGTAGCAGCTCCCACATCTATACCACATAATTTACCTAATTCTTTCATAGTATCTACATAAACTAATGCCGGGGAATCCTGAGTAATTAATGTTTTTACGGACTGTATTATCTTATCATCGGCATCCTTAGCTATATAAACAGTTTTGGCATTATTATTTTTTATAGCTTTAACCGTTTGCTTCAAACCAACAACTTTATTTCCTGTAAGTCTATAAATCATTATTTATTCCCTCCTACAATACTATAGAGACAAAGTATGTAATGCTTTGTCTCTTAAAAAACATACAGATGTATTTTATCATTTTAGTATTACTATGTCAATAATTATACATTAAGCTTCTAATTGATTTTCCTGCACTTCATTTTCTGTATTAATTTTTATTGATCTATACCTAGTCATACCTGTTCCTGCCGGTATAAGTTTACCAATAATTACATTCTCCTTTAAACCTAGAAGAGGATCTATTTTCCCCTTTATAGCTGCATCTGTAAGTACCCTTGTAGTTTCCTGGAAAGATGCTGCAGAAAGGAAAGACTCAGTGGCAAGTGCTGCTTTAGTTATTCCAAGTAGAGCAACTCTGCCTTGAGCTGCACTTCCTCCACTAGCTTCTACTCTTGCATTTTCTTCTTCAAAATCAAATATATCAATCATTGTTCCTGGCAATAGCTCCGTATCTCCTGATTCTTCTATTTTAATTTTTCTTGTCATTTGTCTTATTACCACTTCAAGATGTTTATCATTTATATCAACACCTTGAAGTCTATAAACTTTCTGAACTTCAGATAGAAGATAATTTTTAACTCCTTGAACCCCTTTTATTCTTAATATATCATGTGGATTTACAGATCCTTCTGTTACTTCATCACCTGCACTTATTAAATCTCCATTTGACACTTTGATTCTTGATCCAAACGGTATATCATAAGTTACTTCTTCTCCACCCTCTGTAATTACAGAAACACTTCTTTTTTTCTTAGTCTCTTCCATTTTTACAGTACCTGAAACTTCACTTACTATAGCAAGCCCTTTAGGTTTCCTAGCTTCAAATAATTCTTCAACTCTTGGAAGACCTTGTGTTATATCTGACCCTGCAACTCCTCCAGTATGAAAAGTCCTCATAGTAAGCTGAGTGCCAGGCTCTCCTATACTTTGCGCTGCTATTATACCTACGGATTCACCTATATCAATCTTCTGGGCAGTAGCCATATTCATTCCATAACATTTTGAGCATACCCCATGTCTTGATTTACAGGTAAAAACAGATCTTATTTTTACTTTTTTAATTCCTGAAGCTTCTATCCTATCTGCTAATTTTGAATCCATATAAGTATCTTTTTGTACTATTATTTCGTGATTATTAGGATCTATAATATCTTCTGCAGAATATCTTCCTGTGAGCCTTTCTGACAAACTCTCTATTACTTCATTGCCCTCTTTTATTTCTGAAACATCATATCCTTCATAAGTGCCACAATCCTCTTCTCTAACTATAACATCCTGACTTACATCAACAAGTCTTCTAGTCAGATATCCCGAATCTGCAGTTTTTAAGGCAGTGTCTGCATTTCCTTTTCTTGCTCCATGAGTTGATATAAAATATTCTAATACATCTAATCCTTCCCTAAAAGATGCCCTTATTGGAAGTTCTATTATTTTTCCTGATGGATTAGCCATAAGTCCTCTCATCCCTGCCAACTGTTTAATTTGACTTTTAGAACCTCTAGCTCCTGAATCTGCCATCATAAATATAGGATTAAATTTATTTAGGTTGTTCATAAGTTCATCTGCTACATCCTCTGTAGTTTTAGTCCATCTTTCTATAACTCTTTGATATCTTTCATCTTCTGATATAAAACCTCTTCTATACATTTTTTCTATTTTATCAACTGCTGCATCTGATTCAGTTAGAAGTCTTTTCTTAGCTTCAGGTACTTCCATATCCGAAGTAGAAACTGTTATTCCACTTATAGTTGAATAGTGATATCCTCGTGCTTTTATTTTATCCAGCATTATAGATGTTTTTGTAGCTCCATGTTTCATATAACATTTATTTATTATTTTGCCTAAATTTTTCTTAGCTACAAGAAAATCAATCTCTAGTTTAAATTCATTCTCAGGTTTACTTCTATCTACAAATCCCAGATCCTGTGGTACACATTCATTAAATATTATTTTTCCTGCCGTAGCATCAATTATACCACTTATATATTTTCCATCTGTAATTTTTGTCATTTTCACTTTTATTTTAGCATTTATATCAATTTGTTTTAATTGATATGCCATTATTACTTCATCTGGGAAAGAAAAGTATCTTCCCTCTCCTTTGGCTCCTTCTCTTTCTACAGTTAGATAATATGACCCCAACACCATATCCTGTGTTGGTACAACTACTGGTTTACCATCTGAAGGTTTCAGTATATTATGGGCAGCAAGCATTAAAAATCTAGCCTCTGATTGAGCTTCTACTGAAAGCGGAACATGAACTGCCATCTGGTCTCCATCAAAATCAGCATTATATGCTGTACAAGATAGTGGATGAAGTTTTATAGCCCTGCCTTCTACAAGTACAGGTTGAAATGCCTGTATCCCCAATCTGTGAAGTGTAGGAGCACGATTTAAAAGCACCGGATGATCAGATATTACTTCCTCTAATACATCCCAAACTTGAGCTTGAACCCGTTCTACCATTCTTTTTGCACTTTTAATATTATGAGCTAATCCTCTTTCAACCAACTTTTTCATCACAAAAGGTTTAAAAAGTTCAAGTGCCATTTCTTTAGGTAATCCACATTGATACATTTTGAGCTCAGGACCAACTACTATAACAGAACGTCCCGAGTAGTCAACACGTTTTCCAAGTAGATTTTGCCTAAACCTTCCCTGCTTACCCTTTAACATATCTGATAAGGATTTTAATGGCCTATTTCCAGGTCCAGTTACTGGCCTTCCCCTTCTCCCATTATCTATAAGAGCATCCACTGCTTCCTGAAGCATTCTTTTTTCATTTCTTACTATTATGTCTGGTGCTCCTAAATCCAATAATTTTTTAAGTCTATTATTTCTATTTATAACTCTTCTATAAAGATCATTTAAATCTGAAGTGGCGAATCTTCCTCCGTCTAATTGAACCATAGGTCTTAAATCTGGTGGTATAACAGGAATTACATCTATAACCATCCATTCAGGCCTATTTCCGGATTTTCTAAAAGATTCAACAACTTCTAATCTTCTTATTATTCTTATTTTCTTTTGTCCTGTGCTATTTTTTAAATCTTCCTTTAATGTCAAAGATAATTGTTCAAGATCTATTTCCTCTAAAAGCTTTTTAACAGATTCTGCTCCCATACTAGCTACAAAGTTTTGTTCTCCGTATTTATCTACGGCTTCCCTATATTCTTTTTCAGTTAGCAATTGCTTTTTTAATAGTTGAGTTTCCTTTGGATCTAAAACAACATAAGACGCAAAATACAACACCTTTTCTAAAGCCCTTGGAGACATATCTAAAATAAGTCCCATACGGGATGGTATGCCCTTAAAATACCATATATGAGATACTGGAGCCGCCAGTTCAATATGACCCATTCTCTCACGCCTTACTTTTGCCTTAGTTACTTCTACTCCGCACCTATCACAAACTATACCTTTATATCTAATCCTTTTATACTTGCCACAGTGACATTCCCAATCCTTTTGAGGTCCAAAGATCCTTTCACAAAATAAACCATCTCTCTCTGGCTTTAGAGTCCTATAATTTATTGTTTCAGGTTTCTTTACCTCACCTCTCGACCATTCTCTTATTTTTTCTGGTGAAGCTAAGCCTATTTGAAGTGCATCAAAGTTATTTAATTCAAACAAGGGTACATCCTCCCTTCCTAATGTTCATCATTAAAATCTTCTATTTTTAGATCATCTTTCAAATCATCCAAAGTCAAATCATCATAATCCAGATTTAATTCATCATCCTCATCACTTTCTTCTGGCTCTTCATAATCGTTATCTTGAGATGATAAAACAAAGTCTTCATTTCCTTCTATATTTACATCTAAATTTTCTATTTCTTCATCTACAGACTCTTTTAATTTAATTTCCTGATTATCATCGTTTAATACCTTCACATCCAAACACAAAGCTTGAAGCTCTTTTATAAGTACTTTAAAAGATTCTGGAACACCTGGTTCAGGTATATTCTCACCTTTTACAATTGCTTCATAGGTCTTCACTCTTCCAACTACATCATCTGATTTAACCGTTAGTATTTCTTGGAGGGTGTGAGCAGCCCCATAGGCTTCTAATGCCCAAACTTCCATTTCACCAAATCTTTGACCTCCAAACTGAGCTTTACCACCTAGTGGTTGTTGAGTTACTAAAGAGTAAGGTCCTGTAGATCGGGCATGAATTTTATCATCAACTAAATGAGCTAGTTTTAAAATATACATATATCCTACTGTTACAGGTCTATTAAAAGGTTCCCCCGTTCTTCCATCATATAGGATGGTTTTTCCATCTTCCCTATATCCTGCTTTCTTCAAACATTCTATAATATCTTCTTCTGTGGCTCCATCAAATACAGGAGTTGCTATATGCCACCCCAATTCACTAGCAGCCCATCCTAAATGAACTTCAAGTACTTGACCTATATTCATACGGGAAGGTACTCCAAGCGGATTTAAACATATTTCAAGAGGTCTGCCGTCTGGTAAAAAAGGCATATCTTCCTCTGGCAATACTCTTGATATAACACCTTTGTTACCATGCCTTCCTGCCATTTTATCTCCTACTGATATTTTTCTTTTTTGAGCTATATAACATCTAACTAGTTTATTAACTCCTGGTGAAAGTTCATCTCCATTTTTTCTTGTAAATACTTTTACATCTACAATTATACCTGCTTCTCCATGAGGTACTCTAAGTGAAGTATCTCTAACTTCCCTAGCCTTCTCTCCAAATATAGCTCTTAAAAGCCTCTCTTCTGCTGTGAGTTCGGTTTCTCCCTTAGGTGTTACTTTACCCACTAGTATATCCCCTGCTCTAACCTCAGCTCCTATTTTTATAATTCCCCTATCATCTATATCTTTTAATGCATCTTCTCCTACATTAGGTATATCCCTTGTAATTTCTTCTGGACCTAACTTTGTATCTCTAGCTTCTGATTCATATTCCTCTATGTGAATTGATGTAAATACATCTTTTTTTACAAGTTCCTCTGATATAAGCATGGCATCTTCATAATTATATCCTTCCCATGTTGTAAAACCCATTCTGATATTTTTTCCAAGCGCTATTTCTCCTAAATCAGTAGAAGGTCCATCAGCAAGAACTGTTCCTTGTTGAACTATTTCCCCTTTTTCAACTATAGGCCTCTGATTTATACATGTACCCTGGTTAGATCTCTGAAATTTAAGAAGCCTGTAAATATCAGTTTCCCCATCTGAATCCCTTCTAACTCGTATTTCATTGGCACACACATAAGATACTACCCCTGCATTTCTAGCTTTAGGAAGCACTCCTGAGTCCACCGCTGCTTTATATTCAATCCCTGTTCCTACCACAGGAGCTTGAGGCTTCAAAAGTGGAACTGCTTGCCTTTGCATGTTTGATCCCATGAGAGCACGGCTAGCATCATCATTTTCAAGGAATGGTATCATAGCAGTAGCAACAGAAACCAATTGTCTTGGAGATAAATCCATATAATCAACATCTTCAGCAGGTACTACAATAACATCTTCTTTATCTCTAACTGTAATTTTACTATCTATAAATTTGCCATTTTCGTCAATAGGTTCATTTGCCCTCCCTATTAAATACTCATCTTCTTCATCTGCAGTCATATATACAATTTCATTTGTAACTATTTTCTCTTTTTTATTTACTTTTCTGTATGGTGTCTCTATAAAACCATATTCGTTGACTTTAGCATAAGTAGCCAAAGAATTAATAAGTCCTATATTAGGTCCTTCTGGTGTTTCTATAGGACACATTCTTCCATAATGAGAGTGATGAACATCCCTAACTTCAAAGCCAGCCCTTTCCCTGGAAAGTCCCCCAGGTCCCAGAGCTGATAATCTTCTCTTATGTGTGAGTTCTGATAAGGGATTAGTTTGATCCATAAATTGAGAAAGTTGAGAACTGCCAAAAAATTCTTTTATAGATGCAGCTACTGGTCTTATATTTATTAAAGCTTGAGGTGTTATTACCTCTTGATCTTGTATAGTCATCCTCTCTTTAACTACTCTTTCCATTCTTGAAAGACCTATCCTAAATTGATTTTGTAGTAATTCTCCTACAGATCTAAGCCTTCTATTTCCAAGATGATCTATATCATCCGTGTGTCCTACTCCCCCATAAGCCAATCCTAATTCATAACTGACAGTAGCATATATATCGTCTCTAATTATATGTTTGGGAATCAAATTATGAATATTTTTCTTTATTTGTTCCCTAATGCTTTCTTCGCTGCTGTAATTATCTAAAATTTGTTTTAGGGCAGGATAGTATACACTTTCTTTTATGTTTAAATCATCTATATTAAAATCAATAAAATTACTTATATTTACAAAATTATTACCTATAACCCTCAATGTGGTATCTTCAATTTCAATATCTACTGAATTTATTCCACACTGTTGAATCTGAACTGCCTTCTCTCTATCTATCTTCTCACCTTTTTGAACAAGTATTTCCCCTGTTTCTGGGTTCACCACATCTTCAGCGGATATTTGATTCACAATTCTAAGATGAAGTGATAGTTTCTTGTTAAATTTGTATCTTCCTACTCTTGAAAGATCATATCTTTTTGGATCAAAAAATAAAGATTCAATGAGTGAACGTGCACTATCTACTGTAGGCGGTTCTCCTGGTCTTAATCTTTTGTATATTTCAAGTAAGGCTTCCTCATGGGTTTTAGTATTGTCCTTCTCAATTGTAGCCTTTAATCTTTCATCCTCTCCAAAAAAATTAGTAATTTCTGTATCCGTTCCATAGCCCATGGCTCTAACAAGAATAGTTATAGGTAATTTTCTTGTTTTATCTATTCTGACATATATTATATTATTAGAGTCAGTTTCATATTCTAACCAGGCGCCCCTATTAGGTATTACAGTTGAAGAAAAAAGATTTTTACCAGTTTTATCAACTGACACATCATAATATACCCCTGGTGATCTAACAAGTTGGCTAACTATAACCCTTTCAGCCCCATTGATTATAAAAGTCCCTTGCTCTGTCATAAGAGGAAAATCTCCCATAAAAACTTCTTGTTCTTTAACTTCACCAGTTTCCTTATTAAGTAATCTCACCTTTACCTTTAAAGGTGCTGCATAAGTAGAATCTCTTTCTTTACATTCTTCCACAGAATACTTAATATTATCCATATCCAGCTTATACCCTACAAACTCTAAATTAAGATTTGCCGTATAATCTTGAATAGGATTAATGTCTTCAAATACTTCTTGAAGTCCCTCTTTCAAAAACCAGTTATAGGAATCTAATTGAACTTCAATTAGATTAGGCATATGGCCTATTTCCTTAAGCCTAGAAAAACTCATTCGCGTTCTTTTACCAACTCGGACAGGATGTACCATTGATTTTTCACCCCTCGTATAAACTAAAAATAACCAAAAACACCGATACTTCTCTCATATGTATGTTTATGGATTTATTAACTGCCATCAAAATATTATACCCTATTTATTATAATTAATTCAAATTATGTTAAATTTTAAAGCATTAGAATTTAAATTCATAACTAATCAATGCGATTTATTATTTTATCACAGTATAAAAGTATTGTCAATGATAAAATTCCAAAATTTATTAAAACTATTAAAGAGGTACTTTGTATTAAAGCACCTCCTTTATAACATGTTATTAATTTTTACTTTAATTCTATTTCAGCGCCAATTTCTTCAAATTTAGTCTTTATAGCTTCAGCATCTTCTTTACTTACAGCTTCCTTTAACGGTTTAGGTGCTCCATCAACTAAAGCCTTAGCTTCTTTTAATCCTAATCCTGTTACTTCTCTAACTGCTTTTATAACTTTTATTTTTTCTGAACCTGAGGCCTTAAGAACTACGTCAAATTCTGTCTTTTCTTCTGCTGCATCCCCACCGCCAGCTACTGCACCGCCAGCTACTGCTACTGGAGCAGCAGCACTTACACCAAATTCTTCCTCACATGCTTTTACCAATTCATTTAACTCTAGAACACTCATTCCTTTTATAGCTTGAATGATTTCTTCTTTACTCATATTATAGACACCTCCAAAATTTTTCTAAAATTAAGCTTCTTCTGATTTTTTCTTTTCTTCAATTGCACTCAATAAGTATACGAAGTTTGACAATGGAGCCTTGAAACTTCCAAGTAATTTTCCAATAAGAACTTCTTTTGATGGTATAGTAGCAAGTTGTTTAACCTTATCTACATCAAATATTTCTCCCTGTACAACTCCACCCTTTAATTCTAATGCTTTATATTTTTTTGAGAAGTCATTAAGAATTCTTGCTGGTGTAGTAGGTTCATCATATCCAAAAGCTATTGACACTGGCCCCACAAAAATATCTTCTAGTTTATCAAAGCCTAATTCTTTTGCAGCTCTTATAGATAATGTATTTTTATAAACTTTATACTCTATACCTGATTCTCTTAACTCTTTTCTAAGGCTAGTGTCTTCTTCCACAGTTAACCCTTGATATTTAGCAAATATTATACTCTCTGCTTTCTCCATTTTATCTTTAATTTCTTCAACTTTAGCTTGCTTCAACTCTTTATTTTTGCTCACTTTATACCCACCTCCTAACGGTCTAGAATATATTAATTTTAAACATATATAAAAATCAAAAGCCTCCCTATAGACACAGAGAGACCACCTTTACTTTATATTGGAATCCTGGATAGGTTGGTTTTACCGTTACGCATTTTGCACCTATTGTCTAAGGAAAATATACTTATTCGACTTTTAACATTATATATAAACTGACTATTTATGTCAATATTATTCCAAAACCTTAACTGAATTTATTTTTATGCCAGGTCCCATAGTACTTGAAACTGCCACAGACTTTAAATATTGTCCCTTAGCAGCTGATGGTTTGGCTTTTATTATAGCTTCCATTAGCACACGAAAATTATCTAAAAGCTTTTGTACTTCAAAAGATTTTTTCCCTATAGGTACATGAACAATAGATGTTTTATCTACTCTATATTCAACCTTACCAGCTTTAATTTCTTGAATAGCTTTTGCCACATCAAAAGTAACCGTACCTGATTTTGGATTTGGCATTAATCCTTTAGGTCCCAATATTCTACCTAATCTTCCTACCACTCCCATCATGTCTGGAGTTGCCACTACTACATCAAAATCAAACCAATTTTCCTTCTGAATCTTTTCAACATATTCTTCTGCCCCTACATAGTCAGCTCCAGCATCCTCTGCTTCCTTAATTCTATCTCCTTTAGCTAACACCAAAACCCTAACTTTTTTACCAGTTCCATGAGGAAGAACTACGGCTCCTCTCACCTGTTGATCTGCATGTCTTGGATCTACTCCAAGCTTTATCGATAACTCTATAGTTTCATCAAAATTAGCTTTTGCTGTTTTTAATGCAAGCTCCATTGCTTCTAAAGGTGTATAGAGTGTTTTTCTGTCAATAAGCTTAGTACTTTCTTTGTATTTTTTTCCCAATTCTAATTCCTCCCTTGTGGTAATAACGGTATTACACCTTCCACTACACTTCAATTAATTATCCTTCTATAGTTATTCCCATACTTCTTGCAGTTCCTGCTATCATTTTCATAGCAGTTTCAACAGATGAAGCATTTAAATCTACCATTTTAGTTTCAGCAATTTGTTTAACTTGTTCTTCAGTAACCTTAGCAACCTTAGTTTTATTTGGTACACCAGAACCACTTTCTATTCCTGCTGCTTTTTTAAGTAATACTGCTGCAGGTGGAGTTTTTAATACAAAACTAAATGATCTATCTTGATATACAGTAATCACTACTGGAATTATTAATCCTTCTTGTTTGACAGTTTTAGCATTAAATTCCTTACAGAAGCCCATAATATTTACTCCATGTTGCCCAAGGGCCGGACCTACCGGTGGAGCTGGAGTCGCTTTTCCTGCTGGAAGCTGAAGTTTTATCATTCCCACTACTTTTTTAGCCATAAATATATACACCTCCTATAATGTGGTTATATAAGAAATCTATTTTATACCACTTATTTTTAAAGTTTAAATTTTATAAATTATTCTATTTTTTCTATTTGATTAAAATCAAGCTCAACAGGAGTTTCCCTGCCAAACATATTAACTAAAGCTTTAACTTTTCTTTTTTCAATATTTATCTCTTGAATGACAGCTAAGAAGTTCTCTAGTGGTCCAGACCTTACCTTTACATTTTCTCCTACTAATATATCTACATTTACAAGTTTTTCATTAATGCCCATATCTTTTACTTCTTCATCAGTAAGCGGTACAGGTTTAGATCCGGGTCCAACAAACCCTGTAACTCCCCTAGTATTTCTAACTACATACCAAGAATCATCAGTCATTATCATGTGCACTAAAACATATCCTGGAAATATTTTTTTTAACGTTATTTTCTTTTTTCCATCTTTAATTTCAACTTGTTCTTCCATAGGCACTTGAACATCGTCTATACAATCATATAGTTCTCTGTTTTCTATAGTTTTCTCAAGATTCATCTTAACTTTATTTTCATAACCAGAATATGTATGAACTACATACCACTTAGCTTTATCTGCCATAACTTTAGGGACAGAATAGTATCTTATCCCTTACCTCCTTATTCTTTCTTATTTTAAAATAGTTTTAACTAAAGAGTTCAATCCAAAATCTATCACCGCAACAATCACTACATAAATACTACAGAATGCAATAACAGCTATTGTTGCTTTCTTTACATCTTCTTTAGAGGCCCAAGTTATCCTTTTAAATTCCACCACTAATCCTTTAAAAAAATTAAAGAATCCCCCTTCAGGCGTAACTTGCCTATCAACTTTTTTGGCGTTATCACGTGCAGACATTTCGTTCACATCCTCAAAATTTTTAACCTGTGCATCTTAAATATTATTTAGTCTGTTTATGAACTGTATGCTTATTACAAAACGGACAATATTTCTTTATTTCTAATCTATTGGGATTATTCTTTTTATTCTTCATTGTGTTATAGTTCCTCTGTTTACATTCTGTACATGCTAATATCACTTTTACTCTCATTTCTTTAACACCTCCCAGGTAAAGTGTAAATATAAGTTCATATATACTCTATGTTCAACTAAAAATTCACCTTTAACTTAATACATTACTTAAACAATTTATCACAACTTAGTTTTTATGTCAATGCTATTGAAAATTATCAAGTGATTCTTGGGTTCGGGTGAAGAAATACTACTCTACACTTTCAAAAGGACTAGGTCTAGAACCCAGTCCTTAACACACTTATTCAGACACTGTAGTAACAACACCTGAACCAACTGTTCTGCCACCTTCTCTTATTGCAAATCTCAATCCTTCATGCATTGCAACAGGTGTTATAAGTTCTACATTCATATCTATATGATCTCCTGGCATTACCATTTCTACTCCCTCTGGTAATGATATTGAACCTGTTACATCTGTTGTTCTAAAATAAAACTGTGGTCTATATCCATTAAAAAATGGTGTGTGTCTTCCGCCTTCTTCTTTCTTTAATACATACACCTGACCTACAAATTTCTTATGTGGCTTTACTGAACCAGGCTTTGATAATACCTGTCCTCTCTCTATTTCTTCTCTCTGTATTCCTCTTAATAATGCTCCTATATTATCTCCTGCCATAGCCTGATCTAGAAGCTTTCTAAACATTTCTACTCCCGTACATACTGTCTTCTTCTTCTCTTCCTTTAATCCTACTATCTCTACTTCGTCTCCTACCTTAAGCACTCCACTTTCTACTCTTCCTGTAGCTACTGTTCCTCTTCCTGTTATTGTGAATACATCTTCTATTGGCATTAAGAATGGCTTATCTACTGGTCTCTCTGGTGTTGGTATATAAGTATCTACTGCTTCCATTAATTCATATATACATTTAGTTGCTTCTGCATCATCTGGGTTCTCAATTACCTTCAATGCACTTCCTACTACTATTGGAACATCGTCTCCTGGGAATCCATATTCACTTAATAGTTCTCTTACTTCCATTTCTACTAATTCTATTAATTCAGGATCATCTACCTGGTCTGATTTATTTAAAAACACTACTATATACTGTACCCCTACCCTACTTGCCAGCAGTATGTGTTCTCTTGTCTGAGGCATTGGACCATCTGCTGCACTTACTACAAGTATTGCTCCGTCCATTTGTGCTGCCCCTGTTATCATGTTCTTTACATAGTCTGCATGTCCTGGACAATCTACATGTGCATAATGTCTGCTTTCTGTCTCATATTCTACGTGTGCTGTATTTATTGTTATTCCTCTTTCTTTTTCTTCCGGTGCCTTATCTATTTCATCATACTTTGTTGCTGATGCCTTACCTTCTTTTGCTAATACCATTGTTATTGCTGCTGTCAATGTTGTCTTACCGTGGTCTACGTGTCCTATTGTTCCTATGTTTACATGTGGTTTTGTTCTCTCAAACTTTTCTTTTGACATTACTTCTTCCTCCTTGTTTGTTACACATTTTATTTAAGTAAACTCATCCTGGTGTGTTGTAAGAACTTCATAAAATTACCATATAAATTGGAGCCCATGACCAGGATTGAACTGGTGACCTCCACCTTACCAAGGTGACGCTCTGCCTACTGAGCTACATGGGCAATTTTAATTGGAGCGGAAGACGGGACTCGAACCCGCGACAGCCAGCTTGGGAAGCTGGTGTTCTACCACTGAACTACTCCCGCCTAAAACCTTTGTCTTTAATACTAATAAACGCTACATACCGATTATCAATTTTAATACAAGTATATTTTTTTGTCAATATGTATTTTCTATTTATTCAGGACAAACACATGAAATTCATTACCCTTTGATTCTAGACTATTTTAAAATTTAATAAATATATTAAAAAATCAACACTTATTCTTTAACATGCGTTTATCCTGCCTATTTATTAATTAAGCATTTTTCTAACTTTCTTTTAACCCTTTGCAAAGCATTATCTATGGATTTAGCATGTCTATCCAAATCACAAGCAATTTCCTGATAAGATTTACCATCTAAATAAGACATAAGAACTTCCATTTCCAAACTGGACAGCACTTCACCTATTTCATTATGTATATGCTTTAACTCTTCTCTACTAATTATTAATTCTTCTGGATCTGCAACTTTAGCTTCCGATAAAACATCCAATAAGGTTCTATCAGATTCTTCATCATATATAGGTTTGTTTAAAGAAACATACGTATTCAATGGAATATGCTTTTGTCTGGTAGCAGTTTTTATGGCTGTTATTATTTGACGTGTCACACAGAGTTCAGCAAAAGCTTTAAAGGACGATAATTTATCTGTTTTAAAATCCCTTATTGCTTTATAAAGCCCTATCATACCTTCTTGATAAATATCTTCTTTGTCTGCTCCAATTAAAAAATAGGATTTTGCTTTGGATTTAACAAAATTTTCATATTTATTTATCATGTATTCTTGAGCTCTTACATCTCCTTCTTTTGCTTGAATAACTACTTCCTCATCCAATTTTTCTTCAAAGGAGGAAATTTTCTTACCATTATAACCCATATCAACCAAGATATCCCCTCCAAAACAAATATAAAGAACATAAATTAATTATACATTAAAATTAAATTTATAGTCAATAGATTTCAACGACTTTTGCGAATTTTTTCAAGTTTTTCCAGCATATCCTTTGCTATTCTATCCTCCAAAGTATGTTTTTGTTTAGAATATTTATTCTCAATTTTGCTTTTTATTTTTGATTCTATTTGCTTAACTTCATGATAAAATTCAATAGAAGACATTCTCACAGCTCCTCTTTGAAATGTTATTTGTTGTTCTAAAGAATCAGAAGTTACCACAAATACTTCACTTCTACGTCCTATTCTATTGACCGTTTTCTCTATAAAAGAATCTGCTGTTTCATTTTCTTTAGTAAATATTACCTCAACATTTTCGCTAACTTTTTCCCTTTTTTCCAAGCTTCCTGCCACCATATGGGCATCAAATACTATAAAAATACTATATCCTTTATAAGCTGCATAATTACTTAAGGTTTCTATAAGTTGCTGTCTTGCAGCTTCAAAACTATAATTTTTTATATCATTTAATTCAGGCCAACTATTTATTACATTATATCCATCTACAAAAATAATTCTCAATTTCTATCACTTTTCATTTTTTGCTTTAGTATTTCATACATTAACATGCCTGCTGCCACAGAAGCATTCAAGGAGGATATATTACCCATCATAGGTATCTTCACTAACTTATCACATTTTTGTTTGGTCAGCTTTGATATTCCTTTTCCTTCACTTCCTATGATTAAAGCTATGGAACTGTTAAAATCAACATCAAAGCAATAGTTTTCTCCCGTCATGTCGGCCCCATATATCCATATATTCTCTTTTTTTAGTTTTTCTATTATAGTATTTAAATTTGTAACTTTACATATTTTCATATATTCCACTGCTCCAGCAGAAGACTTATATACCGTAGGAGTTATACCAACATTTCTCCTTTTAGGTATTATAATTCCATGAACTCCAGATACCTCTGCTGTTCTTACTATAGCTCCAAAATTATGAGGATCTTGTATCTCATCTAATATAATTATAAAAGGAGGTTCTCCTCTTTCTGAGGCATAATCCAGTATGTCTTCCAATTCACAGTATTTATAAGGGGTTACTTTTGCAATTACCCCTTGATGTACTCCCGTTTGAGAAATTCTATCTAGCTTTCTTTTATCCACTTTTTTTACAACTATATGTTTTTCCTTAGCAATTGCAAATATGGTATTTATAGAACCTGACATATTTCCATCTAATACAAAAATTTGTTCTATAGTTACATTGTCAGACTTTAAAGCTTCCATAACTGCATTTCTTCCTTCAATTAAATCTTCCCTAAATTGGGACTCACTTTTGAAATTTTCTATTTTGTTTTTATGCCTTAAAACACTATACTTATTTTTCATATCTCTACCTTTTAATTTAATCATTTTTTATCCTAAAATTCGCCCTTATCATTCAAAGCGATTATAAATTCGAATAGGTAATTTAATCTATCCACTTCACCGGTTAAATATAAAAAACCTATCAAAGTTTCAAATCCCGTTGCAAATCTATATTCTTGTATATCTGCATTTTTAGGAACTGTTCCAGATTTGGCATTTCTTCCTCTTTTAAAAAAATAAAGCTCCTCCTCTGATAATTGTTTTTCCAATCTCTTTATAATTTCACTTTGAGAATGAGCTTTTACAAACTTTATGGCTCTAACATGGAGATTATGAACAGATATACTTTGAAACTTATTTATTAAATAAGTTCTAACAAGTACATCATATACAGCATCTCCCACAAATGCAAGTGTAAGGGGATTCAGTTGCCTAATATCTACCTTATCAAATTTTATTTTCAGTAAATTACTCTCCATTTAATTTCTCCTGATTTAAGTTATATAAATAAATTATATCCTTTTCCACCTTACTCCATCTGAAGTGTCTTCTAAGATTATTCCTTTATCTTTTAAATCATCTCTTATTTTATCTGCTAATGCCCAATTCTTATCCTTTCTAGCTTTTTGTCTTTTTTCTATTAAAAGTTCAACTTCTGTTTCTATACTTCCCCTTTTAGACTTCTGAAGTATTCCAAGAGGAAAACCTAATTCTCTTATTAGATCAAGTGAACATTTAATTATCTCCATGGATGAATTTTCATCTACATTAGTATTTATATCTCTTATTAAATCGAAAATCACTGATATGGCATCTGCAGTATTAAAATCATCATCCATCTTCTCTATATATCGTTGTTTGTAACTATTTAGATGTTCTTTATATTTTATTTCACTATCCAATATTCCATCATTCTTAACTTTACTTGAAAGTTCTTCTAAATTTATAATCGAATTATAAATTCTATCTAATGCTGATTTAGTAGAATCTAAAAGTTCAATACTAAAATTTATAGGAGTCCTATAATGACCGGATAACATAAATAACCTTATAACATCTGGTTCATATTTATCCAAAATCTCTCGTGTAGTAAAGAAATTATTTAAGGACTTAGACATTTTCTGATTATTTATATTTACAAATGCAGAATGCATCCAATACTTAGCAAATACTTTCCCTGTTCTACCCTCACTTTGAGCTATCTCATTTTCATGATGTGGAAATTTTAAATCAGAACCCCCTGCATGTATGTCTATAGTTTCACCTAATATATTATACGCCATGCAAGAACACTCTATGTGCCACCCAGGTCTTCCCATTCCCCAAGGACTTTCCCATGAAGGTTCCCCTTCCTTTTCACTCTTCCAAACTGCAAAATCCATAGGATTTTTTTTTCTTTCATCTATATCTATTCTAGCTCCTGATTGAAGTTGTTCAATATTTTGTCCTGAAAGTTTGCCATAATTATTAAACTTTTTTGCATCAAAATATACATCTCCATCTACTGAATAAGCATAACCTTTATCTATTAAATCCTGTATAAACTCAATTATCTTAGATATATAAAGTGTAGCCCTTGGATTTACTGTAGCTCTTTTTATATTTAAAGCATCTGCATCCCTGTAATATTCATCTATAAATCTATCTCCAAGCTGCTGTACAGTTATGTTCTCATCATTTGCCTTCTTTATCATTTTATCATCTATGTCAGTAAAATTTTGTACAAAATTTACCTTATAACCTTTATATTCAAAATATCGCCTTACAGTATCAAACACAACAAAAGTTCTGGCATTACCTATATGGAAAAAATTATATACTGTAGGACCACATACATACATTTTTATTTCTCCTGGAATCAAAGGAACAAATTCTTCTTTTCTTCTAGTCATTGTATTAAAAATTCTCACTAACCTTTATACCTCCCTTAATCTTATCCGTATACCATCCACTAATATCATATAATTAATATCATAAAATGTTTAATTTTAATTCCTTAAATATTTTATCACATTATTAGAACTTATTTAAGCCCCATTCATATACTGTCCATTATTCTTTAATATAAACAGAACCTGCAGCTTATATTAAGTACATAAAACTGCAAGGTTCCATCTTAATTTATATATATTTATGTATTTTAAATATATTTTCTGCTATAATTAAATCTTCAGGTGTAGTTATCTTTATATTATCGTAACTTCCTTCATATAAATAAACTCTATTTCCAAAGTATTCCGCTACTGTAGTATCATCAGTAACTTGAACTTTATTGTTTGCAAGTTTCTTATGACAATCATAAATTAAATCATAGTTAAAACACTGAGGAGTTTGAACTGTAAATAATTCCTTCCTTTCCAACGTTTTATAACTAAATCCTTCTTTGCCTTTAATCTTTATGGTATCTTTAGGTACAACTCCACAGGCACAGGCCCCATACATATTGGAATATTTTATTCCATCTTCAATTATCCTATCTGTAACAAATGGTCTTGCTCCATCATGAATTAAAACCACATTGCAATTCTCCAACACTTTTAATGCATTGAATACCGAATCCTGCCGCTCTTTTCCTCCACTAACTATTTTAACTACCTTGTTAAAATCATACTTTTTAACTATCTCTTGCTTACAATATTCAATTTCATCTTCAGCACATACTAATACAATTTTATCTACTATTGGATTTTTTGAAAATACACTAATAGAATAATACAAGATCGGTTTACCTTGAATACAAATAAATTGTTTATTAATTGGCATTTTCATTCTTTTTCCCTTACCTGCAGCTACAATGACGGCATAGTTACTTTTCATAAGGTTGTAACTCCTCTTTTTGTTTTGCAAATATCATTCTTCCCGCTGCAGTTTGTAGTACAGACGTTACTACTACATCTTTTGTTTCTCCTATAGACTTTTTTCCTCCCTCTATAACTATCATGGTACCATCATCTAAATAAGCTATACCCTGTCCTGATTCTTTTCCATCTTTAATTATCTGAACATTCATTTCTTCTCCAGGAAGTACCACAGGTTTTACTGCATTAGCAAGTTCATTTATATTCAGTACCGGTACTCCCTGAAATTCTGCAACCTTATTTAAATTATAATCATTTGTTACTACCTTGCCATCTAATACCTGTGAAAGCTTCAAAAGTTTACTATCCACCTCCGCAATGTTAGGAAAGTCTTTTTCATATATTTGAACATCAATATTTAGCTCTTTTTGTATTTTATTTAATACATCCAGTCCTCTTCTTCCTCTAGTTCTCTTTAATCCATCTGAAGAATCTGCTATATGTCTCAATTCTGCTAATACAAAATCTGGGATTATTAATGGTCCTTCAACAAATCCAGTTTGACATATATCAAATATTCTGCCATCTATTATTACAGAAGTATCCAGAACCTTAGGATATACCTTTTGTTCACACTCATCTTTAACTTTTTTATCTTTATTAATTCCTTGAACTCTCCTATACCCAATATTATATAGCAAGGACATAAGTTCTTCTCTCTTTCTTATGGCTATATTAGCTCCTAGAGCAGCCATAAGTACAGCTACTATCACTGCCAGCACAGCCCCTATAATAGGCACCTTCGCCAATAAATTGAGAAATACTGATGATATAAGAAGGCCTATTAATGCTCCTACCACCCCTAATAGTATTTCTGTTGCAGGAAGTTTTTGAATGTTTTTTTCAATATAATCCATAATCTTCATAATAACTGAATTAATCCAAGGTGATATTAAAAATAGTATAATTCCAAAAAACAAAGTTAATAAAATTAAAAATAAGATCTTTTTTATAGGATTATCACTCACATAAAATATTTGGGTAAAATACTCAGAATTTATAACAACATCTCCTACCAAATATCCCAATATTAAGCCTATTATTGTAAAAAGCCCTCTAAGTATCTTTTTTAACAATAAATACACCTCCTTATACGTTAATTACATTTTTTTCATTTTATTTACTTAATATAATATATTAAGTGGACACTTTTTTCAATAAAACTAGTTTTATTTAATAAATTATTTACTTAAATAATTTATTTAATCAATATATCTGTATAAAAATAATCCTCAAGTATTTTATATACAATTCCCCCTATCAATAATGGGACTATTAGTTTATTATATATATAAAGTAAATTTCATAGATTTATAAATACATTTTACGAAAACTATTGTTTATATAAGTTATATAGTATAATTTCTAATTTAAATATATATTTATTGTTAGTAAAATATGGTATTATAGAACTTAAGAATAAATTTATTTTACTAACAAATGTTTTTGACACTACATTTAAATATTGTAGATAATATGCTAAATCTATATAAGGAGTTGAACTGGATGAAGGATATAATATTTGACGACTTTCAAAATGCTGTAAGTGAATCATTATTAAGACATAAGAGTATTTTAGATATAATTACTAAATTTCAAGAATCAAATGCCCGAATAAACAGAGCCATCGCAAAATCTGTTACCAATTGTGGATGCATAGAAGTTTGCGCTAAAAAACAGCACCTATCTGAAGACAACACTTTAAATATTGAATTTTTAAAAAATTGTTTAAATACACATACAAAAGGCTCTCTGTGTGATAACTGTAGAGATGTGATACAAAATGAAATAGGAAATAATCTATTTTATCTTACTTCTTTATGTAATATACTTGATTTAAACCTATACGATATACTTTTAAAAGAATATGATAAAATAAATACTTTAGGGAAATATTCTTTTAGATAATTTTTAGCACAAAATAATATCAAATATTATTTTGTGCTAAAATTTATTATCTATCATAATTTGTTCTCTAAGTCTCCTCAGCCCATTTTTTATTGCTCTAGCTCTGGCTTCACCTATTCCTTCAACTCTATCAAGGTCTTCATAAGAGGCTTCCATAATCCCTTTCAATTCTTTAAAATTTTTAACTAAATTATCTATTACAGTAGCTGGTATTCTAGGAATTTTACTTAACATTCTATATCCCCTTGGTGATACAAGTGTATCAACCAACGGTACTCCCACATATCCCATAGCTCTGGAGATAAAATCAAGATTTAAAATATCATCAGAGCTTATTTCTTGAATTTGTTTATATATATCATCATAATCCATATCAGTCTGACAATAATCTCTTATCATTAATATCCCATCTCGCTCAACACTTTTAATAAGTTCATTTAATTGCATGGAAATTAGTCTTCCTTCATTCCCTAGTTCACATATGTATATTTCAATTTCAGATACTATTTTCATTACCATTTCAGTTCTTTGAATAGCTGTCATTACATCAAATAATGTAACTATGTCTTGAAATTCAAGAATATTAAGATTATTGACAACTCTATCTAATACAGCTACATATTTCTCTAAAGTTTGAAGTGCCTGATTGGCTCTTCCAAGCATAACACTGCTGTCCCTCAAAACATATTTAATATGTCCCCTATATACCGTTATAACATTCCTTCTCTGAGAAATTGCAATAACTATAACTCCTGTTTGTTTGGCCACTCTATCCGCTGTTCTATGCCTTGTTCCAGTTTCAAAGGTAGGAATAGTTGAATCTGGAATAAGCTGAGTATTTGCATATAGTATCTTTTTTAAATCACTGCTAAGTATTATAGCACCATCCATTTTTGCAAGTTCATATATATAAGAAGGACTATACTCTGAGTTAATAGCAAATCCACCATCTACTACTTTTAATATCTGTTCACTATCTCCAAGCACTATAAGCCCGCCAGTTTTAGCTCTCAATATATTTTCGAGCCCTTCTCTAAGCTGAGTTCCAGGAGCTAAAAGTTTTAATATACTTTTAAGTTCCTTTTCTTTTTCTAATCTCAAAATTATCACCCTAATCAAAAAACTTTATTTAAGGATTCCTTCAAAGAAGATATACCTATAATATTTATTTTCTTATTATTTATTTTCTCTTTATTTCTACTTGGTATTAATATATTTTTAAATCCCATTTTTTCTGCTTCACTTACAATTCTATCGCAGAAAGATACTGGCCTGATTTCACCCGTGAGACCTATTTCTCCTACTGCCAAAAGATTATCTAAACTCATTTCTTTAGATTTAGAACTGGATATAAGAGCCAGTGCTAATCCTAAATCTCCAAATGTACCTTCTAATTTAAGTCCCCCTACTACATTAGCATAAACATCACAATTATAAAATGGAATTTTAATCTTTTTTTCTAATACTGCTAAAATTAAATTTAACCTGGATATATCCACACCTACTGCTGTTCTTCTTGGAATAACTGCCCTAGTCTCACTAACTAAAGCCTGTATTTCAACTAATATAGGTCTTCTGCCTTCCATTATCCCAATAACTATAGATCCTTCTTTCTGAAAGTCCCTATCTCCTAAAAATGCTGTAGAGGGATTGGATATTTGCCTGAGTCCATGTTCTGCCATTTCAAATACACCAATTTCACTTGTGGTACCAAATCGGTTTTTTACCGTTCTAAGTATTCTAAACTCTTCCGTTCTTTCCCCTTCAAAAGATAGTACAGTATCAACTATATGTTCTAATACCCTAGGCCCTGCAAGTTCACCCTGTTTTGTAACATGTGCCACTATAAAAAAAGATATACCATTTGACTTTCCTATACGCATAATATGATTGGAGGTTTCTCTAACTTGAGATACACTCCCTGGCGCAGAACTTACATATTCTTTAAATAAAGTTTGTATAGAATCTATGACTACAAAGGTAGGTTTATTTTTTTCTATATAACTTTCTATTTTATCTAAATTAGTCTCAGAAACCACATAAAGATTATTTGATAAGGAGTTAAGCCTATCCCCTCTCATTTTTATCTGCTCTTCTGATTCTTCTCCAGAAACATATAGTACTTTTTCATATTTATCTGCAATATTACTAGCCGCTTGTAAAAGTAATGTGGATTTGCCAATACCAGGAGCTCCTGATATAAGTGTAATAGAACCTCTAACAATACCTCCTCCAAGAACTCTATTTAATTCCATTATGCCGGTATCCAGTCTTTCATGCTCACCAGATTTTACATCATTTATGCTTTTTGGCATACTTCCAAATCCTAAATTTGGAGGATATGCTCCTTTAGTTGGTTTAAGTTCTTCTATCATGCTATTCCAATTATTACAACTAGGACATTTCCCTAGCCACTTTGGAGATTGATATCCACATTGTTGACATATAAAGATAGTTTTCTTCTTCACCATGTAATCATCTCCTCCTATATAAGATATAATTATACAATATAATTAAATAGTTTTGTGAAAAATTATATAATTTTTTTAAAACTATTTAAAATTCCATAAAAATAAGCTCCTACTCTTTCTATAGAGAATGGAGCTTATTTTTATTTGTTTTTAGTCAACTTTATTAAAAGTCAACTCTTCTCCTTGAACAGCTACTTCCACCTTATCTCCTCTTTTAACATTACCCTTTAACATTTCTTCTGAAAGTTTATCTTCTACAGTCTTAGTTATAGCTCTTCTAAGTGGTCTTGCTCCATAAGTTATATCAAATCCTTCTTTTGCTAACAATTCTTGTGCTTTTTCATTAAAGTTAATGTCTATCTCCTTCTCTTTAAGTCTCATAGAAACATCATTTAACATAATCTTTACTATCTGTTTTAAATCATCTTCTTGTAATTGGTGGAATACTATAATATCATCAATTCTATTTAAAAATTCAGGTCTAAAAGAAGTTTTCAATTCTTCCATTATATTGTCTTTCATTTTATTATACTCATCTTGTTTTTCATTATCATTTACAATAGTGAATCCCATAGATTTTTGCTTTTTAATAGTAGATACCCCTACATTGGATGTCATTATAATTATAGTATTCTTAAAGTTTACAGTTTTTCCTTTTCCATCCGTCAATCTTCCATCCTCAAGTATTTGTAGCAGTATATTAAATACCTCAGGATGTGCTTTTTCGATTTCATCAAATAATACTACTGAGTAAGGATTTCTTCTTACCTTTTCCGTAAGCTGTCCTCCCTCATCATATCCTACATATCCTGGCGGGGATCCTATAAGTTTAGATACGGTGTGTTTTTCCATATATTCAGACATGTCAATTCTTATAAGATTATTTTCATCACCAAACATGGCCTCTGCCAGTGCTTTAGATAGTTCAGTTTTTCCAACACCAGTAGGTCCCAAGAATATAAATGAACCTATAGGTCTCTTAGGATCTTTCAGTCCAACCCTGGACCTTCTTACTGCCCTTGCTATAGATTTAACTGCTTCATCCTGACCTATTACTCTTTTATGAAGAATATCTTCTAATTTTAATAATCTCTGTAATTCTTTTTCGGTTAATTTTTCTACAGGTACATTAGTCCATTGTGACACTACAGAAGCAATTTTTTCTTCTCCTACTAATAGTGTAGATACCTCTTTTTTAGTTTTCCAATTAGTTTTTAATCCTTCTAACTTATCTTTCAATTCCTTTTCTATATCTCTTAACTTAGCAGCCTTTTCAAAATCTTGTAATCTAATGGAATCTTCTTTTTCTTTAGTTGCTTTTTCCAATTCAGCTTCTAAATTCTTTAAATCCGGTGGAGCAATCAAATTTTGTATTCTTACTTTAGCAGCCGCTTCATCAATAAGATCAATAGCCTTATCCGGCAAATATCTATCTGTAATATATCTATCAGATAAATTTACTGCAGCCTCAATAGCTTCGTCCGTTATTTTCACTCTGTGATGGGCTTCATATTTATCTCTTAAACCTTTTAATATCAGGACTGCTTCTTCTTTAGTAGGTTCTCCTACTAATATAGGCTGGAATCTTCTCTCAAGCGCAGCATCTTTTTCTATATACTTCCTATATTCATCTATAGTGGTTGCTCCTATACATTGTATTTCTCCTCTAGCCAAAGCCGGCTTTAATATATTAGAAGCATCTATAGCCCCTTCTGCAGCTCCAGCTCCTATTATGGTATGAATTTCATCTATAAATAATATTACATTACCTGATTTCCTTATCTCTTCCATAACTTTTTTAAGTCTTTCTTCAAACTCCCCTCTGTATTTGGAACCTGCTATCATTGAAGAAAGATCCAAAGTGACTACTCTTTTTCCTTTTAAAAGTTCGGGTATATTGGCTGCCACTATTTTTTCTGCCAATCCTTCTGCTATGGCTGTCTTACCTACTCCTGGATCTCCTATAAGACAAGGATTGTTTTTAGTTCTTCTGCTTAATATTTCTAAAACTCTCTGAGTTTCTTTTTCTCTACCTATAACTGGATCCAATTTTCCTTCTCTTGCCATATCAGTTAGGTCTCTGCCAAATTGGTCTAAGGTTGGAGTAGGCTCTCCATTTTCTTTTTTAGAATTATTTGAACTAACAGATTGTTCTCCTGAAAGAGAATCTATAAGCTGTTTTCTTAACTTATTAAAATCAGCACCTAAATTATTTAAAATAGTAAATGCGACTCCCTCTGCTTCTCTAATTAACGCAAGTAGAATGTGCTCTGGACTAATATAGTTGTGATTTAAATTTCTAGCTTCAAATAAGCTCAACTCCAAAAGTCTTTTTGTTCTTGGAGTAAGAGGTATTTCCTTATTGTATAAATCAATCTCTCCTCTGCCTTCATATTCTTCTATAAAGCTTCTTACTGTTTCTATAGTAATATTCATGTTATTTAAAAAGTTTTTAGCTATTCCATCCTCTTTCAATACTCCCAAAAGTATGTGCTCTGTGCCCACATAACCATGTTGGAGTGCTTGTGCCTCTTCTTGAGCATAAATTAATACTTTTTGTGCTCTTTCTGTAAATCTTCCAAACATCATAATGTATTTCACTCTCCTTTTCAAGCTGTATTTACAGCTAATTTTTCTCTAACAAATTTGGCCCTATTAAAGTCTCTATCTTTATTTGATAGACTCTCTCCGTATATTTTCTGTATTGTAGCCGGCTGGGATTCCACCAAGAGTTTATTTAAAGTTATACCATTTACATCTTTAATTATCCCCATCTCTACTCCTAATCTTACATCTGATAAAAGCTTTAAACATTCACTTGAGTTTAGAAGCACTGCAGATTTCAATACTCCAAGTGCTCTATAAATTTTATCTTCTAACTCATATTTATATTTCTTCATAAGATTCTCTCTTGAAATTATTTCTTGGTTTATTATTTGAAGAACTAAAGCTTTTAAATTACTTAATATCTCTTCTTCACTACGGCCTAAAGTTACCTGATTGGAAATCTGATATATATTTCCTATAGCTTTTGAACCTTCGCCATATAATCCTCTAATAGTCATACCAACTTGAGCTAATGCATTTAACAATCCATTTATTTGATTATTTAAAGAAAGTGAAGGTAAATGAAGCATGACAGAAGCTCTAAGTCCCGTTCCTACATTAGTAGGACATGCTGTTAAATATCCTAGCTTTTCATCAAAAGCATATTCCAAATTTTCTTCTAATAAATCATCTATTTTTTCACTTACATCATATACCTCCTCTAAATTTAGACCTCCTGTTATACACTGAATTCTCACATGATCCTCTTCATTTATCATAATACTTATGGTTTCCTTATCATCTAATATAAAAGCTGCTTTAGATGAATTATCTATCAAATTTTTACTTATAAGATGCTTTTCTAGATAAATATTTTTCTCATTGTCATTTTTATTCCATAAATAATTACTCTTAAACTTTTCTTCCGTATTTGAAAATGTATAAAAGGCATTTTCTACATTTTTAATTACTTTTTTACTTTCTTCTATATTTAATTTATGTGAAAAGGGAATTTTAGCTAAATTTCTGGCTAATCTTATCCTGCTGCTTATTACCAAGCCATAGTTATGATCTTCATAAGTAGTCACCCAATTATTCATAACTACTCCTCCTTTTTGCTGTCTTTATTTAAATGAACTTGTTTTTCAATCTCTTTTATTTTATCTCTTATAGTGGCAGCTTTTTCATATTCTTCTAAAGATACTGCTTTTTGAAGGTCTTCTTTTAATTTCACAAGATTTTTTTTCTCTATAATATTTTTCCCTGTTTTTTTAGGAACTTTACCTGTATGATCTAAATTTGCCTGTACTCTTTTAATTATTGGTTCTAAAATATTAGTAAAATTTTTATAACACTCACTGCATCCTACAAGTCCCGTCTTTTTGAATTCACTATAGGATGTATTACAATTTTTACAACGTATATCGAAAGTTTTGTATTGCTCATTATTCCCACTACTCATATAATCCATAATTCCACTTAAAATATTCTGAAATCCAAATGAAGAAACAAAATCTATTGAGGGTACAAAACTCAATTCTCCTTTTTCCTTTGCACACTTTTCACACAGATTGATCTCTTGTTTATGTCCATTTATTATTTTCGTCACATGAACTGTGGCATCATTTTTTTTACATATATCACAAAGCATATCATCACTCCCACACATGTAAATATAATATTATAATAATATTATATCACATATTTATCTATTAATAACAAATTTAGGGGTATTGAATATAATGAGCATCAAGGCTTTCAATATATCTGCTCTTAATTTATTCTTATTTTCCATCATAGTATTTAATGTTCTGTCATTTATAACTGCCTTTAATATTATGGCCTCTCTCTCTGTTATAATTTCTTCCTCAAATAATCCCTCTATAATTTGTGCTCCCGCATTATAAGTTATACTATCTCCTATTCTTTCTATTATAATATCAAGTAAATTCTTATTGCAGTTAAGCTCTACTTTCTTTATAATTATATACCCGCCCCCTCCTCGTTTACTCTCTATATAATATCCCTTATCCATAGTAAATCTAGTAGTTAATACATAATTTATCTGTGAGGGGGCACAACTAAAATGATTTGCTAATTCATTTCTTCCAATCTGAAGCTCATCATTATTATTACCATTATTAAACATATCCTTTATGAATTCTTCTATTATATCTGATAATCTTGCCAATTCATCACCTTCTTGACTTTGACTTTCTTTGACTTTATTTAATAATATTATTAATTAAATATTAAATCAACATTGAAATATATTTAAATTCAGTATTTTTTAATCAAATACCAAATTTAAATATATTTTTCTCCATATTTCTAAGATATGCTATAATTTTATATTGTATTTACACTTTTTACCTCTCCTAGATGTGATGTATCTCCATACAACAAAATATTATAACATCCATTCTCTATTTCAACCTCACTTAAACTTGCCTGGTGAATATAAGAACCTTCCCACAACTCATCTAGAGGTCTATTTTCAAAATACGCCATCAGAATTCTTAATACTACAGTATGAGTTACAATTAAAATACTCTTGCCTTCATATTTACTAATAATTTCTTTTATCAGAGATATAGCCCTAATTTTCACCTGTAAAAAGCTCTCTCCTGCAATAGGAACGTACATTTTAGGGTTTGTCCAAAAATTATTAAGCTGTTCTGGATTTTTCTCTCTAGCTTCTTCTTTAGTCAATCCTCCCCATTCTCCTATATCTATTTCCATGAGTCTGTCATCCTTTATTATAGGTATATTTCTCTGTGCTGCTACTATTCTAGAAGTTTTTACTGCTCTTTCTAATGGACTTGAATATATTATATCAAAATTTATATTCTCCATTCTATTTTTTAATAAGTTCGCCTGTTCAATACCTTTCTTAGTCAGAGGTGAATCTTTCATGCCGCCCTGCATTTTTCTCTCTATATTCCATATAGTTTCCCCATGTCTTACTAAATATAACTTAACCATACTATTTATCTCCTTTTAATTTAAGAAATTATATATTAAAATTTTATATACACTCTTATAATTTTTTATTATATCATATAATTCGCCAAAAATTATACTTCAATCTATATTTTTAAATGCTCTTATATAATGTTTATTTCCATCACAAACTTTACTTGAACTAATTACAAAATTTTTGTTCTCTAACATATTACATATGATTTTTATATCTTCATCATCATTTTTATCTATAATTATGGTTAAATCATCATCTCTATTCACTATTGACATATAATCTTGTATGCTGCTATAATCTTGCAAAGCAATTTTGCCCATTATGTTCATTTTGTATTTTGACATAAAATCTCTCCTTAAATTAACTACATTATACTAGCCAATAAAATTATTATTTAATTTAGCAAATGAAAATATTCATATTATTAAACTTAAAAAAGGACTGCTGCACTAATTTTCCCAGCGCAACAGTCTCCTTCTTCAAGTTTTAATTTATTCGTCCTTAACTTTTACATTTTTCCCAGATTCTATTATTTTATTAGCTTGAGCAGGCGGAACCTCTTCATATCTTTCAAATCTCATAGTAAAATCCCCTCTAGCCTGAGTCATAGATCTCAAATCCGTAGCATATCTAAACATTTCTGATTGAGGCACTTCTGCTATTATTACTTGATTCTCCCCAGAAGAATTCATTCCAAGAACTCTTCCTCTTTTTTTGTTTATATCTCCTATTATATCCCCCATATAATATTCAGGAACAGATACCTCTAAATGTACAATCGGCTCTAACAGCACAGGTTCTGCTTCCAGGAGACCTTTCTTATATGCAATAGACGCAGCTGTCTTAAACGCCATTTCTGAAGAATCTACAGGATGGAAAGAACCATCATGAAGAGTAGCTTTTAGCCTTATGACAGGATATCCAGCTAGAACTCCTTGACTTATGCATTCTCTAAGTCCTTTTTCAACAGCTGGTATATACTGTCTTGGTACTACGCCTCCTACTATTTTATCCACAAACTCTAAATCATCTTCTCCATCTACCCTAGGTTCAAATTTAATTTTTACATCTCCATATTGTCCGTGTCCTCCAGACTGTTTCTTATGTTTACCTTGTACATCAGAAACTTTTTTTATAGTTTCCCTATAAGGTATTTTTGGATCTTGTAAGATAACATCAACACCAAATTTAGATTTCAATTTACAAGATATTATATCTGTGTGTGTTTCTCCCATTCCAAAGATTATTACCTCTGCATTTTCCATATCCCTAGTCACTTTAAAAGTAGGATCTTCTTCCAACAATTTATTTAATCCGCTCAATATCTTATCTTCATCATTTTTTGATTT
The DNA here is from genome assembly GCF_001902295.1 of Clostridium kluyveri. Taxonomy (NCBI): domain Bacteria; kingdom Bacillati; phylum Bacillota; class Clostridia; order Eubacteriales; family Clostridiaceae; genus Clostridium; species Clostridium kluyveri. Next base: position 272,795 of record NZ_CP018335.1, on the reverse strand, counting down.
AGGCAAAACTGCTTTTGCTATTACCTCTGTTGGAAATTTGATATCCTCAAACATAACAGGAGATGAAATTTCACATAGGGTATCTCCTGTACTTGTAAATTGTAATTTGGCCACAGCACCCAGATCACCTGCTATTATTTCAGATGCAGCTATTTGTTGTTTACCCTTTAAAAAATACATAGACCCTATTTTTTCACTTTTATCTTTTTTAACATTATACACCGTCATATCGGATCTAAGCTTTCCTGTCATAACTCTAAACAAGGATAACTTTCCTACAAAAGGATCTGCTATAGTCTTGAAAACAAATGCTGAAAAAGGTTCTTCCTCATCTATTTTGATTGTAACTTCAGAATTATCCTTTAAATTCTTAGCGGTAATAGATTCCACATCTGCTGGAGATGGAAAACACTGAACTATATTCTCAAGCAGAGTTTCCACCCCTATTACATTGGCAGCAGAGCCGCACATTACAGGAACTACATCTCCTTTAGTACAGCCATTTATAAGTCCCGTATAAATATCTTCATCACTTAAAGTACCCTCATTAAAATATTTATCTAGAAGCTCTTCGTCTGTTTCTGCCACGGCCTCCATAATCATATTTTTACAATCATCAATCTTTTCCACAATATCCTCTGGAATATCAACATCCTTCATTGTCTTACTTTTATCATCAAATATTTTAGCTTTTCTTGAAATAACGTTTACAATACCCTGAAAATTATTTTCTTTCCCTATAGGATATTGTATAGGCACCACCGATAAACCAAACTTTTCTTTTAAATCAGCTAATACTTTATCAAAATCTGAATTTTCTCTATCTAATTTATTTATATAAAACGCCCTTGGAAGTTTTTCCTTATTTACATGACTCCAAGACTTTTCAGTTCCTACTTGGATTCCTGACACACCTGATACAACAATCATAGCTAAATCAACTGCTCTTAATCCTTGAAAAGTTTCTCCTATAAAATCAAAATATCCTGGTATGTCAACCAAATTTATTTTTATATCTTTCCATTTACATGAAGCTGTTGAGGCTGATACAGATATTTGTCTTTTCTTCTCTTCTGGATCATAATCACTAGTTGTATTTCCATCCTCAATTTTTCCTAATCTGTCTATAGTTTTTGTATGGTAAAGTATCGCTTCTGTCAATGTGGTCTTTCCAGAACCACTATGTCCAATAATTCCTATGTTTCTTAAATTTTTTGTTGAATATGTTTTCATAGGCAATTCCTCCTTGTACTTTACATTTAATTTATATATTTTACTTCATTAATTATACTCTATTTATATAATATTCTACTTAATAATTAAAAATCCCTTTTAAAAATTAAATAATTTTCATAATAATTTTTATTATGCTTCTATTTTAAGCATATATTACATTTTATTCAATGATAAAATGTATTCAAAATTTCCATATGATATGTCTAAATACATATATTTCATCAAGTCTATCAATGGTAAATTTTAGACAAATCAAACAATTCAGAGGTTAAAGAAGATGGAAGCATTAGAAATGGTAGTGCTCGGATAAATATAAAAAACGAGTAACAAAATTGTTACTCGTTTTGGTGGAGATAAAGAGATTCGAACTCTTGACCCTCTGCGTGCAAGGCAGATGCTCTCCCAGCTGAGCTATACCCCCATATGGTGGACCTTCAGGGACTCGAACCCCGGACCAACCGGTTATGAGCCGGTTGCTCTAACCAACTGAGCTAAAGATCCTTATTCTTTATCCGGCAGCGACCTGCTCTCCCACAGGGCCTCCCCTGCAGTACCATGGGCACTGTGGAACTTAACCTTCCTGTTCGAAATGGTAAGGGGTGTTGCCTCCACGTTATTGCCACCAGATTTTCAAAGTGTTTTCTTACTACAGTTTTATATTATACTGTCATTCCCGCTGCCTGTCAATACTTTTCTTCAGAAAATTTATATCCCCTGAAAATTGCACAGTAAATATTATTTGGTCAAGCCCTCGACCTATTAGTATCAGTCAGCTTAACATGTTGCCATGCTTACACCCCTGACCTATCTCCTCCTCTTCTCGGAGGGGTCTTACTGGCTTTCGCCATGGGAAATCTTGTCTTGGGGTGGGCTTCACACTTAGATGCTTTCAGCGTTTATCCCTTCCCGACTTAGCTACCCAGCTGTGCTCCTGGCGGAACAACTGGTTCACCAGCGGTCAGTCCATCCCGGTCCTCTCGTACTAGGGACAGCTCCCCTCAAATTTCCTACGCCCGCGACGGATAGGGACCGAACTGTCTCACGACGTTCTGAACCCAGCTCGCGTGCCGCTTTAATGGGCGAACAGCCCAACCCTTGGGACCTACTCCAGCCCCAGGATGCGACGAGCCGACATCGAGGTGCCAAACCTCCCCGTCGATGTGAACTCTTGGGGGAGATCAGCCTGTTATCCCCGAGGTAGCTTTTATCCGTTGAGCGATGGCCCTCCCACGAGGTACCACCGGATCACTAAGCCCGACTTTCGTCCCTGCTCCACCTGTGTGTGTCGCAGTCAAGCTCCCTTTTGCCTTTGCACTCTCCGAAGAATTTCCAACCCTTCTGAGGGAACCTTTGTACGCCTCCGTTACTCTTTTGGAGGCGACCGCCCCAGTCAAACTGCCCGCCTATCATTGTCCCGTGTCCAGTTTCATGCACTCCGGTTAGAATTCCAGTACTGCCAGGGTGGTATCCCAACGTTGACTCCAGAAATGCTGGCGCACTTCCTTCTCTGCCTCCCACCTATCCTGTACAGGCAATACCAAAATTCAGTGATAAACTGCAGTAAAGCTCTACGGGGTCTTTCCGTCCAATCGCGGGTAGCAAGCATCTTCACTTGCACTTCAATTTCGCCGGATTTGTTGTTGAGACAGTGCCCAAATCATTACGCCATTCGTGCGGGTCGGAACTTACCCGACAAGGAATTTCGCTACCTTAGGACCGTTATAGTTACGGCCGCCGTTTACTGGGGCTTAAGTTCTTGCCTTCGCTTACGCTAAGCAGTCCCCTTAACCTTCCAGCACCGGGCAGGCGTCAGCCCCTATACTTCAGCTTTCGCTTTAGCAGAGACCTGTGTTTTTGATAAACAGTTGCTTGGGCCTTTTCTCTGCGGCCTCTTTCGAGGCACTCCTTTTCCCTAAGTTACGGAGTCAATTTGCCGAGTTCCTTAACAACAATTCTTCCGATGGTCTTAGGATTCTCTCCTCACCTACCTGTGTCGGTTTGCGGTACGGGCACACTCCTGCTCCATAGAGACTTTTCTTGGCAGTGTGAAATCAGATACTCGTCCTTGCGGACTCCCCTTCAAAGCCCAGGATTATCGGACATACGGTTTTTCCTTTATGTCCTCCCTCACTCCTTGGACACACATCCATTCGTGTGCACATCCTATCCTTCTGCGTCATCCCTTCTGTTCTTTTTCGCAAAAATGTGGTACCGGAATCTCAACCGGTTGTCCATCGCCTACGCCTTTCGGCCTCGGCTTAGGTCCCGACTTACCCTGGGCGGACGAACCTTCCCCAGGAAACCTTAGGTTTTCGACCAATAAGATTCTCACTTATTTCTCGCTACTTATGCCAGCATTCTCTCTCCTGCACTGTCCACCATTCCTTCCGGTATGGCTTCTGCCTGTGCAGCATGCTCCCCTACCGCCCTTTCAGGCCCATAGCTTCGGTGGTAAGTTTTAGCCCCGGACATCTTCGGCGCATGACCTCTTGACTAGTGAGCTATTACGCACTCTTTAAATGTATGGCTGCTTCTAAGCCAACATCCTAGTTGTCTTCGAAATCACACATCCTTTTCCACTTAACTTACACTTCGGGACCTTAGCTGTTGGTCTGGGCTTTTTCCCTTTTGACTACGGATCTTATCATTCGCAGTCTGACTGCCGGGATTCAAGTATATGGCATTCGGAGTTTGATAAGGTTCGGTAACTGTTGTCAGCCCCTACCCCAGTCAGTGCTCTACCTCCATTACTCACTCCCGACGCTAGCCCTAAAGCTATTTCGGGGAGAACCAGCTATCTCCGAGTTCGATTGGAATTTCTCCGCTATCCACAGCTCATCCCATGGTTTTTCAACACCAACGTGGTTCGGTCCTCCACGAAATTTTACTTCCGCTTCAACCTGGCCATGGATAGGTCACCCGGTTTCGGGTCTACGGCATACAACTCCCCGCCCTTTTCAGACTCGGTTTCCCTTCGGCTCCGTACCTTAAGTACTTAACCTTGCTGCATACCGTAACTCGCTGGCTCGTTCTACAAAAAGCACGCCGTCGTACTTTAACGTACTTCAACTGTTTGTGGACACACGGTTTCAGGTTCTATTTCACTCCCCTCCCGGGGTTCTTTTCACCTTTCCCTCACGGTACTCCTCCTCTATCGGTCACCAGGTAGTATTTAGCCTTGGGAGGTGGTCCTCCCTGCTTCCCACAAGGTTTCTCGTGTCTCGTGGTACTCTGGTACAGGTTTTTTTGTTTCTGCTTTTCACTTACAGGGCTTTTACCTTCTGCGGCCCAACTTTCCAGTTGAATTCAATTAAGCTTCCACATTTTTTATTACCTGACCTCTACCCCGGAAACAAGTTTCCGGTTTGGGCTCTTTCCCTTTCGCTCGCCGCTACTTAGAAAATCGATTTTTCTTTCTCTTCCTCCGGGTACTTAGATGTTTCAGTTCCCCGGGTTTTCCCCTCCATGCCTATATATTCAGCATGCAGTACCTATTGTTTTATAGGTGGGTTTCCCCATTCGGACATCTCTGGTTCTCTGGCTATTTGCGCCTACCCAGAGCTTTTCGCAGCTTATCACGTCCTTCTTCGGCTCCTGGTGCCAAGGCATCCTCCATGCGCCCTTTGTAGCTTGACCTTGTTACCGAAAATTACTGCTAACTTCGCACAGCTTCGTCAAGCCTTTCCCTGCGGTGCTCATTTACACAAGTAAACTCTGCTCCTCACTCAAGTCTTTCCTCGCTCTGCTCGTTATCACTAATTTTCTTTTAAAAATTGCTACTAACTTCGTACAACTGCGTCAAATGCCTCACTGTGGTGCTCATTTACATAAGTAAATTCTGCTCCTCCTTCGGCCTTTTCCTTGCTGTACTCGTTATTATCAATTTTTATCCTTAGTTATTTATTATAACTGTTTGTTATAACCTATCTATAAGCATAACTTTAATTATACTTAATACTACAAAGGTTATTTCTAACCTTAGCTTTACTTCTTTTATTTACTGTGCAATTTTCAAAGGACAATTTCTTCAATTATACGATTCTCAATTCACATTTCACAATTGAAAATGCATGAATTATAAGTACAACTTACAATTAATTAGAATAAAGTGTTAATATCCATTAATAATTACTTACTTTTTAAAAAATTAAAAGACATTATTTGGTGGGCTTAAATGGACTCGAACCATCGACCTCACGCTTATCAGGCGTGCGCTCTAACCAGCTGAGCTATAAGCCCCCATATGGTGGAGATAAAGAGATTCGAACTCTTGACCCCCTGCGTGCAAGGCAGGTGCTCTCCCAGCTGAGCTATACCCCCAAATCAAAAATTAGAAGGATATAATCCCTCAAAATTAAACAGAATAAGCAGAAAGTTGCTAATAACTTCGCAATCCATCGTCAAAACTTTCCCTGCGGTGCTCATTTACACAAGTAAACTCTGCTCCTCACTCAAGCTTTTCCTTGACTTGTTCGTTATTATCAATTTCTGGTCTGGTCTACACTCACATTTTAAGCATAAACCCGGTAAATCTTATTTATCTCAAATTCCAGCTTTTAAGGCAGGTTATTTCCCAGCCTTTCGACTCCTTAGAAAGGAGGTGATCCAGCCGCAGGTTCTCCTACGGCTACCTTGTTACGACTTCACCCCAATCACTAACCCCACCTTCGGCCGCGTCCTCCTTTTGGTTAGACTACGGACTTCGGGTGTTGCCAGCTCTCATGGTGTGACGGGCGGTGTGTACAAGACCCGGGAACGTATTCACCGCGACATGCTGATTCGCGATTACTAGCAACTCCAACTTCATGCAGGCGGGTTTCAGCCTGCAATCCGAACTGGGGGCAGTTTTTGAGATTTGCTCCTCCTCGCGGTATTGCTTCTCTCTGTTCTGCCCATTGTAGCACGTGTGTTGCCCTGGACATAAGGGGCATGATGATTTGACGTCATCCCCACCTTCCTCCACGTTAACCGCGGCAGTCTCGTTAGGGTGCCCACCTTTACGTGATGGCAACTAACGACAGGGGTTGCGCTCGTTGCAGGACTTAACCTAACATCTCACGACACGAGCTGACGACAACCATGCACCACCTGTCTCCCTGCCCCGAAGGGCTTCCTCCATTACGAGTTATTCAGGGGATGTCAAGTCCAGGTAAGGTTCTTCGCGTTGCTTCGAATTAAACCACATGCTCCGCTGCTTGTGCGGGTCCCCGTCAATTCCTTTGAGTTTTAATCTTGCGATCGTACTTCCCAGGCGGAGTACTTATTGTGTTTACTGCGGCACAGGGGGGGTCGATACCCCCTACACCTAGTACTCATCGTTTACGGCGTGGACTACCAGGGTATCTAATCCTGTTTGCTACCCACGCTTTCGTGCCTCAGCGTCAGTTACAGTCCAGAGAATCGCCTTCGCCACTGGTGTTCTTCCTAATCTCTACGCATTTCACCGCTACACTAGGAATTCCATTCTCCTCTCCTGCACTCTAGATATCCAGTTTGAAATGCGCTGCCCGGGTTAAGCCCGGGTCTTTCACATCTCACTTAAATATCCGCCTGCACACCCTTTACGCCCAGTAATTCCGGACAACGCTCGCCACCTACGTATTACCGCGGCTGCTGGCACGTAGTTAGCCGTGGCTTCCTCTTCCGGTACCGTCATTATCGTCCCGGATGACAGAGCTTTACGATCCGAAAACCTTCTTCACTCACGCGGCGTTGCTGCATCAGGGTTTCCCCCATTGTGCAATATTCCCCACTGCTGCCTCCCGTAGGAGTCTGGACCGTATCTCAGTTCCAATGTGGCCGTTCACCCTCTCAGGTCGGCTACGCATCGTCGCCTTGGGGGGCTTTTATCCCTCCAACTAGCTAATGCGACGCGGGCCCATCTCAAAGCGGATTTCTCCTTTAAGGTATTTACCATGCGATATTTACCTTTTATGCGGTATTAATCTCCCTTTCGGAAGGCTATCCCCCTCTTTGAGCCAGGTTACCCACGTGTTACTCACCCGTCCGCCGCTAATCCATCCCCGAAGGGACTTCTTCGCTCGACTTGCATGTGTTAGGCACGCCGCCAGCGTTCGTCCTGAGCCAGGATCAAACTCTTATTTTAAAAGTTTTATTTGACTCTGTTGAAAATTACTATTAACTTCGCCCAGCTTTGTCAAATGCCTCATTCCGGTGCTCAATTACGTAAGTAAGTTCCGCTCCTCATTCAGCCTTTTCCTCGCTGTACTCGCTACTAGCAATTTTAGTATATCTCTTTCAGCAGAATACTGCTTGAATATACTACATTACGAAATTACTCTCTTTACTGCTTTCGCAGCTCAAAAGAATTGCTGGTTTATTCTTAATAAATAAGTTTACCTATCTTCCTTATTCTGTTTAATTTTCAAGGATCATATACCATTTCTCTTCAATGGCTTTTGTAGTTTATCATATATTCTCAACTTTGTCAATAAATTTAAAAAGATTTTTTACGTTTTTATGGACAAAACCCCTTATCAACTTATGACATTTGATATCATACCACAACTTGATTTTTATTCTATAAGTACAATCATCATATACTCTGCTTATCTAATTGATTCTATTAATTTCTGCAAAACTCTATCATATTCACATAAGGATACACTAGGAAACGTTATCTCATACCTTCATATTAACTCCGAGAAAAAGAGAAACTCGCCACAAAAAGTTAGTTTCTCTTTTTAAAATATTTTATTCGAAGGCTAGAATTAGCTAACATTCCCAGCTTTTTTAAGGTCGGAGATAAGCACTCTACGCGCCTAGATAAATCTTTTTAGGGTTCAGATGGAGATAAGTATTTCTCTATAGCAAACTCCACATGAACCTTAGAATCATTTAATATCAATTACATACGATTGATTATTTCTTTAAACATATTTCCTCTTATTTCAAAATTAGCGAACATATCAAAACTAGCACAAGCAGGAGATAAAGTAACTACATCACCCCTACGTGATACTTTCCTTGCTGAATTTACGGCTTCAACTAAAGAATTAGCCATTATGATTGGTATGTGAACCTGTTTTTTAAGCTCAAGATTTTCAAAAGCCTCTTTTATTTTATATTTCGTAGCTCCTATAAGTACTAAAGTTTTAATTTTCGAATATCCCTCTTCTGCTAAGATATCAAAAGGTATTTTTTTATCATATCCACCAGCTATTAATATTACAGGTTTTTCAAAAGCTTTAAGAGCGGCTAATGTCCTTGTAGGACTTGAAGCGATAGAATCATTATAATATTTTACCCCGTCTATTTCTCTTACAAATTCACATCTATGCTCCACTCCTGAAAAAGTAGTAGCAACTTCTCTCATACTTTCAATATTCACATCATCTTTTAGAGCACAAAAAGCTGCCAAAAGATTTTCTACATTGTGCATCCCTTTAAGCTTAATTTCTGATAGTTTACATACTTCATCTCCATCTATACACAAACTATCCTTATTTAAATATCCTCCTTTATTTAACTTTTCTTTAATGCTAAATTGTTTTACTTTTCCCAAAGCTTCTCCTGTCATAGAATTTGTTAACTCATTGTCTTTATTTAATACTAATAAATCTGAATTAGACTGATATTTAAATATATTCTTTTTAGCCATTATATATTCTTCCATATCTTTATGAATATCCAGATGATTAGGACTTACATTAGTTATAACTGCCACTTCAGGTGAAATATTCATAGTCATTAATTGAAAACTGGATAACTCAATTACAACTCTATCATCAGGTCTTATTTCTTCTACCTTAGAAAATAAAGGAGTACCTATATTTCCACCTATCCAACTTTTATATCCCTGCTTCTTCAAAATACTATACATAAGCGTAGTAGTTGTAGTTTTTCCATCACTTCCAGTTACACCATATATTTTAGCAGGACAATATCTAATAAACTCCTCCATTTCAGAGGTTACATATGCACCCTTTTCTTTAGCTTTTACAAAGGCTGGACTATCTATCCTCATGGAAGGTGTCTTAAATATTACATCAAAATCACTTAAATCATTAAGATATTTTTCACCCAATACCAAATCTACATCTTTTTCTTTTAATTCTCTAGCTACCTCTCCAATCTCATCTGGACTTTTTTTATCGAAAGCACTCACCCTAGCACCTAATTTTAATAAAAAATCAATTAAGGGTTTATTACTTATTCCTATTCCCACTACCCCTATTTTTTTACATTTTATGAATTGTTTAAAGTCATCGAAATTTCTTTTCATTTAAAAACCTCCAAAATAAGCCTATTACAATCAAGTAATTCAAGGGTTCAGGTGAGTTCATTTATGAGAAATGTTTTTCTTCATCTGAACCTTAGAACAACTTATCCAAGCACGCAGCAGTACTCATCTCCCCTTTAAAAGAGATGGAATATATCTAATTGCCACTTTAGATAAACCTATACTTGATTATATAATAACATAATATTTTATAAAAGCATATGATGACAATGCAAATATTGGAAATAAAACAGATATGATTTTATGAAAAATATAATATACATCTATCTTTAAGATGAAATTGTCTAGTAAAATCAAAATTATATGAAAATACTTAATTTAATGATTTTATATTTCGCTATTGAAAATTATCATTCACTTGTGATATACTCTAGTTGTGTCGTAAGAAAACATTAATATAATTCCCCAAGTTTTAATTAAACATATAACATATCCCCATGATTAAACCCTAATTTACCGGACGAAAGTCCGGTAAATTTTTGCTGTAGAATATTTATTGACATGCAATTAAAATAATTTATGGTAAATATTTACAATAAATAAAAATAGTATCATGCTAATTTCACTGCCTCTTAATAGAGGTAATAAAATTAACATGATACACCTACTAAAACTGTATTTTTTCTTTCATGAAGTCTTTCAATTCATCTATTTTTACTCTAAATTGTTTCATAGTATCCCTATCTCTTATAGTAACGGTGTCATTATCCATAGTATCAAAATCTATAGTTATACAATATGGTGTACCAATTTCATCTTCTCTTCTATATCTTTTGCCTATACTCCCAGCATCATCATAATCCACATTAAAATCTTTCCTCAGCATATTATAAACATCCAGAGCTTTCTCCGACAACTTTTTACTTAAAGGTAAAATGGCAGCCTTAAAGGGCGCTATAGCAGGGTGGAAATGCATTACTGTTCTTACATCTCCTCCTTCTAGTTCTTCTTCATCATAGGCATCAACTAAAAATGCAAGCACTGCTCTATCAGCTCCTACAGAGGGTTCTATACAATAAGGTATATACCTTTCATTAGTGACTGGATTTAAATAAGTCATATCTTTTCCCGAACGATTTTGATGTTGAGTTAAATCATAATCAGTTCTATCTGCTATACCCCAAAGTTCTCCCCATCCAAATGGAAATAAATATTCAATATCTGAAGTGGCATTACTGTAATGAGAAAGTTCTTCTTTTTCATGAACTCTAAATCTTATATTTTCCTCTTTTATGCCAAGTTTCAATAAAAATTCCCAGCAATACTCTTTCCAGTAATTATGCCATTCTAAATCAGTACCAGGTTCACAGAAAAATTCTAATTCCATCTGTTCAAATTCTCTAGTTCTAAAAGTAAAGTTTCCTGGAGTTATTTCATTTCTGAAGGCTTTTCCTATCTGAGCTATTCCAAAAGGTATTTTTTTTCTACTTGTTCTTTGGACATTTTTAAAATTCACAAATATACCCTGTGCTGTTTCTGGCCTTAAATATATTTCTGATTTTGAATCCTCCGTAACCCCTTGAAAAGTCTTGAACATAAGATTAAACTGTCTGATGTCTGTAAAATTTGTTTTTCCGCAATCAGGACAAACAATATTATTATCATCTATATACTTTTTTAACTTTTCATTGTTCCAGCCATCTGCACTAGCTTTCTCTACACCCTTTGAAGTCATGTGTTCCTCAACTAACTTATCAGCTCTAAATCTTGATTTACATTCCTTACAATCCATAAGCGGATCCGAAAAATTTCCTACATGACCTGAAGCAACCCAGACTTCGTTATTCATAAGTATGGCACAGTCTATACCCACATTATACTGACTTTCATGTACAAACTTTTGCCACCACGCTTTTTTTACGTTGTTCTTTAATTCTACCCCAATAGGACCATAGTCCCATGTATTAGCCAATCCTCCATATATATCCGATCCTGGATATACAAATCCCCTATTCTTAGCTAAAGCTACTATCTTATCCATAGTTTTTTCAAAAGGCATAAATTATTTCTCCTTCCCATAATCAATTTAAATTATATTTAGATTTTTAAATATAAAAAAAGCCTGCCTTTAAGGGACGAATTTCATATCCGCGGTTCCACCCTTTTTAGCACAAGCTCATCTTTTAAACATATAACTCCAAAGTTCCTTCACAATAAAATCTCAGTTGTTTACACCATCCACAACTTCTCTTTCCATCTAGAGACTTAAATTGTTACTATCCTTTATCAAAGCAACTTATTAAATTATAATACCTATCTGTTAATTACTACATGTAACTATAACTAAGTAAGCTTTTAACCATTACAAAAAATAAAATGGCTCCGTGGAGAGGATTCGAACCTCCAACCCTTCGGTTAACAGCCGAATGCTCCACCATTGAGCTACCACGGAAGAACTCACATGTATTATTATATCACGCAATTTAAAAAATGCAATATTTTTTTACTAATAAATCTAAAAATTTATGGATTTCAAATTTTTATGCTATAACATCAAGTGATTCTTAAATTAAGATAAAGTTTACTTATTAAGGAATACTTTCTACTGTTGACTTGGCTTCATAGTAGGAAATAATATAACATCTCTTATAGAATAAGAATTTGTAAGAAACATTATAATTCTATCCAGACCTATCCCAAGTCCTCCTGTAGGAGGCATGCCTATTTCAAGAGCATTTATAAAATCTTCATCCATCATATAGGCTTCATCATCTCCTAGTTCTCTTTCTCTTATCTGCTGCATAAATCTTTCCCTCTGAACTATAGGATCATTTAACTCTGAATATGCATTACATACCTCTCTACCAAATATAAAGCCCTCAAATCTCTCAGTATATTTATCATTTCCTCTTTTCTTTTTAGTTAAAGGTGATATTTCAACAGGATAATCCATTACAAAAGTTGGTTGAATAAATTTATGTTCACAAAATTCTTCAAACATTCCCACTAATATATCCCCTTTTGTACAATCCTTTAATTCTTTTTTAAGTTCAATATTTTTTTCAACAGCAATCTTTCTAGCTTCATCATCACTTTCAACTTCACTAAAATCTACTTTCGTAAATTGTTTAACTGCATCTACCATAGTAATTCTATTCCAAGGAGGTTTAAAGTCTATTTCCGTATCCTGATATGTAACTTTTGTAGTGCCAAGCACCTTTTCACATACATATGCCAGCATATTCTCAGTTAACTCCATCATATCATTATAATCTGAAAAAGCTTCATATAATTCCATAGCTGTAAATTCAGGATTATGCCTTACATCTATTCCTTCATTTCTAAAATTTTTACCTATCTCATATACTTTTTCAAAGCCACCTACTATTAGCCTTTTTAAATATAATTCAGTTGCTATTCTTAAATACATGTCTATATCCAAAGCATTATGATGAGTTATAAATGGCTTAGCAGCTGCTCCACCAGCTATTGATGACAGTATGGGTGTCTCTACCTCTATGTAATCTCTACTATCTAAAAATTCCCTTATAGCTCTTATTACAGCAGTCCTCTTTAAAAAGGTATCTCTAACATCCTGATTTATTATCAAATCCACATATCTTTGCCTATATCTCAAATCCGGATCCTTAAGTCCATGCCATTTTTCTGGAAGAGGTTTAAGTGATTTAGCTGCAAGTTGAAAATCCGTAATATGAATTGATACTTCTCCTGTTTTAGTCTTAAAAACCTTGCCACTTACAGATAAAATATCCCCTATGTCATAGGATTTATACTCTTTTAATTTTTCTTCTCCTACATCATTTATCTTTATATATAGTTGAATTTTACCATATCTATCATATAAATCTGAAAATCCAGCCTTTCCATGAACTCTTTTAGACATTAGTCTTCCAGCCACAGTAACATCTGTGCCATCTAAAGTTTCATAGTTATCTTTTATTTCCTTTGAAGTATGGGTTCTCTCAACCTTATATACCTCAAAGGGATCTTTATTTTGCTCTTGTAAATTTTTAAACTTTTGTATCCTCTCCCTTATCAATTGATTGAAATTCTCTTCTAGTACATGTAAATTTTTTTCCTCTTTTGCCATTGACATTACCCTCCAAATTATCTTCTTATATTAAGTATCTTGTACTTACTAACTCCATCTGGGACCTGTATTTCAATTACATCCCCGGGTTTTTTTCCCACAAGTCCTTTGCCTACAGGGGATTCATTTGATATTTTATTATTAATAGGATCCGCTTCCGCAGACCCTACAATTAAATATTCTACTTCTTCATCTAAATCATAATCCTTAACTTTTACAATCGAGCCTATACCCACTATATCTAATGGAACTTCATCTTCATCTACCATGCTGGCATTCTTAAGCATATTTTCTAGTTGTACTATTCTACCTTCTACAAATGCTTGTTCGTTTTTAGCACTATCATATTCTGAATTTTCACTTAAATCTCCAAAGGAAAGAGCTACTTTAATCTTTTCAGTGATTTCTTTTCTCTTGACTGTCTTTAAATATTCTAATTCATTTTCCAGCTTTTTTATGCCTTCATAGGTCATAACATATTTTTTTAATCCGCTCATTTTATTCTCCCCTTTTAATAATTTATAAAAATTCTCCTATACCCCAGTAATGTCTTAAAATCTTTAATATACCTTGCCTTATTTACGCTAATTATCATTTAAGTAATTATAAAACAGCACTATTACAATGTCAACATTTTCAAAATTTAATTAAAATATTATAGATTTCAATATATCTATAATATTAATATATTTTTATTAAACTTTATTTTGTCTAAAAATATACCATTATAATTTAAAGATTTTTTTACATCTCGCTCATCCATCTGTGAAAGTATAGATCCTAAAAGTTCAAATGATACTTCTTCATATTTAAATTCCCAAGGAACTTTATAACTAATATCGTTTACTATATTATTACCACATGGTATATAGCTATTATCTACATACCATACATATTTATTATTATCTATAGTTATTCTTCTAGATGTTATTATAAAATCTGCATTTTTAAAAGAAAATTTTATATCAGAAGTAATTATAGGTGTAACTCCATAATTTGCTATAATATATTTGCTTATATTGTTTACTTTTGTGATCTTTTTAGATATAAGTATTATATATTTAGCTTCCCTAGATAAATAACATATAGTATCAAATAAAATAGGATCTGCAGCATCATAAACTGCCATACAACTACACCTTATACTCTTTTTTTTATTTCTGAGTATAATTTTAGAACTTTCCACAATACTAAAAGCCATTAACTTTTTCTGAAATTTACTATATAGAGTATAATCTAAATATCTATATACTTTAGGTGCCAATTCTATGTCTTTAATTTTACACATTTTTTTAGCTCTTAAAATATTACTATTATATGAATTTATATTAATATTAGGAGGAAATTTTACATTTTTAATTTTTAATTTCAATTCCTTTATGAAAAGCTCTTCTTTTATTCTCATTTTAAGTCTATCTTTTATATTTCCCCAAAAACTATTATCATCATAAAATTTAGCCATATTGGAATCAGCATATAGGATTGATTTCACATTTTATATTCTCCTTAAATTACTATACAATACTATATTATTCCTATATCAAATTAAAAATTACAACATAAATTTGTATTGATTTAAAATTTCAAGTACAATTTCACTGCGTTCTTCACAGTTAATTTTCTCTTTTATTTCCTTACTGTTTTTTAGACCTTTTATATACCACCCTATTTGTTTTCTCATTTCTCTCACAGCCTTATACTCTCCATTATAATAAATAGCCCTATTATAATGTTCTATGCACATATCTATTTTTTGCTGTGGAGTAGGATAGGTGACAGACTGGGAATTTTTATTCTCATATATCTGAGAAAATATCCATGGATTTCCCAAGCTTCCCCTTCCAATCATTATGCCATCACATTTAGTAAATTTAAAAAGTCTATTTGCATCTTCTACAGTAAATACATCTCCATTACCAATTACGGGAATTTTAATTGATTGTTTTACATCACTTATTATATCCCAATTTGCTTTACCGTTATACATTTGAGTACTAGTTCTCCCATGAATAGTTACAGCATCTGCTCCTGATTGTTCCATGACTCTAGCAAAATCTACAGCATTTATACTCTCAGAATCAAAACCAATCCTCATTTTTACAGTTACTGGTTTTAAAAATGCTTTTTTTACTTCTTTTACTATTTCTGATGCAAGCCCTGGATTCTTCATAAGTGCAGAACCTTCTCCATTTCTTACTATCTTAGGAGCTGGACAACCCATATTTATATCTACAATACAAATATCTTTATTTTCATTAAAATAATCACAAGCTTTAGCCATTATGATCGGATCATTCCCAAATATTTGGACTGCTATGGGTGCTTCTACCGGAGATACAACTAACATATTTTCTGTAGCCTTGCTGCCATAAAATAAAGCTTTTGCACTTATCATCTCAGTATAAACAAGTCCACATTTAAATTCTATACACAATTCTCTAAATGCCCTATCTGTTATACCTGCCATAGGAGCTAAAAATACATTGTTTTTAAATTCTATCTCTCCTATTCTCATTATCATACCTACTCTTTGTTCTTTTCATAGATTAATCTAAGCCCTGTTAAAGTCAATACAGAATCAATTATATCTATGGATTTTGTTCCTTCATTTATGAGTTTAGCAAGTCCTCCTGTAGCTATTACCAAAGGTTCTTCTTCTCCTAAATCCATCATTTCCATTTTCATCTTTTTAACTATATAGTCCACCTGACCAATATATCCATATACTATACCAGATTGCATACTAGAAACCGTATTCTTTCCTATAATATTTTGTGGTCTTATTATCTCTACTCTCGGAAGTTTAGCTGCCATCTCAAAAAGAGCAGAAGAAGATATTTTTATGCCTGGACATATAGCTCCTCCTAAATAATCTCCTGCAGATGTAACCGCACAAAATGTAGTAGCTGTTCCGAAGTCTATAATAATTAGGGATCTATTATAAATTTCATGGGCAGCTACAGCATTTACTATCCTGTCAGCCCCTACTTCCCTTGGATTATCATATTTCACATTTATGCCTGTTCTTACTCCTGGTCCCACTATAATAGGACTAACTTGAAAATATTTTATTATCATATGTTCTAATGAATACATAATAGTAGGGACTACTGAAGATATTATAGAACCAGTTATATCTTCCGGTTTTAATTTACTTTGGAGGAATAAATCTATTACCTGAACTCCGTATTCATCTGCTGTTCTTTTAGAGTCTGTAGATAATCTCCAAACTGATATAAGCTCTCTGTTATCATAGACCCCTAAAACAATATTAGTATTTCCAACATCTAAGACTAAAATCATTAAACATAACACCACCTTTGACTTGTTTATCAATATATACATAATTAAAGAGCAGATTTTCCACTGCCCCAAAACATTAATTTCTCTCAAATTAACAATTTAATTGTATCAATAAAATTTTATTTGTCAAGATTAAATAACAAGCTATACTTTATTGTATTTTCTTCATAAAATCCTCACTATTTACTATATATCTAGTATGAGATCCTTCTCCAATCTTTCCACTTTCATCCCAGGCCTCAACATAAAAAACTAATTTTTTTCCCTTAACTTCCTTTAGAGATGCTTCGCATCTAACCTTAGCCCCAACTGGAGATGCTTTAATATGTTTTACATTTATTTCTATTCCAACAGTAGTATATCCTGTAGGCAAATGAAGATCTACACTATTTTTAGATGTATTTTCCATAAGAGCTATCATAGCTGGTGTGGCAAATACATCTAAATTACCTGATCCTAATTTCTTAGCTGTATTATTATCAGTTACATGCATTTCCATGGTAGAGGTAATGCCTTCTTTTAGATTAAATTCCATCACAATCATCTCATTTCATTTAGATTTATAACAACACACACATGTTTATTATATCACTGTTGCTTAAATTTTAAAATTATAAAAAAATAAAATAAAAAACTCCGTGAAATGCACACAGGGTTTTTTATATAATATACAAAATTAAGCTTGAGCGAATATTTCCTCAAATTCACTTGCTTCCAATTTTTCTTTTTCTAAAAGTCTCTCTGCCACAGCCTTAAGTCTATGCATATTTTCCGAAAGAAGTTTTTCAGCCTTATCATATCCTTCATCTATTAATTTTCTTATCTCCTTATCTATTTCAAAAGCCACTTCTTCACTAAAATTTCTTCCTTTTCCTAAATCTCTTCCTAAAAACACTTCATCATGACCTGAACCAAATGCAATAGGTCCCAAATCACTCATACCATAATCCATTACCATCTTTTTAGCTATAGTAGTTGCTCTGTCAATATCATTTTTAGCTCCTGTACTTATATCGCCTATAACCAATTTTTCTGCTACTCTTCCTCCAAGAAGTCCTACAATCTCATCTTTAAGCTTAGCTTTTGAGGTATAGGCACTATCCTTTTCTGGAAGATGCATTGTATATCCTCCTGCCATTCCTCTTGGTATTATACTTATTTCATGTACAGGGTCAGCATTAGGCAAAAGTTTCATTACCACTGCATGACCTGCTTCATGGTAAGCTGTAAGCTTTCTATCTTCCTCATCGATCACTCTACTTCTTTTTTCAGGACCTGCTATTACTCTAGTTACCGCTTCCTCTAATTCATTCATGCCTATTAAATTCTTATTATTTCTAACTGCCAAAAGTGCAGATTCATTCATAAGATTTTCTAAATCCGCACCTGTGAACCCAGGTGTTCTCTTAGCCAGAACATCTAACTTTACTTCATCTGCTAAATGTTTGTTTCTAGAATGAACTTTAAGAATTTCTTCTCTGCCTTTAATATCAGGTGCTCCTACAAGTATTCGCCTATCAAATCTTCCTGGTCTTAAAAGTGCAGGATCTAATATATCAGGCCTATTTGTTGCAGCTATCATAATTATTCCTTCATTAGCTCCAAAGCCGTCCATTTCAACTAAAAGTTGATTCAAGGTTTGCTCCCTTTCATCATGTCCTCCACCAAGTCCTGCTCCTCTTTGTCTTCCAACTGCGTCTATCTCATCTATAAATACTATACACGGAGAATTTTTCTTCGCCTGATCGAACAAATCCCTTACCCTTGAAGCTCCTACACCAACAAACATTTCAACAAAATCTGAACCTGATATGCTAAAAAATGGCACTCCTGCTTCACCAGATATAGCTTTAGCTAAAAGTGTCTTACCAGTTCCCGGAGGCCCCACAAGTAAAACCCCCTTAGGAATTCTAGCTCCCATTTCTATATACTTTTTAGGTTGTTTCAAAAAATCCACTATTTCTGCCAATTCTTCTTTTTCTTCATCTGCCCCAGCTACATCTGCAAAAGTTACCTTCTTCTTATCTGGTGTAGCCATTTTAGCTCTACTCTTACCAAAATTCATAACATTTCGATTTCCTCCGCCACCTTGAGATTGCTGCATAAACATAAACCAAAATGCTACAAGCATAAGTATTAAAAGAATTGTTGGTAAATACTGTACCCACATTGGTATTGTAGCGGGTTTAAGATATATCTCTTGAACTTCTCCCTCTTTAGGGTGCTCACCTATAAATTGAAATAATCTTTCAGATGGAACTACTGTTTCATATGTTGTTCCATTTTTCAAACTACCTTGAACTGTCATTTTATCTTCTCTAAGCTGAAAATTTTTAATATCATTACTTAACCAATACTTTTGGAAATCACTAAAACTAATGGCTGTTGAATTTTCATTGGTTCTTACCAACCACAATGCTGAAAGAATCACTAATATAAAAACTATAACCCAGGCCGTTGCACTTGAAAATTTTTTCATTAAAGGCCCCCCTCTCTTTCTAGTTTTATACTGTAAAATTGTATCATAAGTAAAATTCCTTTACAATAAGTTTTAATACTAATTATTTGTAAATTTCCTCTTTTAATACACCAATATAAGGAAAATTCCTGTACTTTTCTGCATAATCCAATCCATATCCCACCAAAAAATAATCTGGGACCTCAAATCCTATGTACTTGGCTTCAACTTTAACCTTTCTTCTTTCAGGTTTATTTAAAAGGCACGCTATTTCTATACTCTTAGCTTTCCTGCCTTTCAAATATTCAATCAGGTAAGACAAAGTCGTGCCTGAATCTATAATATCTTCTACTATCAATATATATTTATCCTCTATTTCAAAATCTAAATCTTTTAATATTCTAACAACTCCTGAACTCTTTGTAGAACTTCCATAACTTGAAACCGCCATAAAATCCATGCTACATGGAATAGTTATTTCTCTAAGTAAATCTGCCATAAAAGGAACTGAGCCCTTTAATATGCCTACAAGCATTAACTCTTTCCCCTCATAATCTTTACTTATCTTTTTCCCTATTTGTTTTACTTTTTTCCTAATTTCACTTTTGTTAATTAATATCTCCTTAATGTCGTCACCCATATTACTCATAATGTTATAGTTCCTCGCTTTCAAACTTTATAGCCAAAATATTCTTAGTGTTTTTATCTACCTTAAAAAGTTCACTTATTCTATATCCAACAATCCACCCAATGTTATCTCCAAAACATACTAGGGGAATTTTATCCCTCTTATCTTTAGATATCTTTAAATCTATAAATAAACTCTTTAATTTCTTATTTCCAATCATTCCAAGCGGTATAAATCTATCTCCCTTCCTTCTGTTCCTTAATATAATACTCCCTTTTATTTTATCATAATCAAAATACTGAATAAATCTATCTTTTTTATAATATGCATATTCTTTTAATTCAATTAAATTTATATAAATTTTAGACTTAATATCAGTAATATTGTTAAATCCCATTTGTAATACATACTGTACCTCACAATTTTTCATACATTCTTTTATATATTTTTTTATTATTATATTTCCATAATTATTTAATGCCACCAAATTGTGAGGTAACATTATTTCTTTACCTGTAGAACACTTTTGAACATTTATTATACTGAAAATGTGGATTTTTTCAATATCTTTTAAATTTCCTTCCACAGCTTCCAGGGACATCCTAATTATTCTAACTAATACAGCTTTATCCTCTAGAAATGCCTCTTTAAATATTATAACCTTTTGTGCTTTTATTTCACAATATTTTTTAAATTTTTCCCGAGAAATATAATTCAAATAATCATTATCTATTTTTATTATATCAGAAAGCCTATTTAACACCGTAACTATATCCTTATTAAAATTATTTTGTATATAAGGTATAAGCTCTAATCTTATTTTATTCCTTGAATATATAGTTTCCAAATTAGTCTTATCAATTCTGGGATGAAGATTATTATTATCACAATATTTTTCAATTTCATCTCTGGTAATACGTATTAAAGGCCTTACAAAAACATTATCTCTCACAGGATTTATACCAGTTAAACCCTGTAGACCCGCCCCTCTCATAATTCTCATTAGAACAGTTTCTGCCTGATCATTAGCATTATGAGCTATAGCTATTTTTTCAGCTTTTAATTCTTTCTTTAATTCTTCAAAAAATTTATATCTTACTTCTCTTCCTGCACTTTCGCAGGATATTCTTTTTTCTTTGGCAATATAATTTACATCCATTTTTAAACTTTTAAATTCAACAGATAAACTTTCACAAAATTTTTTTACATACTCCTCGTCCTTATCCCCTTCTTCTGCTCTTAAACAATGATTTACATGAGCTGCATATAAAGTTATGCCTAATCTATTTTGCAGAACATATAACATATGTAATAAGCATATGGAATCAGGCCCTCCTGACACAGCTACTATTACCTTATCACCTCTATTAAACATTTTATTTTCTTCTATAGTATTAAGTACATTTTCTATCAACAACTACACTTCCCTAACTCTATTTAATTTTTACAGCATAAGTGTATTTACTGTAAAAATTATCATCTCATTTATTATCATAGTTACTGTTCATTCAACAACCCAATTATAACATAAACACAGTACTTTTTAACCTGCATTAACATAAATCTATATTTTGAACTACTTATAGAATACTTCAATAAAGAGTATAAACTTTTTCCACTATTACTGTCATGTCATCTTTTACCTTTCCTCCAGATAATTCTTTGGATTTATCCATAATTTTCTCGCACATGTCCTTAGGCTCAGTACAATCTAACTTCCTTAAAAATTCTATCATCCATATAAAATTACCTGCTGATTCACTATTATAGTCAATTACGCCATCACTGACCATTATTATAAAATCCCCATTCATTACAGGTTTGTTTATTATATCTATATCAGGTTTATCTAATATACCTATAGGGAGTGTCTTTGACTTTATTACTAAAATATCTTCTCCTCTCTTTATAAAACTAGCTGTAGCTCCAACTTTCATAAAATCTATTTCTCCCTTATACAAATTTATACTGCTCAAATCTAACGTAGAAAATTTTTCATCTTCAGTAAATTTGATCCCCATAATAGAGTTAACTGTATTAATAGCAGTCATCTTATTAAAACCTGCCTTTGCAAATTTCTCTATAAGTTCAACGGCAGCACTGCTCTCTTCTCCAGCCTGAGGTCCAGAACCCATTCCATCACTTATAATTGTCATATAAGTGCCATCCGGTAGTTTACAAAAACTATAACTATCTCCATTATACTTTTCTCCATGTTTACACTGACTAATCACATGAGTGACAATATGGTACTTTGGAGTTTCTTCAAAAGTTACACTACAACTGTTAGCTGAAAAATTTATATCACAACTATCTTTACTTAAGGCCATAAGCTTCCCAGTTATATTATTAATTAAAGGTAATATTTTTTTTATACAATCTTGTTTTCCTCCGCAGACCTCCATAGATAAATTTATAACTAGATGTTCATTTTTATCTTTAAAACAAAATACATCCTTGTACCTTATATTATTTTTGTTTAAGATCCTCCGTATATTATTTTCTACTGATGTATTAAACCTCACATCTAAGTTTAAATCCTGTACTATCTCACCTACAGTTTTTCCCATATTGCCTATTTGATATGCCAATAGCTCCCTACATTCACTTAATCTACTCTTCCACATCTCGTCTACAATATAATTATTTACAATCTCTTTAGTATTCTTTAAAAGCAAAGTTCTCCGAGTACATTTTTTTTGTAGTTCCTCTGGAATAAACTTTTTATTTTCCTGGTAATTCTGTATTAATTCTAAAAATGCATTATAAGTATAAAAAGTTTCTCTCTTCCAGCACATATTATTCATATCACAATTTGAACAAACTCTATCTGCTAAATTTTCTATAAGTGCGCTACTCTTAGTTTTCATAGTAAGCTTATTATTACTAGCCAACCTTGAAAGAACAGAAGATATATCATTAAGTACATGAGAAAAACTATCAAGCCTATGCATAAAAATAGATTTGATTTTATCCGCATAATTCTCCTTTAAATGTTCTTGTTTCTTTTGCCAATCCAATTCTAATTCTACTTTTCTATATATACTCTGTGGTATTCCAAAATATATAATACAGCTTATAAGTACTTCTATTATTTTAAACTGAGAACCTATATTAGAATACATCTTTAATACAGCAAATCCTATGATATAACCTGCGCCACTCATCCATTTACCTGTTTCTCTAAATAAGCCTGATATAAGTCCGCATAACCCATAGACTGAAACATAGGTCATCATATCATTAGATGTCACTCCTATTATTGTACCCATAGCTACACCACCTGCAGCACCCGAAGCACTTCCTTTTACATAACCCAGTATAAGTATAAAAGTCAATGCCACTACATTCCTAATAGATACACCTTGAATAGTCGTTCCCCAAGTACCCGCTATAATTAATGAAGTAGTTATGGACATGCTAATTATTTCTTCACTACTATAAAGATGCCTAGTCTTTAATTGATTAAAACATATTATAGAATAATTAATAATAAAATATAATGGGAATATACACATAATTTCAAACATAGAATTTAAAATAGCTACCCCAGGTGAAAGATTAATTGCAAAAAATTTATAAGCAAAAAGCTCTAAGAAAGTAACAGCAAAAAATAAAATTAACTTTTTAACTTTAATACTATTTTTTAATATATAATTTAAAGTTACTAATGTAACAGTTACTATACAATAAGAGGGAAGATATTTTATATTTCCATATATTGAAATATATCCAAGCAATGTACCAATTCCTGTTACTAATGCAGGTTTTCTTTTTTCACATAAAGCCATAGATATAAAAAAAGCTATGCCAAAAGGAGCCATAAGATTTACCATCATGACCCTAGATACTAAAAATCCACACAAAAAATAAAATATTAGTTTTACTATATTTCTTAATTGTTCAAATTTACGCTTTTTTTCTTCACCCTTTAACTTTTCTGTTCTTTGATAAGTAACAACCTCTACTCCATATTGCATTATTATACCACCCACCTTATAAAATTACTGTTATTAATTATAGCAGTAATGAATGGAAATAAATGTCATAACATGAAATAATAGTATATTTTTTTTAGGACAATAATGTCCAAGTTTCTTATCAATTTTCACTTTGATGTAAATATATATAAAAGCTATATTTATATTTTACATATAAGACCCATAAAACTCAAAATATTTTAAATATATGACCCAAATACTATATAATCATAAAAAAGCTTGCAAAAATTTGCAAGCTACTGGTAGCGGAAATAGGAATCGAACCTACGACACTTCGGGTATGAACCGAATGCTCTAGCCAACTGAGCTATTCCGCCTTATATACAATTTGGTTGCGGGGGAAGGACTTGAACCTACGACCTTCGGGTTATGAGCCCGACGAGCTACCAACTGCTCCACCCCGCGCTATATTTTGGTGCTGAAGACCGGAATCGAACCGGTACGGGTTTTAAAGCCCGCAGGATTTTAAGTCCTGTGCGTCTGCCTGTTCCGCCACTCCAGCAAATTTAAAATGGTAGCGGAAATAGGAATTGAACCTACGACACTTCGGGTATGAACCGAATGCTCTAGCCAACTGAGCTATTCCGCCTTATATAATTTTGGTTGCGGGGGAAGGACTTGAACCTACGACCTTCGGGTTATGAGCCCGACGAGCTACCAACTGCTCCACCCCGCGCTATATTTTGGTGCTGAAGACCGGAATCGAACCGGTACGGGTTTTAAAGCCCGCAGGATTTTAAGTCCTGTGCGTCTGCCTGTTCCGCCACTCCAGCGATAAAGTCTCAATTTGACGACATAAGTTATTATATATGATAAATATTTTATTGTCAACCATTTTATGAAACTTTTTAATTTTACAAAATAATAAAGAGGCACCAGCCTCTTTAACTAATAATTAGATGATTTTTTGTACCCTTTGCCCTTTGAATCCTGATGCTTTTTAATATCTTGAAATCTCTCTTCACTATCTTTTAAGAACTTAGATAATCTATCTTCAAAACTGCCTTGATTATTTCTGGTTTTTTCTTTTTGCCAGTCTATTTCCTGTGGTTTTAAACTTTTTTTATCCTTTTCTGCTTGTTTCATAGATAGACTTATCTTACCATTATCATCAATAGAAATTATTTTGACTCTTATCTTATCTTTTTCTTTTAAATAATCTCTTATATTTTTAACATAGGTATCTGACACTTCAGATATGTGCACTAATCCTGTTTTACCATTAACGTCCACGAATGCTCCAAAACTGGTAATATTAATCACTGTACCTTCTAGTATGCTTCCTGCCTTTAAGGTCATATTAAAAAGACTCCTCCTTAAAAATAATACTATATAATATAATCTTCTTCTTCCCCTTCAGAGTAGGACTCCTTGGATCCTTCCCTGAAATTTTTTCTAGTTCCACAACAATTTATCCTCCATAATTTCTGTAGACACTTAAAATTCTACTTTTATTATTTATTATATATTGATGACTATTAATTTTTTTTGTCTATTACAGGAGTTTCACCTTCATTAATAAGACCTAATTTTTCTCTAGCTAACTTTTCTATGTAAGCATCAGATGTAGACATCTTAACTTCATCCTGTAATTTTTGATTTTTTTGTTTCATCCTAATCTCTTCAACTTTTCTCTCAGTAATCTGTTTTTTTATATTATACATAGTAATCTGTTGACTTACAAAAATATATACCACATATAGAATTATTAATAAAAAAAATATTTTTTTCCATTTAATTCTTACTTTCATTAAATAATCACCAATTTTCTATGATTTAAAATATCTATAGTATATACTTTTTTCAACAAACATTAATAATCCATTAACTATAAAACATCATATTTATATTGTAATTTGATTTTTCATTTTCTTCAAGTTAATTTTTATAATTTTTTTTATTTTTTCTCGCGATATTATAAATAAGGTACTGGAATGGATAACATAATATATTTATAATTATCCTAAAAATCCTTCCCCACACTTTAAATAGGCTCTTGTGAAATTTTACAAATATATTGCTGAAAAATTTCATATATATATATATTCCTACTGCTAATAATACATATGCATACATACCCATATATGCATAATTAGTATAAAGTAAAAACACGAATACAATTATAGCGGTAAATATCCAAAACAGAGTATCTTCTATGAACATTATTATTTTACTTAAATTAGAGTATCCTCGTATTAACCTATAAAAATCAAATAATATTCCGGTTATTATTCCTGCCATAATACTAAATATTATAAGTCGAATTTGTTCTCCTATTGATATAATCATAGTAACCCTTTCCTAAATAACTATATCTTTATTATTTAAATATCTTTGATATTAGATTTTGTCTCTTTTTTTTGGGTTCACTGCTTGTATATACACAGGCATTTATAACTCCTATAATAACAACATCGCCATTTTGTACATCCAACTTATTCATTTTCAGATCTTTTCCTTTTATATTGAGGGTTCCAAGATTAGTATTTAAAACTATTTGGTCTTCATTAAAACTGACTACTTCTATAATACCCGTTAAAATTAACTTCCTCCTACTTTCAAGACTCAGAAGACTCTTCTTATGTTCTATATTTATTTCTTTTTTCTCCATAAAACATCCCCTCCACATATAATAAATATATGTGAGCTGAATAAATTATATTACCATATATTCTTAACCTGAAATTATTTCATACATATTTTGAACTTCTTCTTTTTTAACATGATTTTGAATATCCAGAATCTTTGCCTTTAGAGATCTATTTGCATATTTAATTTCTATTATATCTCCTTCTTTAACTTCCGTACTAGGTTTGGCTATTTTACCATTTATAGTAACTCGTCCGCCTTCACAGGCTTCCTTTGCTATTGTTCTTCTTTTTATTATTCTGGATACCTTAAGATATTTATCCAATCTCATATTTAATCCTCCTGATCTAATACTTATTTAGTTTGTTATATCATATATTTAAAAGGAAAAGCCCGGATTTTCATCCAGGCGTTTTGTATAAACTATACTATTTATTTACTTTATCTCTAAATTCCTTACCAGCCTTAAATACAGGAACTGTTGATTCTGGTATGTTTATCACTTCTTTAGTCCTTGGATTTCTTCCAACTCTTGCAGCTCTTTTTCTTGTTTCAAATGTCCCGAACCCTACTAATTGAACTTTCTCTCCTTTTTCTAATGTCTCCTCTACACTTTCTATGAATCCCTTTAAAGCTGCCTCTGCATCTTTTTTAGTTAACTTGGATTTTTCTGCTATACCAACAATTAATTCTGATTTATTCATCTTTTTACCTCCTCTTATTTTTATAGATAAAAGTACACAAATATACATACCTATACTATAAACGAAGCTTTGGCTATTCTTAAATTAAATTTTAAAATTAAAATTTAATTTAATCAACAAATACAGGTTCACCCTTATATTTTATGATAATTAACATTTATTATCAATGTATGTTGAGAATGCCTAATTTAAATACATTTGTATTATTTACAAGTATCAAATTACAAAATATGTGGATGAACCTTAAATACACTTAGATAATATACAAAAAATATTTACCATTTATTTATGTATATTTGTACATATCTTTAAAATTGTTATTGCTTTCTGAATTACTAAACATATTTTTTATATAGGCATATTAGCATATTCTATACATAATTAAAAATTCCTTCTTTTTTATACAAAGTATTTAAAACTTATTTTTGGCTTCCTCCCAAAGTTCATCCATTTCATCCAAAGTCATATTTGCCATATCTAATCCATGTTCTCTAGAATTTTTTTCTATATATGCAAAACGCCTTATAAATTTCTCTATAGTATAATTTAATGCAAACTCGGGGTCAATGTCAAGGAATCTTGCAACATTTACACATGCAAATATTAAATCCCCTATTTCTTCTAATATTTTTACCTTTTGTTCACCTTTATATACCTCTTTGACTTCATAATATTCCTCTAATACCTTATCTAAAGCATATTCAACTTTTTCCCAGTCAAAACCTACCTTTGCGGCTTTTTCCTGAACCTTAAAAGCTCTCATTAAGGCCGGTAAAGTTTTAGCTACATGTCTGAGTTCATCTGTATATGTTTTTAATCCTTGTTCCTTTTTCTTTATTTTATCCCAGCTTGCTAGCACCTCCTTAGAATTATCAATTTCCATATTTCCAAATACATGTGGATGTCTCTTTATCATTTTATCACATATAGCCCTAATTACATCATTTATATTGAAAAAACCTTCCTCTTTTCCTATTTGACAATGAAAAATCACCTGTAATAATACGTCTCCTAATTCTTCTACTAATTTTGTATCATCTTTTTCTTCTATGGATTCTATAACTTCATAACTTTCTTCTATAAGGTATTTTTTTAAACTATCATGATTTTGTTCTTTATCCCACGGACATCCTGTTTCACTTCTTAATCTTTCCATTATATCTAACAAATCTTTTAAATCATAGATGATTTCTATACCTTTAGGTATATAAACTGAAGTTAAATAATCTATATCACTTTGTCTGTCAAGCTCATATAATTTAATTTCCCTTATACTTTCTATTCCTTCAACCCCCGCAGCTCTTATAAAAAATATATTTGTATCATCTTTATAATAATCCATAAGTGCCAACTTTACCTCTGATGCAATTAGCCTATCATATACCTGTGTTATTATTATTCCTACTCGTTTATCCATCAGATGACTTTTTATATCAAAAGCGTCTATTATTTTTATTCCTTCAACTACATTTATTTTTAATCTTTCCATAATTACATCTATAAAACTAACTGAAGGTATTACTTTTACATCTATAGCTTGCTTTTCGCACAGTTTTAACAATAACATAACAGATTTTTCCGCTACCAGTGGATGACCTGGTACCCCATAAACTATTTCTTTAAATTGTTTTTCTTTAAATATTAAATCTTTTACAATATTACTATATACATCTTCAAATTTTTTTTCTTTTTCATATACATAATCATAAGTTTCAAAATTAATGCCTAACTGTCTTAAATAGCTTACCGTAGGGTGTTTTTCTGTTCTTAAATAAATTCTATCTGTATTTTTTAGTATATCAATAGTACCCATGGTAAGGGAATCTGGAGAACCAGGACCTAATCCTACTACTTTAATCACTTGTAACCTCTCCTTATTTCTTTAAAAATTTATCTTTTATATAACTATATTTAAATATGCCAAATACAACTATAAGAGGCACATATATAATTAGACCTGAAATAATAGATAAAAAACAGGCTATTCTGCTGCTCATGGTATAATTATAGACGTACCAATATATAATTACAACAGATCCTATCATAAAAAAAGAAGCAAATGCTGGTTTAACCATAGTCTGGAAATAATTCATATTTATTTTTAACTTTTTACTTAAAAATACTATATTTAAAACACATGTTACCGCATATCCTCCTATACTTCCTAAAATTGCTCCATAAATATTTATAGAAGGAACGGGTACCATAGATAAAGTTATAATTATTTTTATAATGCATCCTACAGCTAAATTAAATACAGGTCTAATATAATATCCTACTCCCTGCAATATAGCTGTGGATGTCTGCACTAATATTATAAATGGTATAGATAAGGCTGAATATTGTAGTATATTAAAGCCTGCAGACTGACCAGGAAATATTAGATCTAAAATTGGATATGCCAAAGTATATAATCCTAACATGGATGGGAATGCAATTACATTAGAAAGTTTAAAGGATAGATCTACTTTGTTTATAACATCAACCTTTTTATTTAATATATGGGATTCTGCAATTATAGGCATTAGAGAAGCACATAATGCAGAGGATAATGTTAAGGGTACATTTATTAATATAAAGGCTTTCCCAGTGAGTTGTCCATATAATATGGCAGCATCCCTATATGTAAATCCCGCTTCTAGTAATTTTTGGGGTACCAAAGCTGAGTCTATAAGACTCATTATACTGCTTACAGCCGCTCCCAGAGATACTGGAACTGCTATGTATAGTAATTTAGTCAATATTTCTTTATTATCTGATACTTTAAATACCTTTATCTCTTTTCTCACATGAACATATTTAATTATTAGATATATTCCCCCAAATAGTCCTCCGGCAGCAGCTCCCAATGCCGCCCCTCCTGCGGAATACTCTATGCCTTTAGGTAAAAGTAAATATGCAAGTCCAACTCCTACCAATATTCTTCCTATTTGCTCTACCACTTGAGACATAGCAGTATAATTCATATTTTGGAGTCCTTGAAAGAATCCTCTAAAAGCACTCATTATAGATATAAACATAGGTGCAAATGCAATTGCTACTAGAGAATAATAGGATTTTTTATCCCATTTTAAAAAATGTATAATAGGGTCAGAAAATATAAGAAGTATGGCCGTAAAACCTGTCCCTAAGACAAACATTAAAAGTACGGATTTTTTAAATACCTGAATTACTCCCTCATAATCCCCTGTAGCATTTCTTTCGGATACCATTTTAGATACTGCTACCGGTATGCCTGACGCCACCGCAATAAAAAACATATATAATGGAAAAGACATCTGATAATATCCTACACCTTCATCTCCAATAAGCATTTGAAGAGGCCATCTAAAAAATAGACCTAAAAATTTAGATATTATACCCGCTATTCCTAATACAACGGTTCCTTTTATAAGCGATTGTTTTTTCATAAATATACCTCCAGCTTACTATATTACCAAACAATTTATTTCCCTGTTTATAATTATTTAAAACCAGAGGCTATTATTACTTTAAGTGAATATTTTTTATATTTCAGTCAATAATGTCTTAATATATCAATGGATAAAAATAAAATGGCAGCTTTGCTGCCACTATTATCTATTGTTCCATTTGCTTTCCTAAAAAGGATGATGCAGTTTCGGCTAATTTAATTTCCACATCCCCAAATTCAGCTTCTTCTTTTGACACTATTATTACAGCTCCAATTGCATCTCCTCCTGCTATTATAGGACATATAACCTGAGCTGAATACTTTCCTTCTATGTCCTCATCATCATATAACGGAATAATCTGATTTTCATTCCTACATGTTGATACTGTCCTTCTATCTTCTATAAGTTTTTCTAGTTCAGGACTTATTTTCTTTTCTATATATTCCTTTTTTGGTGTACCAGTTACGGATACTACGCTGTCTTTATCACAAATCATAACTATATGACCTATAGTCTGCTGAAGTGATTCTGTATACCCTTTTGAAAAATCACTTAACTCTCCAATAGGAGAATATTTTTTCAGTATGACTCCTCCTTCTCTGTCTGTAAATATCTCTAAAGGATCTCCCTCCCTTATTCTAAGAGTCCTTCTTATTTCCTTTGGTATAACAACTCTACCTAAATCGTCTATTCTTCTAACAATTCCTGTTGCTTTCATACTTAATTGATTCCTCCTTAAAAATTATATATAACTTGTATTATTATTATCTTTCTAAACATGAAATTTTATACACAATTGTTATTTAAATTAGAAAAAACTTAAAAAAAACTGTAATAATACATACTACAGTTCTTTTAAAGCTTTTTATTCTAAAGTTATTTTCCAAATAAATTTAGAACATTCCAAGTTAAATATAAGTTTTTCTAAGAATCACTTGATATGTAATCTCTTCTATATAATATTTTTCTCTTTTTTAGTTATGGTAGAAGCTTTTTTCCATTCCTGAATTTTTTGGGAAACTAAACTGTTCTTTTTATCACTTTCAAGTTGTGTTTTTATCTGATCCTTAACTGCACTAAGAGCCTTAACTGGATATTCTTCCTTTTTTATACACTTTATTATATGATATCCAAAACTACTTTTAACTGGTTTTGATATAGCACCTTCTTTTAATGCCAGAGCTCCTGCCATAAAATCAGCATCAAATCCTGAATTATCATAATTTACAGTTCCTAAATCTCCACCGTTATCTTTACTAGCTGTATCTTCCGATACTTCTTTTGCAACTTTTGCAAAATCTTCTCCATCATCTAATCTCTTTTTTACTTTCTTGGCTTCATCTTCAGTCTTTACCAGTATGTGAGCCAAATGCATCTTATTAGGTTGTTCTGTATATTTACTCTTATTGGCATTATAATAATCTTCTATTTCCTTATCTGTTATTTTTATATTTTTTGAAATACTCTCAGTTACTTTTTCCAGAGTCTGCTGAGTTCTCAACTGAGATAAAAACATAGCTTTAAATGATTCTTCAGTAAATCCCTGTGCTTTTAATGCAGTATTAAATTGTTCTGCATCATCATTAAAATTCTGTTTCTTAAGTTGTGCAATTTGAGTCTCCATATCAGATTTAAGTTTAGTCTCATCCGGTAAAAGTTTCAATTCCTTAGCTTTTTGTGCAACTACCTTATTTGTAATTAAATCATCAAGTATCTGCTCTTTTTGAGTCTTTATAGTATTAACCGCATCTTCATTTTCTTTATAGTTTTCCCCATATTGCTGCTTAACTTGGGCTATTAATTGTATTGTATTTGGATCCTTATCTAGATCACTTCTTGTTATCTTCTCCCCATTAACCTCTGCTACCATACTCTTAGCTATGGCCTCTGGTGTTTTCTCTATCATATTGCATCCAGTTACTGAAAATATAAATACTGCTATAAGTGCAGTAACCGCCAACCTTCCTATATTTTTCACAGTTTATTCCCCCACTTTCTTCAAGTTTTACAAAATACAAATTTATTTTAACATAAAAGCATTTTTACTACAAAACTATTTTTGTTCATATATTTGTATCATATATTTAACAATTTCCTTAACATTACTCAAAAGATTTTCTCTCTTTACATCTTTTAATGTATATCCAAAACTAAGTTTTTTATTCATTTTTAAAACTATTTTACCAAAATAAGTTTTCACCAATGCCTTTAATATATTTTTATCTACTCTATCTTCATTCTGAAAGGTAAAGGCCACTTCATTTTTTGATTCTTTTATAGATTCTATTCCAAGTTCCTTACCTATACTTCTTATATAAGCTATATCCATCAAATTATACACAGATGGTGGTATATCATAGAACCTATCCTCTAATTCCTCTTTTATATCCAACATATCTTCATAGGAACTTATAGCGGCTATTTTCTTATACACTTCTATTTTTTGGACTTCATTTTCTATATAATTATCCGGTATATATGCATCTACTTTCAATTCCACTGTAGTTTCTACCGGTTCCTTATCTATCTCACCCTTTATCAATTTTATAGAATCCTCAAGCATTCTACAATATAAATCATATCCTATAGCTGCCATGTGCCCATGTTGAGAGGAACCCATCATATTACCTGCTCCCCTTATCTCCAGATCTTTTAATGCTATTTTAAATCCAGAACCCAATTCAGTGAATTCTTTAATAACCTTAAGTCTTTTTTCTGCCACTTCTTTAAGAACTTTATCCTTGCGATAACTTAAATAACAATAGGCTATTCTATTAGTTCTTCCCACCCTTCCTCTTAATTGATATAATTGAGATAGTCCCATTTTATCCGCATCATATATTACCATGGTATTTACATTTTGTATGTCCATGCCCGTTTCTATTATAGTAGTAGATACTAAAATATCATACTTATTCTGCATGAAGTCCATTATTATTCCTTCAAGTTCCCTCTCTTGCATTTGACCATGAGCCACTGCCACTTTACCTTCTGGAATCAACTTAGCTATGTAAGATGCCATTTCCTTTATACTCTCCACCCTGTTATATACAAAGTAAACCTGTCCTCCTCTGCTTAACTCTCTTAAAACAGCATCCCTAATCAGCTGGTCATTGTATTCAACTACATAAGTTTGTATAGGATATCTTTCATCTGGTGGTGTTTCTATAACGCTTATATCTCTAACTCCCACAAGGGACATATGAAGTGTTCTAGGTATAGGGGTGGCACTTAGAGTTAATACATCTACATTCTTTCTTATCTGTTTAATTTTTTCTTTATGGCTAACTCCAAATCTTTGTTCCTCATCTATAATAAGAAGCCCCAAGTCCTTAAATTGTACATCTTTTTGAAGTATTCTATGAGTTCCAATAAGTACATCTACATCTCCTATTTTAACAGCTTTTATAGTAGCCTTTTGTTGTGCGGCAGTTTTAAATCTACTTATCATGTCTATTTTTACAGGAAAATCAGAAAATCTTTGAATAAAATTATTATAATGCTGCTGTGCCAATATTGTAGTTGGAACTAAAAAAGCTACTTGCTTGCCATCCATCACCGCTTTAAAAGCAGCCCTCACTGCAACTTCCGTTTTACCATAGCCTACATCCCCGCAAAGTAATCTATCCATTACTTTATCTGATTCCATATCCATCTTTATATCCTGTATAGTAGATAGCTGATCTGGAGTTTCTTCATAGGGAAATTCATCCTCAAATTGTTTTTGCCATATAGTATCTTTTGAATATTTATATCCCTTTAAAGTAGACCTGATTGCATACAATTTTATCAAATCCTCTGCCATCTCTTCTATTGATTTCTTTGCCTTCTTTTTAACTTTACTCCATTCTGAGCTTCCTAGTTTATTTATCTTTGGATTTTTCCCCTCTGAGCCTATGTACTTTTGTACCATATCAAGCTGTTCTACTGGTACATATAATTTATCCTCACATTCATACACAAGTTCCAGATAATCTTTTTTATGCCCTTGAAGTTCCAGCTGTTTTATTCCTTTATATACTCCTATACCGTGGTTTACATGAACTATAAAATCCCCTGGTTTCAATTCTGTAAAACTTTTTATCTTACTTGTTCCCTTTTTATTAGTTTTTCTTATATTTTTTCTTTTAGCTTTCCCAAAAACCTCTTTATCGGAAATAACACTTATCTTAATCTCTGGATACTCAAACCCTTTTAATTGATTTCCAAAAGTTATAACCACTTCACCAGGCCTAATTTCGTTCACCACATCCCTATAACTACTTTCAATTCCGTTATCCCTTAAGGTATCTACTAGCCTTTCTCCTCTTGCCCTTGTACCGGATAAAATTAAAATTTTAAAGCTTTTAGATTTCTTATGCTTTATTTCTTCAATAAGAAGCTCTAATTTGCCCTGATAATTATTTAAAGTTATCTGGGTGAAATTCACTATTAGTTTTGGTGGAAGAATTTTAGTAGATTTGGCAATAGCATCTAATATAATAATTTCTCTATAATTAAGTTCATCAATCAATTCAGATCTATCAAGTAACATTTTACTCTGTCCTGGTAATACATTCCCCCTTTCCAGAAAATTTTTATAATTTTCCAGAAACTCAAAATATACACTATCTAATTTTCCACTACATCTTTTTATATCATCTACAATCACAAAATAATTTTTTGCATAATCTAAGAAAGAAGAAGTATGTTCATAAAAATAAGGTAGAAAGCTATCTATACTCTCAAATGTCCATGTTTCTTGAAGGGTTTCCAGATTTTTGTTTGTTATCGTTTTTATCTTTTCCATTCCTTCATTATTTTTATTCTCTTTTAGTTTTTCTACTATTGATGCTAAATCCTCTTTTATTTTGCTTTTTCCTATTTCAATTCGCTCTCTGTCAAATATAATCTCCTTTGCAGCAAATATTTCTATATTATTTATCTTTTCAATACTTCTTTGAGATTCTAAATTGAAATTTCTGATAGATTCTACCTCATCACCGAATAATTCAACTCTATAGGGTTCTTGTGAAATAGGAGAATATATATCCATTATACCCCCTCTTATAGAAAATTGTCCTCTTCTCTCTACCATTTCCATTCTCTCATATCCACACTGTATTAATTTTTCACTAATATTTTTAAAATCTACTTTATCCCCCACAGATATCTTAAATATGTAATTTTTATACAATTCTACAGGCACATATACAGAAGCTAAGGATTCCACACAAGTTATTATGATTTTTTTACCCGGATTCAACATTTCTCTTATAACTTTTAATCTTTCCCATCTTAGATCCCCAGATATAGCATCTATATTATAGAACACTACTTCTTTAGTAGGAAAATAATATACTTGTGGTAAATAGAAACACAAATCTTCGTATAACTTTCTAGCCTCTACATCACTATGAGTAATGATTAAAAAAGGCTTATCTTGCTGATTATATACTGCATATATTAAATAACTTCTAGAAGATTCCGAAAGTCCAAATACCGCTATAGGAAACTTCTTTCTATCTATCCCCGCTATAATATCTCCAAATTCACTGCTTTTTCTAATAGGTTCCATAAGTCCATCTAGTCTCATTTTAACAACCACCCTATAATATTTATTCATAAAAAATCAAACGCACAATAACCGTTAGTTTCTCTATATTAAAGAAACTAAACGGTTTGAAGTAACATTATAAAATTTCACAGCTTAAATCCATTAAACTTATTCATAGCTACTTCTATGCCAAAATCCGTAATACACTCTAATGCTTCTACACTAGTTTTTAAAACCTTTTCTATATTAATCCTATCATCTTCAGAGAACTTTCCAAGAACATAAGATACAAGATCTACAGTAGGATGTCCAATACCTATTTTTATTCTTGGAAATACATCCGTTCCTAGATTTAATATTATATTTTTTATACCATTATGTCCTCCAGCACTTCCCCGAGACCTTATTCTAAACCTTCCAATATCTATATCTATATCATCATATATAATTATCATATGGTCATTTTCAATCTTATAAAAATTTACAGCTTCTCTTACACTTTCCCCACTTAGATTCATATAAGTACCAGGTTTCAATAATATAACTTTATTTTGTCCTATGAACCCTTCTCCATAATTTCCTTTAAATTTTTCCCTATTTAAGGTAATATTATACTTTTTGCTCACTAAATCTATAAAATCAAATCCAATATTATGTCTTGTACGGTGATATTTAACTCCTATATTTCCTAAACCAACTATTAAAAACATGTTCTTACTCCAATCTAAGCTTTAAATTATCATCTTAATAATATATTATACTAAAAAACATAAATAATAAAGAGACTTACAATAGTCTCTTTATTATTCACTTTCTTTATTTTCAGAAAGAACTATTTCTATTTCTATGATTTTACCATTTCTCCATATCTTCCCTAAAACCTTATCTCCTACCTTATGTCCTTGCAGTATCCCTTCTATATCTGATAAACTCTTTACCTTCTTACCATCTATTTCTGTCAATATATCCGTAGGTTTTATACCTGAAGCTGCAGCACCACTATCTTTCTCCACCTGTTGTATGTACACCCCTTGAACATTATTATTCTGTGATGTTACACTTTCACCATATATGCCCAAGTAAGGCTTTGAAACTTCCCCATAACTCATAAGGGATTTTATTATATTTTTAGCATCATTTATATTTATTGCAAAACTTATACCCTCTACATTGGAATCAGAACCTATCTTCAAAGTATTAATACCTATAACATAACCTTTTATATTACAAAGAGCGCCTCCGCTATTTCCGGGATTTGTAGCCGCATCTGTTTGAATAACTTTGTATACAGTTCCATTATACTCTATTTTTCTATTTAATGCACTTATTATACCTGCAGTAACACTTGGAAACTCCTGACCTAGAGAATTCCCTACGGCAATTACAATATCACCTACTTTTACCTCTGAAGAATCTCCAAATTTAACTACAGGAAGATTTTTAGCATCCACCTTTATTACAGCTAAATCGGCCTGCTGATTAACTCCCAATATAGATGCATCTAGAATCCTTCCACTTGAAAGTCTTACTGTAACCTTATCTGCCCCTTCTATTACATGATAATTAGTGGCTATATATCCATTTGAATCAACTATTATACCCGATCCACTTCCCATATCCTCTAATCCAAAATATCCTTCTGCCTTATTGCTTATACCAACTACAGATAAACCTACCGTTTGTGCTACTTTCGATATAGAATTTGTATATATATTATCTTCAGATGTATCTTCTTGTTTTTTATTGCCTTTATTAGATTCCACCAATAACTGATTATCAGGCGTATAGATTTTGGTACTTTCCTTCTTATTTGCTATATATGCCCCAGATATGCCTCCCGAAACAGCTGCCACCAGTATAAAACAACACAGTTTAACCAATGTTCTTACAGTCGATCGCCTATTCATATTTATAAATTTTATTTTTCCACTATCTGCATCTACTTTTTCCCAGTAAACGTCTTTTATGTCATCATATCTGTTGTTATCATTCATTAAATACACCTCATAACTGAAATTTAGAGTTATTATAGTAAAAAATTTTTACACAAATATGAACAGAATGTAATAATTTCTTAAATCCTTTTTAAAGTAAATGCAAATATAATGCCACCAGATTCTCTATTCTCAACCCATATATCTTCTCCTAGTTGTGTTAATATACTCCTTACAATAGAAAGTCCAAGCCCTGTACTAACTTTTGAAGTTCTTGACTTATCTGATTTATAAAATCTATCCCATATATGTTTCAGCTCTGATTCTGGTATTCCATCACCATCATTATAAACAGATATAAATGCTTTCTCTCCCTTAATTTTAGTTGAAACTTTTATATTACCACCTACATTTACATACTTAACAGCATTATCTATCAGATTTGTGACCACCTGATTTATTCTATCTCTATCTGCAGCTACATAAAGTTTGTCATTTTCCATAACTACGTCTACTTTTAATTTTTTTTCGTTTATTTTAGTTTGAAATTTTATAATACATAATCTTATAATTTCATTTATATCTAATTCCTCTATTCTAAGCTTGAATTGCCCCGCTTCAATAGCGGATAAATCCAAAAGATCATTTACAAGTCTTGTAAGTCTCTGTATTTCAGAATAAGTAACTGACAAATAATAATTTTGTTTTTCATGCGGAATAATGCCGTCAATCATTCCGCCTATAAACCCTTTTATAGACGTTAATGGAGATCTTATTTCATGAGATACATTAGATATAAAATGTCTCCTGTTTTTTTCCACTTGTTCCAGTGAATCCGCCATACTATTAAAAGATTTAGCCAATTCTCCAATTTCATCATTTGAATTTATACATACTCTTTTTTCCACTTCTCCTTTTGATATTTTATCTGCTACATAATTAATCTTCTTAAGTGGATATACTATTATTCTCTGAGAAAGATAATAAATTACAACACAGCATATTATAATAGCTAAGATAGCAGATATCCATATAATTTCATATACTCTCTTTAAAGGTTCTCTTAGTTCATTTATGGAAGTATGCATAAGTATAGCACCTTTAAAAACTCCATTTGAAAAAATAGGTATTTCAAAAGTATGTACTGGATCCACAAGTATATCTGAATTAATTTCTTTTTTATCTACAGTTTTATTTTCTCTAAGCTCCTCCAAATCTTTAGTAACTATCTGAGTGGGATTAGTTACTAATTGTTTGTGTTCACTTTTTGATACTGAATACACATAGCCATAGTTATCCACAAGCCATATATCCGCTGAAAGATACTTGGCTATATTATTTAAAGTTTCATTTATCTCATCTGAAGTTAAGTCTCCTGCTAAATATTGAAGTGCCTTATAACTTATAAATTGGGATTCTTTAAGCAGCTGACTTTTTCTCTGTTCAAAATAATAACTCTCAAACCAGTAAGACAAAAAAGCTGCTGTCATTACAAAACTTACTATAATAATTGCAGTAAATGCAGCTACAAGCTTTGAAAATAATCCCTTTTTCATCTACTTCACCTCAAACTTATATCCAACACCCCATACTGTTTCTATTTGCCAGTTAGGTCCTCCTTGAAGTTTTTCTCTTAATCTTTTAACATGTACATCTACAGTTCTAGAATCTCCAGGATAATCATATCCCCACACTTCACATAAAAGCTGCTCTCTAGTAAATACTCTATTTTTATTATTAGCCAGGTAATATAATAATTCAAACTCTTTTGGCGGCATCTTTATATCTTCATTTCTATAGGTAACTGTATAGGAATTTATATCAATAGTTAACTGTTCAAATTTCAATACTTCTTTGTTTTCATTATCTACGCTGTATCTCCTAAGTACTGCTTTAATCCTTGCTAACATCTCCTTAGGTTCAAAAGGCTTTACTATATAATCATCTGCTCCAAGTTCAAGCCCTAAAACTTTATCAAAGGTTTCTCCTTTTGCGGTAAGCATAATTACAGGAGTTTCATAATCTTTTCTTATCCATTTAAGAACATCTATTCCATCGATATTAGGAAGCATTATATCTAGGATCACTAAATCCGGTTTATATTCTAAAAATGTTGTTTCTGCTGACTTTCCATCATTTGCAACTTGCACTTCATAGCCAGCACTCTCCACATACATTTTTATTACTTCACATATATTTTCATCATCATCTACAATTAAAATTTTTCCTATTGAGCCTTCCATTTCATTCCCCTCCTAAAATTATAAACACGTACCTATATTTATCCTAAAGCTAGCATTACCAAAATACTT
This sequence comes from Clostridium kluyveri, assembly GCF_001902295.1. Taxonomy (NCBI): domain Bacteria; kingdom Bacillati; phylum Bacillota; class Clostridia; order Eubacteriales; family Clostridiaceae; genus Clostridium; species Clostridium kluyveri. Next base: position 232,367 of record NZ_CP018335.1, on the reverse strand, counting down.
CTAAAATTTCTCTAAAATATAAGATAAGCTCTGCTGCTCCCCTAGAACAAATGATTATTAGGTTCAGATGAAGTTTGCTATAGGAAATGCTTATCTCCTACTTTGAAGAAAATTGGAATATTAGCTAATTACCACATTTGGATAAATAATTCTATAAGTTACATGATTTTAACCCCTTTATATAATTTTTAATCAAATATTGTCAAATAATTATACTTAAACGATTATTCCTATATTAAATCTATCATATATTTTAGCCTAAATAATATTGTATCTTCAAAAGTTACAAATAAGTTACAAATATTTATCCTATAAGATTTAAATGGATAAAACATGTCTTACTACCAAACTTCACCTAAGCCTCAAAATCACCGCTATAAAGGCATGTGGGTTATTTCCACATGCCTTTATATTATTAATCTTCGAATAATTTACTCACCGAAATATCTTCATATATTCTTCTTATAGCTTCAGCAAATACTGGAGCTATAGATAATATCTTGAAGTTATCCAGTATCTTGTTCTCTGGTAAATTTATTGTGTTTAACATTACTAACTCTTTTATAGCAGAGTTCTTTATTCTTTCTATTGCAGGTCCAGATAAAACAGCATGGGTACAGCATGCATAAACCTCTTTTGCTCCCCGTTCTATAAGAGCATTAGCTCCATTTGTTATTGTACCTGCTGTATCTATCATATCATCTACTAATATAACGGTCTTATCTTTTATATCTCCAATTATATTCATTATTTCTGATACATTAACTCTAGGTCTCCTTTTATCTATAATAGCTATGGACGCATGAAGTTTATCTGCAAACTTTCTGGCTCTAGTTACGCTTCCAAGATCCGGAGAAACCACAACCACATCATCCTTTTCATCAAATCCTTTTTGTATAAAATATTTTGCAAGTATAGGTGTTCCTAAAAGATGATCAAGAGGTATATTAAAATATCCCTGAATTTGAGAAGCATGTAAATCCATTGTAAGTACTCTATCTGCACCGGTAGCTGTTAATATATCAGCTACAAGTTTTGCTGTAATTGGATCCCTTGCCTTAGCCTTTCTATCTTGTCTTGCATAACCATAATAAGGTATTACAGCAGTTATTCTTCCTGCAGAGGCTCTTTTAAAAGCATCAATCATAATTAAAAGTTCCATCAAATTGTCATTTACTGGATTATTTGTGGATTGAACTATAAATACATCCATTCCTCTTACTGTTTCATTAATATTTACACATATTTCCCCATCACTAAAAGTTGTAACTTTGGAATCTCCTACTTTAATGCCTAAAATATCCCCTATTTGTTTAGCTAAATCAGGATGAGAATTTCCTGCAAAAATTTTAATATTTTTACCATGGGTTATCATTATGTAAAGCCCTCCTAAAAATTTTTATTTCTTTAATCCTTTTTTATACACCCAACTCTTCTTATTCACCTGCCGTGCCCTTGCTATAGCCAGTGCACCTTCTGGGACTTCATCTGTTATAGTAGAACCTGCAGCTATATAAGTATTGTCATTAACCTTAACTGGAGACACCAAATTTGTATTACATCCTATAAATGAATTATTTCCGATCAAGGTTTTATTCTTATTTTTTCCATCATAGTTTACTACAACAGTTCCACAGCCAAAATTGCACTTGCTTCCAACTTCAGCATCCCCTATGTATGTCAAATGAGATACTTTTGTATTATCACCTATTGTAGACTTTTTGACTTCTACAAAATCACCTATCTTCACAGATTTTCCTATTGTAGTTTCAGGTCTTATATAAGCAAAAGGCCCTACACTAGTATTTTCCCCTATTGTACTTTCTAATACTACAGAATTCTCCACTGTTACATTATCCTTTATTATACTACTTTGTATTCTAGAATTAGGATAAAAAATACAATTTTCGCCTATAACAGTATTCCCTTGAAAAACATTCCCAGGATATATTATTGTATCTTTTCCTATTTGAATATCTAAGTCTATGTAAGTATTATTATGGTCAATTAACGTAACTCCATTTTCCATATGTATTTTATTTATTCTGTTTCTCATAATCTTTTCAGCCTCTGCAAGCTGTACCCTTGAATTGACTCCCATAGTTTCCTCAAAAGGAATGGGAAGTGCACCTATTTTTTTTCCCTCTTGCTTTAATATCTCTATAACATCTGTTAAATAATACTCCCCTTGAGCATTATTATTATGTATTTTACCTAAGCTTTCAATTAAACTTTCTATATCGAAACAATACATCCCCGAATTTATTTCCTTAACCTGAAGCTCTTCTTGTAGACAATCCTTATGTTCCACTATCTTAAGTACTTGCCCGTTTTTCCCTCTTATGATTCTTCCATATCCATAAGGATTTTGTACTATAGATGTGAGTATGGTAACCCCATAACCTCCATCTCTATGAAAATCAAGCATATTTTTTATAGTATCCTCTTTTATCAAAGGTGAATCCCCTGTAAATACAGCTACAATTCCTCTTTTGTTTTTTAAAAAATCACTAGCACAAATAACCGCATGTCCTGTACCTAGTTGTTTATCTTGAAAAGAATAACTTGTATTTTTAACCTCTGTAGCTTTTTTTACTTTTTCTGCATTTTTCCCAATTACCACATTTATATCATTTATTTGTGCTTTTTTTACAACATCAATAACTACATTTATCATTTCTTTGCCGCAAATTTTATGAAGTACTTTAGGTTTAGAAGATTTCATTCTTTTACCTTCACCTGCAGCCAGTATTATAGCACAATTATACATTTCAACACCTCTTTAATGGTTATAAATCTTCACTTTTCTACAATATGTCATTAAACATCCCTTAATATTATATTTTATATGAAAACTATTTGCAACCTTATAAAAATAGCATAAAATAGCTGAAAATAATAAAAAGGAGTAATTACTCCTTTTTATTATTCCTCTACCTTTTCCTCGGTAACAGTTTCCTCATTTTTTACTTTTTCATACTCACCAAGAATTGCTTTTTGTATCTTCTCTCTTGTTTGAGTATTTATTGGGTGAGCAATATCCTTAAACTCTCCATCAGGAGTTTTCCTACTTGGCATTGCTATAAAAAGACCATTCTGACCTTCTATAACCTTTATATCGTGAACAACGAATTCGTTATCAAAGGTTACTGAAACAATAGCTTTCATCTTACCCTCGGCAGCAATTTTCCTCACTCTGACATCTGTAATTTGCATATAATCCACCTCCAAGATGCTTATGTATATACTATTCTCTATATCTTATATTTTTCCTTCTTGTTTTTTGAAAAACTAATAAATTTTTTGAAAATTTTATTAGTTAAATATTCCCAGAAGGAAATAACAATGCATTACCATTTTCATCGATACCTTTAAAATCTACTATAGATTTATAATCCTGTACTAATTTTTTAGGGGTTTCTACATTATCTATTAAAAACCCTATACCCAAAAGTTCACTTTCAAATTCTTTCAACAGATTTATTATTCCTATGGCAGTTCCTCCTGCCCTCATAAAATCATCTATAAAAATACATTTACTCCCCTTCTTTAATGCCTTTTTAGATAAGGACATAGTTTGAATTCTTCCTGTAGAACCTGAAACATAATTTATAGTTAAAGTAGACCCTTCAGTAAACTTTTGTTCTCTTCTTACAACTACAAGTTGGACTCCCATCATCCTAGCCACCTCATAAGCTAAAGGAATCCCTTTGGTTTCAACAGTAACCACATAATCAATATTTTTCTCTATAAAAATAGATGCTAAGATCACTCCTGCAATATATATTATAGCAGGATTAAACATTATATCTGTCATATATAAAAAATTGCCTGGTATTATTCTTTCTCTATTTTTCAAAATAATACATAATTTTTCAGCAAATTCTCTTCTCTTTTCACTGGATATTCCACAGACATACTTTATCCCTCCTGAGGCTCCAGATATAGTATCTATTCTTCCCATTTGAAATTTATTCAAAGTATCTTTCACTACTAATATATCTTCACTTACTGTGGACTTAGCTGTATTAAACATAAGAGTAAAATTATTCAGGCTCATTATTTTATTGGGGTTTTCCAGCAAAATTTTAGTTATTGCCGCTATTCTATGATTTCTACTGAATTTCTGCATCTTATCACCTATCTATAAATTTTACGAATAATATCTTGAGATTTTATTCTATTATTCATATTGTATTCTAAAAGTAATCAATAATCAACTCTTATTTAATTCTAATACTAATACACAAAAATTCATTCCATTTCAACTCTCACTAAAACAACGCTTATTATCAAGTCATTCTTGAGTTCAAATGGAGTTTTCCCATGTTTTTATTTTAAAAAGTACGATTTTGTGTGTTTTTTAACTAGGTTTTGTATATAATTAGTAAATAGGTTAAGTTAATTATAAGGAGTGATTTAATTGTCATTTGATTTTATAAAAAATAAAAAAGTTCATTTTATAGGCATAGGCGGAATAAGTATGAGTGCACTAGCAGAAATTCTGCTGGAAAAAGGCTTTAAAGTCTCTGGTTCAGATGTGAAATCTTCTGAAACCACAGAAAGATTAAAAGTAAAGGGAGCAAAAGTGTATATAGGACAGATAAGCCAAAATATAACGTCTGACATAGATCTTGTAGTGTACACTGCTGCAATTTCAAAAAACAATGAAGAACTATTAAAAGCTAAAGATTTAAATATTCCCCTTATGGACAGGGCTGAATTTTTAGGTGAAATAATGAAAGGACATAAATATAATGTAGCAGTATCTGGTACTCACGGTAAAACTACCACCACTTCCATGTTATCCTCCATAACACTTGAAGCTAATCTGGATCCTACTATACTTGTGGGTGGAAATTTAGATATAATAGGTGGAAATGTCCGTATTGGAAATAGTCCTTACTTTATTACAGAAGCTTGTGAATATAAAGAATCCTTTCTTAAATTCTTTCCCTTTATAGGTATAATCTTAAATATTGATGCAGATCATCTAGATTATTATAAAGATATAGAAGAAATACAAAATGCATTTATAAAGTTCGGGAAACTAATTCCTAATGAAGGATATTTGGTATGCTGTGCCGATGATAGAAGAATGGAAAAAATCATATCAAATGTAAATTGCAATGTAATGAGTTACGGCATAGAAAATGGAGATATTACTGCTAAAAATATATGCTTTGACAAAGAAGGACGTGCTTTCTTTGAAGTATATAAATCCGATAAAAAATTATTTTCCTTAAATTTAAGTGTTCCAGGCAAACATAATATATTAAATGCACTAGCCAGTATATCCGTTTCTTTAATTTTAAATATATCCGTTGATAATATAGTGGATGGACTAAACAACTTTAAAGGTACCCATAGAAGATTTGAAATTAAAGGCCAGAGGAAAGGTGTAGTGGTTATAGATGATTATGCACATCACCCTACAGAGATCAAAGCAACTTTAAATGCTGCCACAAATTATCCTCATAAAAAAATAATTTGTGTATTTCAACCCCATACTTTTTCAAGAACTATAAGTTTATTTAAAGAATTCACTGCTGCTTTTGATAATGTAGATGAACTAATACTAGCAGACATATTTCCTGCAAGAGAAAAAGACACAGGTGAAATAAGTTCAGCTATGCTGTGTGAGCAAATTATAAAAAGAGGGGTTAAGTGCAGAAACATAAAGGACTTCAATTCAATAGTTCAGTATTTAAATAACATTTTAACAGAAGGAGATGTACTCTTAACAATAGGGGCAGGAGACGTTTTTCAAGTTGGTGAATTATATTTAAATCAATAACTCCATGAAAAAATTCATAATTAGGTGTAAAATACCTCTAATAGGGTAATACTATATTCGATATCCTATTGGAGGTGTTAATATGAAAAATTTTTTAATATCTGCCGCTGTAGATATTTTCTTGATTTTAATATCCTATTTCTTATTTGTAAAAATAATCAATGGCCCCACAAGACATAAATTATACAAAAAATTTTTTAGTTCTTTTGCTAAATTTGTAATTTATATATTTATCATAAGTATACTTATAACTGGTATAACCGCTTTCATATTATATAAAACTTCTTACATAGCTTATATAAACATAATATCCCCAGCTTTAATTTCTATATTAGTAGGATTCTTAATGTCAACAGTACCTACGAGGGGTGAGGGGGATAATGAAAATCTCCCTGTAAAATAATACTTTCTTACACAAATCCAGTATCTATGTTTATTAAAAATAGCTAAAGCCTAAAATGATAGCATGTTTTAGGTTTTAGCTACCTTTTTATTCATGAAAGATATATTACTGAAAATTTGGAAATCACGCACTATTCTGTAAGTGTCTAAATATGTTATAATTGTAGAATAAAAAGCTTGAAAAGGAGTTGTTAAAATTATGAAAGACAAATATAGGGATCTATTTAAGTTAATTGTGAAATCCTACTATGATGAAAACTTTGAAGAGACAGTAGAACAAATTCTATCCGAGCATAAGTTGGATAAGGAAGAATTTTGTAAAATCATATCTTCATTATGCGGCACTAACATAACTTACAGCTCAAATTTCATGGAAGAATTAAAGAAAGCAATAAAATCTTATAATAAAGATGAAAAAATAATAAATAAGGTTACCAATTGTTCTCAGGAATGCAAAGATGGAGATAAAACTCTATGTGAAAAATCTTGTCCTTTTGATGCTATATTTATTCACAAGGGGAAAAATCGTCCATCCATAGATAAGGATAAATGTACTGACTGCGGTTTTTGTGTAGATGCCTGTCCTAACGGTTCTATAATGGATACTGTTCAATTTCTACCACTTGCTAATATCTTGAAAAGTGATTCTCCTGTAATAGCCATAGTAGCTCCTGCCATAACAGGTCAATTCGGAGATAACGTTACAATGGAACAATTAAGAGCTTCTTTTAAAAAAATAGGCTTTACAGATATGATCGAAGTGGCATTCTTTGCAGATATGTTAACCTTAAAAGAAGCAGTAGAATTTGACAGCCATGTAAAGGATAAAAAGGATCTTATAATAACTTCTTGCTGTTGTCCTATGTGGGTGGGCATGTTAAGACGAAAATACAATAATCTAGTAAAGCATGTATCTCCTTCTGTATCACCAATGACCGCTGGTGGAAGAGTACTTAAAAAATTAAATCCTGAATGTAAAGTAGTTTTTATAGGTCCCTGTATAGCAAAAAAAGCAGAGGCAAAAGAAAAAGATATAATTGGTGATATAGACTTTGTACTTACTTTTACAGAAACAAAAGATATCTTTGATGCACTTAATATAGATCCTTCCAAGATAGAAGGTGATGTTTCAACTGAATATGCTTCTAAGGGAGGAAGGTTATATGCACGTACCGGCGGGGTATCTATTGCTGTGGGAGAAGCTGTGGAAAAGATGTTCCCCGAAAAGAAGGAATTATTTAAATCAGTTCAGGCAAGCGGTGTAAAGGAATGTAAAGAGTTATTAAGTCGTGCTGAAAAAGGGGAAATCTCAGCTAATTTTATTGAAGGAATGGGATGTATTGGAGGTTGTGTAGGCGGGCCTAAAGTACTTATACCAAAAGAAAAGGGAAGAGATAAAATAGATGCCTTTGCCGAAAACTCTGAAATCAAAGTTTCCATAGATAGTAAATGTATGGATAAAATACTGGAACTTTTAGATATTAATTCTTTAGAAGATTTTAAAAATGTGGAAAAAATCGAGCTATTAGAAAGACGTTTTTAAAATATACTTGTAACTCTGTATTTGTAACCTTATTATGCTAATTTTGTTATATATAAATTATTTTGCTATTACATTTATAAAACTTTAGTATTTATGTTACCTTATTTGGATGTTATACTTAAATATGAGGTGATCATAATGCTTAAAAACACTAAAGGGGTTATTTTTGATATGGATGGAACCCTTGTAGATTCTATGTGGTTGTGGGAAAGTATTGATAGAAAAATTTTAAATAAAAGAAACATACCAATGCCCGAAAATTTGAAACAGGCTATACAAACTATGACTTTTTATGAAGTTGCTAAATATTTTAAGAACAGATTTAATCTACCTGAAAGTATAGAGGAAATTCAAAATGAATGTTATGACACGTGTGTTTATGAATATTCTACAAACATACCATTAAAGCATGGTGCCAGAGAATTTTTGCTTTTATTAAAACAAAAAAACATTAAAATAGGCCTAGCTACCAGTAATTCTAGGGAGTTAACAGAAATAAGCCTTAGGAAAAATAAGGTATATGATCTTTTTGATGCCATAACCACAGTATCTGAAGTAAAAAGAGGTAAAAGTTTTCCCGATATATTTCTTTTAACTGCTAAAAAATTGAATTTATCTCCCAAAGATTGTATAGTATTTGAGGATATTTTACCTGCGGTCAAAGGTGCCAAAGCTGCTGGTATGTCTGTAGTTGGAGTATATGATTTCTATTCAGATTATCAATGGGATGATGTAATAAAACATGCTGATATGTATATATTTAAATATAAAGATTTAACGGAAGGCAGTGTAAAATTTTCATCTTTAAGTGAGTTGTTGAATATAATGTAATGTTATAGAAATATTAATGGAGAAATTAAAAATGCTTACTTTTTTATTTTTACTACTAATAATAGGAAATGGGATTATTTTGTATCATTTTTCAAACAAGTTTTCATCACAACGGAGACAAATAATTTCTTTAAAATATGAAAATGATTCTTTAAAATCAAAATTATCAAAAGAATCTCCAAAACGAGTAGATATAAGCTATATTACTCCTGAAAATTCAAATGCAGTAGTTACTATAAAGACTAGCCTTTATTTAGCTCCTACTTTAAAATCTAGTATAGTAAATATTTTAGAGGAAAATACTCCACTAAAGATTGAAGATACTGCTAAAATTCAAAGCCAGTTGTGGTATGAAATATCTTTAAATCAAATTAACAGATCATCTAGAATAAATTCTAAAGGATGGGTAAAATCTAATTATATAAAAATAACTTGACTAAACTCCAGCACTGTATAGGCTGGGGTTTTTATCAATAAATTGATTTATGTACATTTGATTATTCCATCTATATATTCTGGAACGATTTTTATTATATCTTTCCTGCAGCAGTATTCTAAATCATCATATAATTTTAATTTTTTTATTCTTTTATAATGGGAGGCTTTCTTTATAAATGTTATAATATCTGGATTCTGTTCATAAATATACAATGCAGTTTTGGCTATATCTGTAAGATCGACTTTTATCTTTTTTATTATACAATTTATTATGTATCCACTGCATATGAAATCATCTATAGAAAGTTGCCCACAGGTACCTGCATTAACTATTACCACATCATTATTTAGACTTATACTTCTATTTGCTACTTCATCTGCATTTATAAGAGCCCCCATTAATATATTTTTAGCCATTACACTTCCCTTTATAGCTCTAGTACCATTACTTGTGGTAATTACTAATGTCTTATTTTCTACAATCTGTCTACTATATTCCAGAGGAGAATTAGAGCAATGGAATCCTTCTATTTTTAAAGCTTTCCTCTCTCCTCCCATTACATACTTTTCTTTATTTTTATGGTATATTTCCAAGGCCTCTTCTATAGTTAACACCGGTATTACTTCCCTGCATCCATTATTAATAGCAGTAATTATTACGGAGGTTGCTCTAAGCATATCTACTACTATTACAGATTTATGTAAAATCTTTTCTTTTTTTATATCATCTGCTGATATTATTATGTCTATTTTCAATTGGACATCAGCCTTTCCAAAAATAACTTTATAATATACTAATTACAATATATTCCTTGATATATGTTTTTATCTTTCATGGCTTTATCAATTTCATTTAAAATTTCCCACTTTTTTAAGCTCCATTTAGGTTCTATAAGTAAATCTCTAGGAGAATCTCCTGTTAATCTATGGATTACAATATCAGAACGAATATTTGATAAAGCCATGCATATTATATCTACATATTCCTGCTGCCTCATAAATTTCAGTTTACCTTCATTATATAATTTAACCATAGGGGTATGTTTCATTAAATGAAGCAGATGAAATTTTACTCCCTGTATATCTTGATCTGAAATATATTTTACTGTATTTATCATATCACTTTGATTTTCTCCCGGCAAACCCATTATTACATGTGTTACTACATCAATATTCTTCTTTCTAAGATTATATACAGCCTTCTCAAAAGCATATAGATCGTACCCTCTATTTATTTTTCTGGCAGTATACTCATTGGAAGTTTGAAGTCCAAGTTCTACCCAAATATAAGTTTTTTCATTAAACTCATGTAACAGCTCTAAAACATCCTCTTCAAGACAATCAGGTCTGGTGGCTATTGCCATGCCCACTACACCTTCCTGACTCATGGCTTCTTCATATTTTTCTCTAAGAATTTCTATAGGAGCATAGGTATTTGTATAGGCTTGAAAATAGGCTATATATTTCCCTTGTTTCCACTTTTTATTCATCATCTTTTTTATATTATAAAATTGCTCTGTTATAGAAAGATTTCTATTTCCTGCAAAATCCCCTGCTCCTCTTTCACTACAAAAAATACATCCTCCACTGCTTATCTTGCCATCTCTGTTAGGACAGGAAAATCCCCCATCTAAAGATATTTTAAATACTTTACAACCAAATTTTTTTCTTAAATAATAATTTAAATTATAGTATGCTTTATCTCCCCACTGCATTATAAATTTTCATCCTTTCAATAATACATAACTACTAGGGCTTATTATATCATATTTTAACTGCCTTAAAATCTTTTAAGTTCAGCCTCCATTTCCCAATTATATCAGGAAGAGATTCACTATTGTTTGCTTTAGATATAACATCAAAGTTCAATGTATCTGTATCAAAAGAAGAAAAAACTACATCTACTTTATTAAGTGGAAAGTTATCTTCAAATTTAAAATTTATTATATCTCCGGAATCCATTTTATACATTCTTATACAGTGACCTATACTATCATTTGTATACTGAGCTACAATGAACTTTTCATCAGAAGAAAATGTTAAAAATTCTACTTTGGCATTTTTTAGAATATCTAAGTTTATTATATTTTTACCTATAATTTTTTGATTATATTCATCTATTTGCTCCTGCTGTGTGCCTCCACTATTTCCCTGTTCATCTGAAGAGCCTGAATTATCAGATTGTACTTCCATGCTTTCATCTATTTTTACTACCCCTATATATGAATTTTTATCATAAGTAACTAAGGCTAAATAATCACCTCCGTAAGAAAAATCAAGTATTCCAAAATTGCTTCTTGGCACGGACATTTTATTTACATTCGCTTCATCATCTTTAGAAAATACATACTGTGGCATATTATTTATACCTATTATTACATTTACGTTTATGTTATCTTTACTTCTCATTTTTATTCTATTTTTCTCAACAAAAACTTCTCTATCTAAAATGCTGCTAATTTCACCAATTTTATAATCATTTTCTTCTTTTATAACTTTTACTGAGTATTCATCTAAAGTCGAAAAAGGTTTACTTAAATCAGATCTTACAATTTTCACTTTGAAAACTCCTGATTTACCAACTTCACTATTATCATTTAAACTATAACCCATAATACTTAAATTTTGATTTTCATTCATTACAGGACTCTTTAAAAGTTCTTTAGAATATAACTTTTTAATATTTTCAATATCATTCTTCATAAGATATTTCATATAGGTATCTACGGTACTAGCTGCAGCCTTCATATCAAAATTTCCGTTTATATCAGTAGTATTAGGTCTCTCATATGAACTACACCCGAACAATATACCTGAAAAAAAAATGGCAATAACTATGATTTTAAATATATATATTTTTTTCATAAATTTTCCACTAGTCAATTTTAGTAGAAATTCACCCCCTTTATCAAAAATGATATTTCATTTTACAAATCTTATTTTTCCCTCAAATAAAATTTTAATTTATAATTCATTATTTTTATTTAATACTTATATACTTTAATATTGGAATAGTTTTATTAAAAGTATTTTATGAGGAGGGATATTTTTGAAAGAAAAAATAATTTTAATTTTTCAAATATCCACAGTTTTTATAGGAACTGTGGTTGGAGCAGGTCTGGCATCTGGACAAGAAATTAGCCAATTCTTCACACAATATGGTTATAATAGTTTTATAGGTATACTAGCTTGTTCTATTATGTACATAATAATGTCTATTATAATAATAAATATAAGTATAAAATATAAATTAAATTCTTATGATGGCCTTATAAAGCTGGTTAGTCCTGGATTTCTAGGGATGGCTACTAATTTTTTAACTACCTTTTTTTTAATGGGAAGCTCAGCAATAATACTGGCTGGAAGTGGTGCTTTGATACACCAATACTTTAACCTGCCTAGATGGGTAGGTATATTATTAATGCTTACTATATCTATAATCGTATTATCTAGAAATATTAAAGGCCTTATGGAAATAAATTCAATTATAGTACCCTCCCTTATATTAGTCATACTTACTTTATTCATATTATATCTGGCCTTTTATAAAAACATAAATATCTCTTACTTAAAAAGTATACCTCATTATAAAAATAATTGGGTTTTTTCTTCATTGATATACGCAGGATTTAACATATTATGTTATAGTGGAGTGTTAATCCCTCTCACACTTTCTATAAATAAAAAGAAAAGCCTTATAGCCGGTTCCATCATAGGCTCCCTGGGTCTTACTATATTAGCTCTTATTATAAATTTTTTATTACTTTTAAACATACCTTATATTTTTAAATATGAAATTCCTCTGCTTTATATAGCCAACCGTTTTGGGAAAGCACTTCAAATAATGATACTTATTATAATCTGGCTTGAAATGTTCTCTACTGAAGTATCCAATGTATATAGTGTAGGAAAAAATTTTGAAGAAATATTTAATATATCTTATAAAAAATCAATATTTATAATTATTCTTATTATAATTCCTATATCTCAGATTGGTTTTGTAAATCTTATTTCTTTTCTATACCCGGCCTTTGGAGTAGTCAGTCTTATATTTATAATACAATGCATAATTTTTTATTTTAAGAATTAATTTCATAATAATATTGTGTGATAATACCTGGACACATCCATGCAATCATAATATACTTAAAAAGTACCAATAAAATTCTATTATTACTCCTAAATAATATATTATTTAAGGAAGTGCTTTTTATGATAAATCATCTTAAAAGTTGCCAATTATGCCATAGATATTGTAAGATAGATAGACTTGATGGAAATACTGGATTTTGTCATGCAGGTAAAAATATAAAAATAGCCAAGGTATGTCTACACACTTGGGAAGAGCCCTGTATCTCTGGAAGTAATGGTTCTGGAACTATATTTTTTTCCAACTGCAATTTAAAATGTGCTTTTTGTCAAAATTACGAAATAAGTGACAATGGTTTTGGAAAGGAAGTATCTGTAGAAAAACTCAGTGAAATTTTTCTATTTCAACAAAATCAGGGAGCACACAATATAAATTTGGTTACGCCTACCCATTATATTCCTCAAATAACTCAAGCTTTAGACATAGCAAAATCACAAGGTCTTAATTTGCCGGTGTTATTTAATACAAATAGTTATGAAACTATATCTGCATTAAAGGCTTTAAAAGGATATATAGATGTATATCTACCAGATCTAAAATATTTTAACAATAAATATTCCATTAAGTACTCTAATGCTCCAGATTATTTTATTCACGCCACAAAAGCTATAGAAAAAATGTTTAACCAGGTAGGCAGTGTAACATTTGATAAAAATGGATTGATAACAAGGGGGGTTATAATAAGACATCTTATGCTTCCCGGACTATTATTTGATTCCAAAAAAATAATAGATTATATTTATAATACCTTTGGTGATTCAGTATACATAAGCATTATGAACCAATATACTCCTCTTTATAATGCTTATAAATTTCCTGAAATAAATAAACCTTTAAATTCAAAACACTATAATTCTTTTATAAATTATTGCCTTTCATTGGGTATAAAAAATTCATTTATCCAAAGCACGGGAACCTGTTCTAAAAATTTCGTACCTAATTTTGATTTACAGGGAATTTAATATAAAATATAATAAGAAAACTGGCCAATATCTCTAGCCAGTTTTCTTATTATATTTTATATTTATATAATTCGGTTTTAAAGGACTCTGTTATGTTCTTAAATTCATGAATATTACTCATAAGATTTTTAATTTCATTAGTATAACTTGATACATTGGCACTTACTTCTTCAGAAGATGCTGAATTTTCCTGTGCAATTGCAGCTAAAGACTCCATATTTTCATATATTCCAGATATAGCTTCCGATTGTACATTTAATTTATCTATAGTTTTTATCATAGATTCAGCTACCGCTGTCGCTGCAGTAGTTGCTTCATAGCTTATATTTCTAACATCTTTTAAATTTTCACTTTCCCCTTTAAGCACATCAAATTGCGATTCTATTTTATCTACCAATACTTTTATTTCATCTACAAATTTAATTAGATTAGAATTTATATCCTTAACTGCACCTTGAGACTGTTCTGCTAAAACCCTAATCTCCTCTGCTACTACTACAAATCCTTTCCCTTGTTCTCCAGCTCGAGCCGCCTCAATGGAAGCATTCAGTGCCAATAAATTAGTCTGTTCTGAAATTTCTGACACCACTGAAACTATACTGGTAATATCTTTCACTTTTGATTGAAGCTCTAATCCTTTATCATTAACCTCTTTAAAACTCTGCAATGTAGTCAATATATTCTTGCTGGTATTATCTATATTCTCATAACTATTATTTATTTTATCTATTGATTTTTCTAATTCCAGTTTATTATTGTTTTCATCTTCCACTATATTATTTAAATGTCTTATATTCTCATTTAATACAGACACCACATTCTGGGTATTTTCCGCCTGCTCTACAGCACAATTGGCCACCTGTTCCACCACATCCGATATTTCATTTGAAGTACTGTTCATAGAATTAGATATTTCATTTATATTAGATACAAAAGTACTCATCTCATCGGTTACACCTTTAAATCCTGTAAAGTCCGCTTTAATAATACTTTTATGCTTTTTAAGAAGATTAAATATATCTTCAAAAAAATCATTTGTCTCTATATCTCCATCTTCAATATAATTACCATTATTAATTTTATCTATAGCTTCTATTATGAGGTATTTAGGTCTCATAAGTACAGAGCCAGAAATATATGATGCAAAAAAAACTAATATTGAAATAACTATGGATTTAAACCAATCATTTAATCCAAATATTAAAATAGAAATTATTAAACAAAATATAAAATTAATTATTCCTATTTTTAAGCCCAGATTATTTATAATTCCAAATGAAAGAAATTTATTAAACTTATATACCCTCTTATAATATATTTCTTTCTCAAAAATAAATTTAAATTTTACTGAATTATTATTTCTCTCTATTTCTTCTATCTTCAATTTTTCACCAAAAAACTTAGCACTTCCCTCTATCATTCCCATAAGATAATCAAACATACCTCTTTCAGATTTATACTCAAATACAGCAGTTTTTGAAGATATAGGATTAATCGTCACCAAAGGCGGCTTGGCCCCTGGAAATTTTTTAGTCATAGCTACATGAACATCAAACATTGATCTTAAAAATGAATATAAATTTTCATGTCTAAAAAAGGCTGGATAATCTTTATAAAAGGCATTTATGTTATCAACACCTATTTTTCTCCATAACTCTTTTGTATCTTCATTATTAAATTTTGCTATATATTCTATTACCTTTTTTACTTCTCTGTCATTTACATTTTCAGCAGGGGAAAATATCTTAGATGACCCCCACCCAACTGAATTCATAGCATCATTTACAATTTCATCATTATATAATTTTCTGCAGGTTCTCATCCATGTAGCAATAACAGTACCTTTCATTTTTTACTCCTCCCTTCAAAATTTTTATTAATTTGTTCCAAAGAATGATTATGAAACAAAAGTTCTAACCATAACTCTTTTTTAGATTAGAACTTTTAATCATGTATTTAATAGTTTTTTCATTATTATAACTTTATTTCCAACTTATCTAATTTTGCAATTATTTTTAAATCCTTAATTTCTATTGTTTCAGTTCTTATACTATTTCTGCCACTTATAAGTAAAACTTTTTTGTTATCCAATTTTTTTATTTGTCTTACCTCCCTTTTTCCACTATATTCAACCAGACATATGGAATTATTTTCTATTTCTCCGGTTATATGCCCCAAAGCCAGATCTCCATCTTGTATTCTGAAACCTTCCATATCATTACTTTCTATTTGTAAGTAAATTACTTTGTCTTGAGCATATCCTTCTACTTTATTATTTATTATAGGTAACTGCTTAAAATTAATTACTTTATTTATATCATATCCATAAATAGGTATCTTTTTTAGAACTGAACTAAATGCTTCACTCCAAACATCCTGAACCTGGATTTTTTCTTTTTTAGGTACAGGAGAAAATTTTTCATTTTTTTCTTCTTCATATGCCTGTTCCTCGAAAGACATGGTTATATCATTTATATTTTTACCTAAAATTTTAGATAATTTATCAATTATACCTTGACTTGCTATTTTCCTTCCTAATTCTACTTCATTAATAAACTTTTCTGATACACCTAATTTTTTGCCCAATGATTTTTGACTAATCCCTAATTCTATTCTTGCAGATTTTATTTTTTCTCCTACCCTACTCATTTTTTCCTCCTGATTTAATCTTGTAGATAATAATTCAAATTCTGTACAGAATTTGAAAGCTTTACTCTTTTAAAAGTTTATAACTTAATTTTATTATATATTGACTATTCATAGAATTAAATATCTTTATCTTTCCAATTTTACTTTTATTGCTTTCTATATGATATTTAATAAGCTGCCTCTTCAACTGCCTAACAGTCCCCTTACTTCCATCAAGTATTAGAACATCCTGATTTAAAACTTTAGATATACTTTTTTTTATAAAAGGATAATGGGTACATCCAAGTACTACTGCTGCAATTCCGTTTCCTTTTAAAGGAATTAATTTTTCTTCCAAATAATGTTCTATTTCCTCTCCTTCTGTTTTTCCCTCCTCAATAAGTTCTACTAGACCACTACATGGAAGGGGCAAGATATTTGAATTGCTATATCTTTTCATAAGATTATTGAATTTACTTTCTGCTAGAGTCATAGGTGTTGCCATTATTATTATATTTCCCTTTCTATTACATTCTACTGCAGGTTTTAAGGCCGGTTCTATACCTACTATAGGCATATATTTACTATATGCCTTTCGCAAATCTATTATAGCTGCACTAGTAGCAGTATTACAGGCTACTACTAAGGCCTTTATATTTTTCTTTAATAAAAATTCTACAGCATTAAATGTGAGCTTTTTAACCTCTTCCACTGTTCTCACTCCATAAGGTGCCATCTTTGAATCCCCAAAATAAACAAAATTTTCATTTGATAAGATCTTAACAGCTTCTTTTAATACACTTATTCCCCCCACTCCTGAATCAAAAAAACCAATTGGCCTATCCTCAGAATCCACTCTATCACCTCATCACTTAATAAAAATGTTATACATTTTATTATATAATATAGATTTAAACTACACAAATTTTTAAAAACATGAATAAATAACCTTAATTTTTAAGCTTTATCCTTAAAATTAAATATTATATTTTATATTTTTTAACTATTGCAACCTGACCCATAAATTTATTCAAAATCTATTGACATATATGAATATTAATTATAAAATCATAAATATATAAAATTTAAATAATTAATAAATAATTTATATTTTATCAACTAGAATATAAATTAAATTGACTATACACTGACAGAGTATTAAAAATCTATGCTCTTCTAACTCATTTATAGGAGGAAAAAACTATGTTAAAAGATTTAATCTATGTAATACCTAAGACTATGCAATCTGAAGATAGCTTAAAAGAACTATTAACTTCTCACCCTGAAATAAAATTTGTATCTCTTGTAGGTATAGATCTTTCAGGAAATGACACTGACGAGAAAATCCCTATTAAAATTTTTCTAAAAGATATCTCTGGATTTTTAAAAGGATCAATTCAAACTGATGGTTCATCTGTAGTTCTTCCAGGTATAGCTACACTAAATAATGCAAAAGTCGATATGGTATGTGATTGTGATGTGAATTGGTATATAGACTATAATACTAATAATATCGATCCTGAAACAGATAAACCTGTGGGAACACTTAGAATTCCATGCTTTTTCTATCATGAGCACAAAGCTGTAGATTCTAGATATGTACTAAAAAATTGTATACAACACTTTAAAACAAATCTTCTAAATTTATTCAAAGAATATCCAAGTTCCCTTTCTTCTTTCGGACTAAAATATGAAGATATAGATGATGTAGTTGCTACATGTGCAACAGAACTAGAATTCTGGGTAAATACTCCTAATAACCCTGCTGAAATCGAAGAATTATCCACATCCCAAACACTACAAGAACAATATTGGACCAGAACTAAAGGTGCAGTAAGAACTGCTTTGGAACAAACACTTTCAACTATGGAATTGTACGGATTGGAACCTGAAATGGGTCATAAAGAAGTAGGAGGAATAAAATCCAACATTGATGATAAGGGAAGATTTAATCATATAATGGAACAGCTTGAAATAGACTGGAAATATTCCACTGCAGTGCAATCTGTTGATAATGAATTACTTGCAAAGAGTATAGTTAAAGAAACTTTCAGAAATAACGGACTAGAGGTTACTTTCCTGGCTAAACCTATAGAAGGGGTTGCTGGTAGTGGAGAACATACTCACATAGGTATAGCATTAAAACTCAAAAGTGGTAAAATCATAAATCTATTTTCTTCTACTGAAAATCACTTTTTAAGTATTTTTGGCTATGCTTCAGTAATGGGAATACTTAAAAACTACGAGGTTATAAATCCTCTCGTTTCTTCTACAACTGATGCCTTAAGAAGATTAAAGCCTGGATTTGAAGCACCTGTTTGTATTGTAACATCTATAGGACATTCTGTTGAAATACCTTCGAGAAACAGATCTGTACTTATAGGAGTTGTAAGAGATTTAGAAAATCCTTTAGGTACAAGATTTGAACTTAGAGCACCAAATCCTCGTACTAATACTTATCTGGCTGTAACAGGACTATATATGGCTATGTTAGATGGAATAACCTATGCTGTAACTAATAATAAAACAGAAGATGATCTTTTAGCTGAGTTATCCAAAAAACCTGGAGAAGATGCGTCATATCTAGAAAAAGAAAGAGCTTATAGAAGTGAAGAAGATGTATTTGAAGACTTTACTGATGAAGAAAGAGCTAAGTTCTTCGGTAAAGCTCCTGCAACTGTATACGAAAACTTAACCGCCATTGATAAATATCCAGAAAAGAAAGCTGTATTAACTAAAGCTGATGTATTAAACGACAAATTAATAAACAGTTTTAAATTGGGTGCTATAAAAAGATGGCTAGTAGAACTAAATCATAGAATTTTAAATGAATACATTAATGAAATAAGAGGTTATAAACTGCTTCACTCTGTGGATAAAGCTTTAGATTTAGATGTAGCTACTTGGATGAAAATAGACGCTTTAAAATGCTATTTAATGAAAGACTCTTATGCTAATAAAAGCTTATTCTCCAAGATAAGGATTGCATCAGAGGAAGAAAACTATGAAGAAGTATCTAACCTTCAAATAGAAGTGGAACAAAAAATGTCAGAATTAAGAGAACTATACTCTATATACAAGAAAAATTTACTTGATATTTAATATAAAACAGAGTAAGCCCTGCAGGGCTTACTCTGTTTTATATATAATTTAAAAATCTCTCAGCGGAAAATTCTTTAATATTACCTCTTTTTTGTTGTTTACAGCTTTCCAAAGTTCAATTCTATCTATTTTAACCATCTTACAGGTATTTTCTACTTTAATGTTTTCATGAAATGTATTATTATGTTCTTTAAAATTCAATTCCCTCATTTGATAATTAGTGTTTGCCAGTAAAACTTTTAAATTGATATCATTTAAATTTTCTTTTACATTAAATTTATGTAATTTTAGAATTTCATTTATTTGTCTAGCTAATCTTATAATATATCCTTTATTCTCAATTTTTAAATTGATAGATTTATAAAAAGAATCAACACTAACATCATCGATCTGTACTTTAAATTTCTTATAGGGTTTTAACATATCCGAAATAATTTTAGTGAGTTTTTCTAAGTCGGGATTTTCTATAATTTCAAGAGTTATATGTAACATGGGTACATTTTTATATAATTTATATTTTCTACATATATTCTTTTGTATGCGTTGAATATAGAAATAAGAATCTTTATCAAATAAAGCCACCAAATAATATTTCATTATTTTTTCAATCCCCCAGATAAATTTAAAAATATACATTTTGTTTAGGTACTATTATAACATAAAACCACCATATATAGTATTAAATATTTATATTAATTTATAGAATACAAACTTTATAAAAAGACAATACTATTAATGTTTAAAAATTATATAGAGAAAGAGGTGACAAATCCTGCTTACTAAAAATACGATATTTCTATAAGCAGGTAAAATTATGAATAATGGTAGAAATTCTAGTATAGGATGTATAGTTAACGAATGTAGATTTCATGCAAAAGACACTGATTACTGCACACTTGATAAAATAGAAGTGACAAAACATGAAGCAATGGCTAAAGACGTACAATGTACCGACTGTGGAAGTTTTAAAAAGGAATAATTTCTTCCACAGTATATTCTAAAAAACACAAATTACACTAAAAAAACCTAGCTTTATTGTTTAAAGCTGGGTTTTAAATTTATCTAAATGCTAGAATTAGGTGATTTTCTCATTTTATTCAAAGTCGAAAATAAACACTGCAACATACCTGGATGAGTTCTTCCCCTAAATGATGACGTATTCTAAGTGCTAAAAGAATACGTTAATGAGGTTCAGAGAAGAAAATCACTTCTCATATACAAACTCCACCTGCAACTAAGAATCACTTGATAAATAAATAATTTTAACACACCCTTCATATTTTTAAATTTATTATTAAAATAATATAGAATTATGTTATAATAAACTTTGTGCAATATGAATTAAATTTAATATTTTCTAAAACTTTATATAAATTAAATTTATGATAAGGATGGATACATAAATGAATAAATTAGTAATTAATGGCGGAAATCCTCTTTCCGGTTCTATAGAGATTAACGGTGCTAAAAATGCTGCCGTTGCAATATTACCAGCATCAATACTAGCCAGCAGTGGTATATGTTCCATTGATAATATACCTGACATAGAAGATGTGCATTGTATAGAAAAAATCTTAAAAAGCTTAGGCTGCAAGGTGAAAACTGGCAAAAACTTAGTAGTTATAGACAGTACCACCATAAATAAAATAGATGCAGATACTGATGATGTGAGAAAAATGCGAGCTTCTTATTACCTTATAGGTGCACTGCTTGCCAGATTTAAAAAGGCAAGGGTTGAACTACCCGGAGGATGTCCTATAGGAGTACGACCTATAGATCAACATATAAAAGGTTTTGAAGCATTAGGTGCCAAAGTAGAAATCAAACATGGCTGTGTGTCGGTAAGTGCTGAAAAATTAATTGGCACAAGTATATTTTTTGATGTAGTAAGTGTAGGTGCCACTATAAATGTGATGTTAGCCGCTACCCTAGCAGAAGGAATAACAACCCTTGAGAATGTAGCAAAAGAACCCCATGTAGTAGATGTAGCAAACTTTTTAAACAGTATGGGAGCAAATATTAAAGGTGCAGGTACTGAAATAATACGTGTGGTAGGAGTAAAGGAATTAAAAGGATGTTCCTACAGTGTTATACCAGATCAAATAGAAGCAGGTACATATATGATTGCAGCTGCCGCTTGTGGTGGAGAAGTAATAATAGAAAATGTTATACCTAAACACTTAGAGTCCATATCTGCAAAACTCATAGAAATGGGCGTTGAAATAATAGAAAATGGCGATTCTATAACTGTGAAATCCAAGGGGAGATTAAAAGGTATAAACATAAAAACCCAACCCTATCCGGGTTTCCCTACTGACGTACAACAACCTTTAAGTGCTCTTCTAACAGTTGCAGAAGGAAGAAGTATTATAAATGAAAGTATATGGGAAAGTAGATTTAAACACATAGATGAATTAAAAAAAATGGGTGCAAATATTAAAGTAGAAGGAAGAATTGCTATTATAGATGGTGTAGATAAACTCAGTGGAGCTATAGTAAAAGCTACGGACTTAAGAGCCGGCGCAGCAATGGTTATAGCGGGTCTTATTGCAGACGGCACTACTGAAGTCTTAAGCATTGATCATATTGACAGAGGATATCCTAATATAGAAGATAAATTTAAAGCTTTAGGTGCTAACATAAAAAGAGTATCTTACGTGGAATAATTAAAATTTAGGAGATATTGCTATGATTTTTTGTCCTTTATACAGTGGAAGCAGTGGAAACAGCACCTTTTTAGCATCAGATAACACCAAAATTCTAGTAGATGCAGGTCTTTCAGGTAAAAATATAGAAACTGCCCTTTTAAAAATCGGCTTCAATCCAAAGGAGATAGATGCTATACTTGTTACACACGAACACACTGATCACATCAAAGGAGTAGGAGTTTTATCTAGAAAATATAATATACCTATTTATGCAAATGCTCTTACCTGGAAATGTATGTCAAAACATATTGGGAAAATAAAAGAACATAATATAAAAGTAATTTATAATAATCACATAAGTATAAAAGATATGGACATAACAAGCTTTAGTACATCTCATGATGCTGTAGATCCTTACGGCTATGCTATCGATTGTAAAAATAAAAGGGCCTGTGTAGCAACAGATTTGGGATTTATTTCAGATGAAATTGAATATATTTTAAAAGACTCCGATGTAATACTTCTAGAAAGCAATCATGATGTTGAGATGTTAAAATTCGGACCATATCCCTATGATCTAAAAAGACGAATTCTAAGCAAAATAGGACATCTATCTAATGATGACTGTGGAAAAGCTATATTAAATATTATAAATAACAAATTTAAAAAAATTATTTTGGGACATCTAAGTAAAACAAATAATTATCCTGAACTAGCATACCAGACCGTAATAAATACTTTAATTGAAGCTGGTGTAAAATTAAATATGGATGTAACTATATCTATGGCAAGACGTGATAAACCCAGTAATTATATAAAATTTAAATAGAAAAAGGTGAGACATATGAAAAAATTTTTTATTATATTTCTATGCTTTATAATTACATTTTCTATTTTAATATTATCTGCTTGTGACAAAAAGGACAATTTAAGTATAAACAATAATGAAAAAGAAAAAATTATAGCTCTTTCAAAAGAGACAGATAACCTTTTGGATTTAAATATTTATTTTAATTCTTCTAAAGATCCAAATACAGTTGAAATATCTAAAGAAAGCCGCATAATAAAAAAAGATGAATTATTTGCAGAAACCATAATAAATGAATTGATAAAAGGTCCCTCTGTTAAAAGTAACCTGACTCCCATACTTCCTAAAAATACTAGAATCATAAGCATGTCAATAAAAGATAATATTGCTTATTTAAATTTAAGCGAAGAAGCCAACATTGAAATGACCTCAATTAAAGAAGAAACTTGTTTAAAAAGTATAGTTTTTTCCCTTACACAAATTTCGACTATAAACAAAGTTAAAATTTCCATAAATAATAAAGATTCAGATATTTGGAGTAATAATTTTGACTTATCGAAACCTATTGGAAAGGACGATATTGAAAATGCCAGAAAAAAATAAATACTGCTGCATTGAACATATAGATATATCTTTTGATGATTTTATATTAGACAATGAAACTTTTCCCTATTTAATAAGTACTGAGAACCACAAATGCACTTATTGTGATAAGGAAGCTAAATACATTTTAAAATTGAAACCTTAAAATAAAAATTTTTGAAAGGAGGTACTGCTACAAAAGTACAGTAGCAGAATAAAACTATGAGTTTGTATAAAGATTGGACAGATATGGTTGTAGACTTCGTAAAAACTAACGGAGAAAATGCATTTTGGAAACAATATGGCACAATTGAAAAAAATATTTATACAAAAATATTATGTGAGCATGGAAATTTATTGGAGGGAACCATAGAAGAACTAGCAGAAAAATTTGAAACCTCAACAATATATTTTATGGGTTTTCTAGATGGTGTGAATACTAGCTTAGATGTTCCTCTTGAACTAGATGATTTGGAAGAAAGCTCTAAGATCAATATAAGTATTAATTTTGAAAAATTGTACTATAATATGCTAGATTCAAAAGCAGATTATTTATATAAGCTTTCTCAATGGAATTCTATATTCTCCAGTGAAAAAAGAAAAGAAATCCGTAAAAAATGGCTTAATTCTAAAACAATAGTAAATAAAAATAGAGTAGGTAGAAATGATCCTTGTCCCTGTGGAAGCGGCAAAAAATATAAACACTGCTGTGGAAATAAATGATACTATTAAAATTTTCATAAATTACATAAAACTTACACGAACGCCACTAGTATCTCAATTATTAGTGGCGTATATTATAATCTTATTATTGAATTTGAAGGGAGAATCTAATGAGAATTTTACATACTTCCGACTGGCACCTTGGAAAAAGTTTGGAAGGCCACAGTCGTATGGAGGAACAGGAGGCATTTCTTGAAGATTTTATAAATATAGTCCAGAAGAATCATGTAGATTTGGTAATTATCGCAGGAGATATTTATGATAATGCAAATCCACCTGCAAGGGCTGAAAAAATATTTTACCACACATTAAAAAAGTTATCCTCAAAAGGAGAAAGGTTGACCCTGATTATCGCAGGAAATCATGATAATCCTGACAGATTAGTGGCGGCAGGACCTCTCGCTAGAGATCATGGTATCATAATGATGGGAACTCCAAAATCCATAGTACCCCGGGGTGATTACGGAAATAACAAAGTAATAAATTCCGGCCAGGGTTTTATTGAAATTGAGCTAAATAAAGAAAAGGCCATAATTATAGCAGTACCTTATCCCAGTGAAAAGAGATTGAATGAAGTTTTATACAATAGTATGGAAGAAGAAAAAGAACAAATAAAATCATACAATGACAGAATTAAAAAATTATTTTATAACTTAAGTAAAAATTATAGAGAAGACACTATAAATATTCTCGTTTCTCACTTGTTCACTCTAGGAAGTGACCAAGCCGGCTCTGAGAGAAATGTACAGCTTGGTGGAAGTTTTATTGTAAATAAAGATTGTTTTCCTGAAAATGCACAGTATATAGCCCTGGGTCATATCCATAAACCTCAAATAGTACCAGGAACTAATGGAAAGGCCAGATATTCCGGTTCACCTATTCAATATAATAAAAAAGAAATCAATTTTAAGAAAAAGTGTTTTATTGTAGATGTAGAGGCTGGGAAGGAGTGTAATGTCCAGGAAATTGAACTCAAGGTGTATAAACCCATAGAAGTCTGGAAATGCAGCAGCATTGAAGATGCCATAGAAAGATGTACTAAGAACAAGGATAGAAACTGTTGGGTCTATTTAGAGGTAGTTACAGATAGGTTTATAAGGGAAGATGAAATAAAGCTTATGAAAACTACAAAAAGGGACATAATTGAAATTGTACCAAAAATAGAAGATAGTTCTTCTAGAAATATAGATATACATGATTTTTCCCATAAATCCTTTGAAGAAATTTTTAGAGAATTCTACTTTAAAGAAAGAAAAGTAGAGCCTCAATCAGAGGTAATAGATTTATTATTGTCTATTATGAAGGAGGAAAAAGAGGATGAAACCTATCAGTCTGAAAATAAAAGGATTAAATAGCTTTGAGAACAGTCAAGAAATTGATTTTGAAAAATTGACAGAAAGAGGTATATTCGGCATATTTGGACCTACCGGCAGTGGAAAATCTACTGTGCTTGATGGCATTACCTTGTCTCTATATGGGGAAGTAGCTAGAAAAAGTTCAAATTTTATAAATGTGAATTGCAACAACTTATATGTAAGTTATCAATTTCAGATATCTGAAAAAAAGGTGAAAACTTATAGAGTAGAAAGGGAATTTAGAAGAGACCAAAAAAGTGGCAGTGTAAGAAGTAGAACAGCCAGAATAATAAGTATTGAAGATAATATAGAAAAAATTCTGGAGGAAGGGTCCAAAAATGTAACTGAAAAATGTCAGGAAATACTGGGGCTGAAACTGGAGGATTTCACAAGAACTGTAGTACTTCCCCAAGGTAAATTCAGTGAATTTTTAAGACTAGAAGGAAAAGATAGAAGAAATATGCTTGAAAGGTTATTTGGCCTACAAAAATATGGAGATAACCTTTCATTTAAATTGAATTTAAAAAATAAAGAGGAAAAAATGAAGTTTCATGAACTTGAGGGACAACTTAAAGGTTATGAAGGCATCAATGAAGAAATTCTGGAAGCTAAAGTAATACAAATGAAAGATCTAGAGGATAATTATAACAAAACTAAAAAGGAATATGATGATTTAGAAAAGAAATATAATAATGAAAGGGATTTATGGAAACTTCAATTGGAATTAGAGCAAAAATCTTATGAACTAGAAATGTTAACAAAAAGAGAAAATGAAATAAAGAATTATGAGAAAAAAATCAAATTGGCAGAAGGTACTTTAAAGGTGAAACCTTATGCAGATAATTTCAAAAATACATCTGCACAAATAAAAATTACTAAAGATAACTTATCAAATTTAAATACTAAAATAAACAGTATAAAAAAGAATAAAAATGAGATAGAAATGTTACTAAATGAGGCTAGAGATAAAAAAGATAAAAAACTACCTGAATTAAAAGTAAAAGAACAAAAAATTAAAGATGCTATTGAAGAACAAAAACTACTTGAAAAGCTAAGGCAGGAAAAAACCCTTCTTGAGAACGATATTGGATCTTTAAAGGAAAAGTTCAGTAATAAAAATAGCCAGATAATGATAAATGAAAATCATACCTCTAATTTGTTAAATGAAATGAAAACTAAAGAAAAATTGATAGAGACTTTAAAAATATCTGAAGAATATAGAAAAAAAATAAATGAAGGCATGATTATTTTAGCTAATTATGAAAATAGAATGCTGCAAAGGGACAAATCAATTAAAAGTATAAAAAATTGTGAAGAAAATATAAAAACAGCAGTCTATAGAAAAGAAATATTGTTAAAACATATAAATGAAATAGAAAA
The DNA here is from genome assembly GCF_001902295.1 of Clostridium kluyveri. NCBI lineage: Bacteria > Bacillati > Bacillota > Clostridia > Eubacteriales > Clostridiaceae > Clostridium > Clostridium kluyveri. Next base: position 205,018 of record NZ_CP018335.1, on the reverse strand, counting down.
GACCTTATATCACTGTAATACACGATTAAATATACTAGTTAAAACCTGCCCTGGAGATGAAAATACACTATTAGATTTTCACCAGCGTTTGTCCCATTTCAAAACAAAATGGGATAAATATTATGAGTATATGGATTTGTTAGATAAAAATAAAGGCATGGTTGAGAATTTGGAAAAAGACCTAATAAATATAACTACCTTTGAATCTAACATGAGAAATTCTATAGAAGAATTAGAGAAAAAAATTCACCAATTCGAAAAAGACAATATGGCAATTATGCTGATACATACTCTGCAAGAAGGTGATCCATGTCCCGTATGTGGTTCTGTATATCATCCAAAAAAAGAAATCGGTAAAATTGATAGGGATAATCTTGAAAAATTAAAATCACATTACCTTGAAAAAAAGAACAAAATAGAGAAGTCAACTAAAGAAGCAATAGAAATTCAAACTAACATAGCATTAAAAAGAAAAAATATAGAGGAAAACAAAAGGAAAATTGAGGAATTGGGGGAAGATTTCAAGTCAACACCTATAAAAATTCTTCAAGATAAATTTTATAAGTTAAAGCAGCAAATATATGAATTTAAAAGGGAAAAAAATCTTATAGAAGAAGAAATAAAAACGTTAAAAGACAACAAGAATTCTCTGGATATTGACTATAATAAGGAACTTACAATAGAAATTGAAAACAGTACCCAACTCATAAAATTACAGCAGGATTTAAAATTAGAAGAAGAACAAATAAAATTAATAAAGAACCAATTATCTTTATTAAAAGCTGATTTATCTGTAGAAGATTTGAAAAGCAAAGCAAATGAAATAATAGAAACACAAAGACGTATATCCAACCTGGAAAGTGAAGTAAAGAAAATAAGAAAAACCATAGAAGTAAAGCAAAGTGAAAGAGATGAAATTAGATGTTATATTACAGAACTCAAAGAAAAACTAAGTGAAAAACAAACAAGAATTCGAGAAATGGATAAAAGCATAGTTGAAAAAGAATATAGCATAAAAAATAAAGTAGGTGAAATAACAGATCTTAATCATTTCAATAGAGAAGTATGTAATCTTATAGAAAAAATTGAAAGTGAATATATAAAAACTGAAAAAACCGCCAGGGAAATAGTAAAAGAATATGATGAAATTAATAATAAGATAATATTAGCTCAAAGTAATCTAGTTAATTTAAATGAAAGAAATATAAAAGAAGAAAAAAATCTTAAAAGTATACTGTATGAACAAGGGTTTGAAGATATTTATGAAGCTGAAAAGTTTTTTATGAATAGATCAGAAATAGAAAAATTAAATAAAGAGATACAAGAATATAGGAATTCTATTTCAAGAATAAAAGGTGCTGTAGAAAACATTTATAAAAATATGAAGGGAAGAACTCTAACAAAAGAGCAGTGGGATAAAACACAAAATGATAAAAACAAAAAAAGTTATGAACTAAATAAATTATATGAGGATAAAATAACATTAAATAAAGAAGTAACTTCTATGAATACAAAATTACTGGAACTAAAGGATTTATTAAATGAAAAGAAAAAAATAGAACATAAATTAGCTCTCCTAAGTGATCTAGAAAAATTATTTAAAGGTAAAAAGTTTGTAGAGTTTATAGCAGCAAATCAATTGAAATATATATCCTTAGAAGCCGATAAACAATTGAGGGAGATTACCTGCGGCAATTATGGACTGGAAGTGGATGAAGACGGAAGATTTTTCATTAGGGACTATAAAAATGGAGGGAAGGAAAGAGATGCCTCTACATTATCAGGGGGTGAGACTTTCGTCGCATCTTTAGCACTGGCACTGGCACTGTCATCTCAAATACAATTAAAAGGCAGGTCACCTTTGGAATTGTTTTTCCTGGACGAAGGCTTTGGAACTCTGGATGACAATTTACTGGAAATAGTGATGGACTCACTGGAAAAAATACATAATGACAAATTGTCCATAGGAGTCATAAGTCATCTTGAAATTATAAAAGAAAGGATGCCTGTAAAACTTATAGTAACTACTGCTGAATCTGGAATGGGGGGAAGTAAAGTAAGAATAGAAAAAAGTTAATTAAATTACTTAAAAATTGAGAAAGGAACGCTCATAATATATGTGGAATAAAAAACTCATATCAATAATTTTAATATTAGTAGTTTTACTTTTTACATTAATGTATTTTAATAGCCCTTTAAAAAATAATAAAAATTATCCTATAGTAGACGGTTCTTTTATACAATTGGATTTAACACAAAACTGGAATTCAGATAAATGGGAAAAAGAATTGCTCTATCTTAAAGAAAATAAAATGAACTACCTTGTAATAACAAATGTTTCTCAAACAGAGGGAGATATTACTAAGACCTGTTATAAAAGTAAGAATAAAAGTTTTCAAAAACTATATGGCAATATAGACCCTGTAGAATTATGTCTAAAAAATGCTGAAAAATTAAATATTAAAGTCTTCATAGATACAAATTTCAATAGTCAATGGTGGCAGATATCAGGAAATGATTCCTTATGGCTAAATTCTCAAATGGAAAGAGCCAATCTTATAGCCAGTGAACTATATGAAAATTATCACTCTAAATACCCCAATGCATTTTATGGCTGGTATTTTCCTTATGAAGTGGACAATGCTAAGTTCAATAAACTTAGTGACTTTGATACCCTGGCTGGCGCCCTTAATATCCATTTGGATTACCTTGATAAAAACCATAAACGCCTGCCAATCTTACTATCACCATTTATGAATTCTTCTGTAGGTACTGCAAAAGAATATGCTTCGAACTGGGAATATTTATTTTCAAAAACTAATTTCAAAAGTGGAGATATATTTTGCCCCCAAGATTCTATAGGAAGTGGCAGACTAAAACTGGACGAAGTTAATTCCTGGTATACAGCTCTTAGAAAAGCGGTATCTAAAAAACCTGGAATGTTATTTTGGGCTAATACCGAAACCTTTGACTATGTTAATAATTCTACTGTACCATTAGATAGATTTTTAAAGCAGCTCAAATTAGAACAGCCTACTGTAGATAATATAATCTGTTTTTCATACAGCCATTACTACAGTCCAAACAATATATCCAGTGGGTTTAATGAAGCATACTCCTACTATGTAAAAAACGGAAAACTTCCTAATGAAAAACTAAGTATGCCCCAAAATCTAAATGTGGCTGCCATAGAAAAAAATAAATTTAAGATAACCTGGCAGGCTCCAAAAAAAACCGATAATATCTGTGGATATGAAGTTTACAGAGATAATATTTTAATTTCAAGAATTATGGTTCAAAGAAAATATGGCGGTGATCCTAAAGTATTTTCTAATACTATTGTAGATATACCTACACTGAAAGAAAATGTAAAATCCTATACCTATAAAGTAAGAGCCTTAGACTTTTCAGGCAATCTATCAAAACCATCTGATCTGGTAACAGTTAATGTGGATTCCATCAAGAAACTGCCTAATATAGTTTCTAAAAATTGTACCTATACTCTATCCCCAATGCCCCATGAAAATTATAATGACCCCAAACTTACTAAAATTACAGATGGTAAATATTCTTCTATAAATTCAGTGAAAGATAAAAATTTTATAGGATGGTACAACGATCCCTTAGATATAACTATAGACTTGGGAAAAGTAATACCTGTTCAGCAATTTATGGTAAGTTACCTTAGAGATCCCATTCCATGGTCTGAACTACCTGATAGGGCCTCTATTTCCATATCACAAGATGGCATAAATTTTACTCCAGTAGGCTCTATACGAATTCCATCTATCCCTTTTTCCGATAGATATGGTTCTAAATACCCTTTATACCTCACACTTGATACTCCTATAAATGCTAGATATGTAAGGCTATTCTCTGTTACTAAAGCCAATCACTACACTTTTATAGACGAATTTGAAGTAAGAAATTGAAAATAAAAATTTTTATAATAGATAGAAAGAAGTGATTAATTATGGAAACTCCACACACCTGCTGCTATTCTTCCCCTATCGGAACCATGAAAATAGACAGTGATGACATAGGAATAACTTCTATAGTGTTTTTAAACTATGAACCAGAAATTATAACTAATAACTACAGTATACATATAAAAAATTGTATAACCCAGCTGGATGAATATTTTAAAGGCACCAGAAAAAATTTTTCAATTGAACTGCATATTTCAGGTACCCCCTTTAGAGAAAAAGTATGGAAGGAACTTTTAAAAATCCCCTATGGCCACACCTGTTCCTATTATGATATAGCTAATTCAATAAATAATAAAAATGCCGTTAGAGCTGTAGGAGGTGCAAACCACCATAATAAAATAAGTATAATTATCCCCTGTCATAGGGTTATAGGTAAGGATGGGAATTTAACCGGATATGGCGGTGGACTATGGCGAAAAAAATGGCTTTTAGAACATGAACAAAAATATAACTGATATCAACATATTTTTTCATAATCATTGACAATAAATTTCATAAATATTATAATTTTAAAATAAAGCTTTAAATTATGATAAATTTTTATTTATAAACTAAAGACTATGATGAGAAGAGTAAATATAGGAACTTTCTAAAGCGAATTGGTTATGGTGAAAGTCCAATGTAAGTCTATATTGAAGAACATCTCGAAGTTTCTAACCGAAACCACTATGGAATTAGGCTTAGAGGTATTCAATACCTTAAAATTGAAGGATAAAGTATTTATCTTATCCTAAAAGCTGGTCATATTTATGACAAATTGGGTGGTACCGCGAATTAAGTCTTTCGTCCCTTTAGGGATGAAAGACTTTTATTAATAACATAATAAATTTACGGAGGAAAACAACATGAAAAAAACATTAGTAAAATCTCTTTACAGAGAAACTGAAAAATTTATAAATAAAGATATTGAAATCTCAGGCTGGATAAGAACCATAAGAGATTCTAAATCCTTTGCTTTCATAGAATTAAATGATGGATCATTTTTTAAAAATGTTCAAGTAGTCTTAGAGGACAAAATTGAAAATTTTAAGGAAATAATAAAGTTACCTATTAGTTCGTCATTGTGTGTGAAGGGTACCCTAATTTTAACTCCTAATGCAAAACAATCTTTTGAAATTAAAGCCAAAAAGATATCTTTAGAAGGAAATTCATCTTCAGAATATCCTCTTCAAAAGAAGAGGCATACCCTCGAGTACTTAAGAACTATAGCTCATTTAAGACCAAGAAGTAATACTTTCTCTGCTGTATTTAGAGTTCGTTCCATTGCAGCTTATGCAGTACATAAATTCTTTCAGGAAAAAGATTTTGTATATGTAAATACTCCTATAATCACAGGCAGTGACTGCGAGGGAGCCGGCGAAATGTTCAGAATAACTACAATGGATTTAAATAACGTTCCTAAAAAAGAAGATAACTCCATAGACTTTTCTAAAGATTTCTTTGGTAAAGAAACAAATTTAACCGTAAGTGGTCAGTTGTCTGCTGAAACTATGGCTCTTGCTTTTAGAAATGTATATACATTTGGTCCTACTTTTAGAGCAGAAGATTCAAATACGTCAAGGCATGCAGCTGAATTTTGGATGATAGAACCTGAAATGGCTTTTGCTGAACTGAAAGATTATATGGATACTGCGGAAGAACTGGTAAAATATATAATAAATTATGTACTTGAAAAAGCTCCTGAAGAAATGGCCTTTTTTAACTCATTCATTGATAAATCTCTATTTGACAGACTAAATAACGTATCTAATTCAGAATTTGGAAGAATAACTTACACCGAAGCTGTAGACATTTTACAGAAAAGTGGTGCATCTTTTCAATATCCAGTAGAATGGGGTATTGATCTTCAGACAGAACACGAAAGATATTTAACAGAAAAAGTGTTTAAAAAGCCTATATTTGTTACAGACTATCCAAAAGCTATAAAAGCCTTCTACATGAGAGAAAATGGAGATGGAAAGACAGTAGCCGCTGCAGACCTTTTAGTACCAGGAGTAGGAGAAATAGTGGGAGGAAGTCAAAGAGAAGAAAGATTATCGGTCCTTGAAAAAAGGATATCAGAATTTGGACTTAATAAAGAAGATTACTGGTGGTACCTGGAACTTAGAAAATATGGTGAAACCAAACACTCTGGTTTTGGATTGGGTTTTGAAAGAATACTTATGTATATAACAGGTATGTCTAACATAAGAGATGTAATTCCATTTCCTAGAACACCAGGTTCTGCTGAATTTTAAAATATTAATTGAAGGGGGAAAACCTTTGGAAAAAAGAATTGCTGTGGTTGGGATAGTTGTAGAAGATCTTGATAATTCTCCAATTGTAAATAGTATACTTCATTCTTTTTCAGATATTATAGTGGGAAGACTAGGTATTCCCTATAGAGAAAGAAATATTTCTGTTATATCAATAATAGTAGATGGAACTTCTGATGAAATAAGTTCTATGACTGGAAAATTGGGGAGAATAAATGGGATAAATGTAAAAACAGCTATTACAAAAAAATAATTTTCTTAAAATATCTAACTTAAAATAACATACCTTCATTTAACGAGGCTTCTATGATTTTATATCAAACTATAGAAGCCTTACCTCTATATACATATAATATATATTTTACCATATAAAAACAGTCCTATATTTTCACTATAATCTACAGTAATCGTTATAAATCAATTTATTTTTAAAATTTAAAATAAATTTTTAGTGTAACCGGTTGCACATTGTTTTAATATATATCAATTTTAGCTAAAATATTATTAGGTGAAAAAATTTTTTTTTACAATAATTATATCAATATGGAAAGGCGGTCTGTTTATGGATCTTGTAAAATTATTTGAATTACAAGAAAACTTAGATGAAAGAACTAAAAAAAATATTTTTATAGAAAAAAAGGATTTACTTTCAAAAAAAACTCTTGCACTTCAAGTAAAAATAGCTGAGCTGGCTAATGAAACTCAATGTTTCAAATTTTGGACTGACAATGCACCTACCAATAAGGATTTAATTTTAAAGAGTTATGTAGATTGCTTATACTTCATATTGACTTTAGGACTTGAAAAAGGGTTTACAGATATTAAAGTAAACATAAAAGTTAATGAAGATATTATTACATCACAATTTTTAAACATATATATTGATATAAATGATTTTATAGTCTGTTCCTCAAAAGACCATTATATTACTTTATTTGAAGATTTTATAAGTTTAGGGAAAAAAATAGGATTGTCTATGAAGGAAATAGAAACTGCTTACTGCTATAACCATTTTATCTATAAAGAAAAATTTAAATGTTGAAAGACTATTCTCTGTATGTTATTTAATACAGAGAATAGTCTTTCAACTAATTAAACTTTCATATTATAGCTTAATAATATATCATCTTTATGGTTAAACTAATCTTCAGGAAGGTGATGTATTTATGCTTGGCATATTATATGCAATAGTATCAGGAGTCAGTATGAGCTTACAAGGTGTGTTCAATACAAGACTTAGTGAAAAAATAGGATTGTGGTTAACAAACGCAATAGTACAAGGCATTGGTTTTATAATAACTCTTATAATAGTTTTTATGATTAAAGATAAAAATTTATCAAATTTAAGCTGCTGCAGAAAATTGTACTTTTTAGGAGGAGCTTTAGGAGTGATTATAATTTTTACTGTAATGCAGGGAATTAAACTTTTAGGGGTAACCCACTGTATTGCTATAATCCTAACAGCACAGCTTATAGCTGCAGCTGTAATTGACTTTTTCGGTTTATTCGATTCTCCAAAGATTAATTTTTCTTTGAATAAAATAATAGGCATTGCAGTAATGATAATAGGCATTGTTATATTGAAATGGAAGGGATAGATGTATATTTTTTAATTATATATTAATTATTGCACTTCATATCACATATATTATTAAGTAATATTATAATATTATTGTAATTAATTTTAAGGGGAAGAATATGTTTTCTATCAAAAATAAATTAGAAACTAACCTGAAAATATCCTTAGATAAAGGACTGTATAAAAATTACAGGGTGATAATAAAATGTACTTCCTTACCAGAGGCCATAGAAAAAAAAATAAAAACATACAGTGGTAATATAATACATTCCATTTCAATGATAAACTGTATATGTGCCATCTTGACCCCTCGTTCTATAAATAGAATAATTGAATTTCCTCAAGTAAGTTTTATAACAAATGATTATTTTGCTTTGCTTTGCGGCGAAAAGGGAGTTCTTGCTTCAAACGGCATAACATTTCAAGGAAGATATAAACTCACAGGAAAAGATGTATGTATAGGACTAGTAGATTCAGGCACTTATCCCCATGCAGATCTTTTAAGTCCCAAAAATAAAATAAAAAAATTTATAGATTTAATAGGCAATTACAAATATCCTTATGACGATAATGGTCACGGCACTTTTATAAGTGGAATCATATGTGGAAATGGTATCCAATCTAAGGGTATGTATAGAGGTATTGCAGAGGGCAGCAGTATTTATTCTGTAAAAGCTTTTAATTCTCTTGGGAAAGGTTATATATCTGATATCTTATTTTCACTTCAATTATTAATACAAGAAAGTATTAACGAAAATATAAAAGTAATTTGCCTGCCTTTGGAACTAGAAATGGCTGATTACTTCATACTATCCCTATTTGAAAAACTTTTTGAAGAAGCTGTAAAATTAAATATAGCTGTTGTAGTTCCCACAGGACATCGAGGTAATTCAGAGGGTAGTATAAGGGGTATAGCCACCTTAAGAAATTGTATAACTGTGGCAGGCATGGATACAACCTATAAAGTCCCAAAACCTTATAAATACTCTTCTTGCGGACCCATTAACAAAACAGAGAAGCCTGACCTAGCCGCTGCTTGTGTAAACATATGCTCTATAAATACAAATACCAGTTATATTTCTGAAAGAAATGGCATGAAATTATACCCTAAAATATTAGAAAAGCCTTATACATGCTACAGCGGAACTTCCTGTGCTGCCGGTTATATAAGTGGTGTGTGTTCTCTTATGTACCAAAATAATCCATCACTTACTTTTAAGGATCTTATTTCTCTTTTAAAGGTATGCTGTAATTCTCTAGATATACCAAAGTACTATCAGGGTTCTGGCATGCTGGATCTGGAGAAATTATTACCATAGGTGAATCTAAAATTTAACAAACTATTTAAACTTTAGTTAAAATATGCTATTATGAATATATACTTTTATTTAATAATTAAAATTTATAAGGAGGTGTAAACTGTTATTTTAAAACAATTATAAAAAACAGTTTTAATAACAGTGCTATTATGATAAGCGAAAGATTAGTAAATTTTATAAACGATCAAATAAATTTTGAGTACTACTCTGCTAATATCTATTTGGCTATGCAGGCATATTTTGCATCACAAGGTCTAAACGGCTTTACAAACTTTTTTAAAGTCCAAATAGAAGAAGAAAACTTTCATGCTACAAAACTCTTTAATTACTTAAATCAAGTAGGCGGAAGAGTTATTATTAAAGGTTTTCCAGATCCTGAAAATAATTACGCATCACCTCTTGAAGCTTTCGAAGCCGCTTTAGCTCATGAACAAAAAGTTACACAAAGATTTAATAATTTAATGGAAATAGCTAGAGAAGATAAAGATTATGCTTCATTAGGTTTTCTTCAATGGTTTATAGATGAACAAGTTGAAGAAGAAGATACTTTTAACAATGCTATCCAAACATTAAAAAGGATAGGTGACAATCCTGCAGCACTTTACTTGTATGATCAGGAACTGGCAAGTAGAACTTTTACTCCCCCTGCTGCCGTATAATCCATAGAAATTCACATAAATAAAAATAACTACACTGAAAAATATTTAATCTATTCTTTGTAGTTATTTTTATTATTAAACTTTTCACTATTCTATGAATTCACCCATACCTCTAAATTTATTATATCTAAGCTTAAGTAACTCATCTATATCAAATTTCTTAAGTATACCTAATTTTTTTATAAGTTCTTCTTTTATAGTTTTAGCCATAGTATCTACATCTTTTTGTGCTCCTCCTGAAGGTTCTTTTAATACTTGGTCTATTATCCCATAGTTTTTTAAGTCTTGAGCTGTAATCTTCATAACCTCTGCAGCCTCTTTAGCTCTAGATGCGTCCTTCCAAAGTATGCCTGCAAACCCTTCAGGAGATAAAATAGAATATATAGAATTTTCAAGCATCCAAACTGAATCTGCAACGGCAAAGGCAAGTGCTCCTCCACTTCCACCCTCTCCGATTACTATAGATATTATAGGCACTCTTAATTTAAACATATTCATTAAATTTCCAGCTATGGCCTCTCCCTGTCCTCTTTCTTCTGCCTCCACACCGCAAAAAGCCCCAGGAGTATCTACAAAACATATAATTGGTCTATGAAACTTATCCGCTTGTTTCATAAGTCTTAAACTCTTTCTATATCCATCTGGTTCCGGCATTCCAAAATTTCTTTTTATATTTTCATTAGTATTATTGCCTTTTTGTTGGCCTATTACAGTCACAGGTTTTCCCTCTAATAATGCAATTCCACCTACTACAGAAGGATCATCTCCAAAATATCTATCTCCATGGAATTCCATAAAAGAGTCAAATATCTTGTATATGTAATCTAAAGAAGTAGGTCTATCAACCATTCTTGCTAAAGTCACCCTATTCCATACACTTTTACTTTCAAATTTTTTATTAAGAGCTTTTTGCACCTTTCCTAACCTTTCCATACAACAACTTCCTTTCATCCAACAAATTTATAATAAAATAGTAATTTATTATAAACAATTTTTTAATATTAGTTACCTCTACCATGAATAACTAATATTTTTTTTAAAGTTTCTTTCAAATTTTCTCTGGAAACTATATTATCAATAAATCCATGTTGTAGTAGAAATTCTGCTTTTTGAAATCCTTCAGGAAGTTTTTGCTTTATAGTTTGTTCTATCACTCTTTTTCCTGCGAATCCTATAAGGGCACCTGGTTCTGCTAAAATTATATCTCCAAGCATAGCAAAGCTGGCTGTTACTCCACCTGTTGTAGGATCTGTAAGTACCGATAAATACAGGAGTCCCTCTTCATTCAATCTACTAATTGCACCACTTACTTTTGCCATTTGCATTAGTGAAAAAATCCCCTCCTGCATTCTTGCTCCTCCTGAAGTTGTAAAAATGATCAATGGTAATTTCAACTCTATAGATTTTTCCACTGCCCTTGTGATTTTCTCTCCCACCACAGAACCCATACTTCCCATCATAAAATTACTATCCATAATACATACTACGGCTTCTTCTCGTCCTATGGTACCTTTACCTGTTATTACAGCTTCTTTTATATCGGTCTTATTTTGCATATTTTTAATTTTATCTTCATACCCTTTAAATTCTATGGGATTGGCAGCAGTCATATCTTTATCAAATTCATAAAAACTTTCTTTATCCAATATAAGTTCTAATCGTTCCAGTGCATTCATCCTAAAATGATATCCACAATGATAACATACTTTATTATTTTTCTCCATATCATTTTTATATAATACCTTACCACAACCATCACATTTTACCCACATACCATTTGGTATACTTGGCTTCTTCGTAAAATCATCATGAATATCCCCTAAAGCTCGCTGGCTGACTGTAATGTACTTAGTTTTTTTAAAGAATTTATTTAACAAGTTCGCTATCACCTCTTTTATAAAATCACCAGTTAACTAAATTACCATTTAATTTATTATATAGTAAAACATTGCAAAAATAAACTCTATTTACTATCTATCACTAAACTTCAAATTTTATCAGTACTTAAAATTTTTTTCTATAAATGCTGTATCATAGGTTCCTTTTATAAACTCATCACTGCTTATTAATTCAAACTGAAAATCTATATTTGTATTTACCCCCTCTATGATAAATTCTCCTAAAGCTCTTCTCATCCTGCATATAGCTTCTTCTCTATCCTTACCATATACAATAAGTTTTGCTATCATAGAATCATAATAGGGTGGTATATTATATCCTGAATACACTGCACTATCTACTCTAACATTAGGTCCTCCAGGAACATATAATTCAGTTATTTTCCCCGGAGAAGGCATAAACCCTCTTTCCACATTTTCTGCATTTATTCTGCATTCTATGGAATGTCCATTTATTTTTATATTCTCTTGTGAAAAACTTAATTTTTCTCCAAAGGCAATTTTTATCTGTTCTTTTATAAGATCTATTCCTGTTATCATTTCAGTTACAGGATGTTCTACTTGTATACGGGTATTCATCTCCATAAAATAATAATTCCCGTCTTTATCTAAAAGAAATTCTATAGTTCCAGCATTATTATAATTTACAGCTTTAGCAGCTCTTACAGCCATTTCTCCCATAGATATTCTAAGTTCATCCATTATGACTTTTCCTGGAGCCTCTTCTAAAAGTTTTTGATTTCTCCTTTGCATGGAACAATCTCTTTCCCCTAAATAGACTATATTGCCAAAATTATCTCCAAGTATCTGAATCTCGATATGTTTTGGGGATTCTATGAATTTTTCCAAATATATAGTATCATCTCCAAAAGCTATCTTTGCCTCAGCTTTGGCATTTTCATAACTTCTTATGAGATCATCTTCACTGCGTACAATTCTTATACCTCTTCCACCCCCTCCAGCAGAAGCCTTTATCATAACAGGATATCCTATATTTCTTGCCACTTCTAAAAGTTCCTCGTCTGAATTTATAGCTTTTTTGGAGCCTGGTATTATTGAAACCCCTGCTTTACTCATTATACTTCTGGCATTAGATTTATTACCCATATTCTCAATGCACTCTGCACCAGGCCCTATAAAAGTAATATTACACTCTTCACATATCCTAGCAAATTTACTATTTTCCGATAAAAAACCAAACCCAGGATGAATAGCCTCTGCACCAGATAATACCGTAGCACTTATTATATTTTGTACATTTAAATAACTTTCCCCAGGCGCAGCAGGGCCAATACAAATAGCTTCATCTGCCATTTGTGTATGAAGGGCGTCCCTATCCGCTTCTGAATATACTGCCACAGTCTCTATACCCATTTCTCTACAGGTCCTAATTATTCTAACTGCTATTTCTCCCCTGTTGGCAATCAAAATTTTACTAAACACTTTTAAAACTCAACTCCTGACAATCTAATTTTTGTCTCCTATCATAAACATCAATTCTCCTTCAGCAGCTTTTTTTTCTCCTACATAAGCAGTTCCCTTGCCTATTCCTGCAGAACCCTTAATTTTTATTATTTCTACTTCTAATTTCAAAGTATCTCCGGGTACCACATTTCTTCTAAATTTTGCTTTATTTATGGCTCCAAAAAAAGCTATTTTGCCTTTAAATTCTTCCTGGCTCAAAATGGCCACAGCTCCTGCTTGAGCTAGTGCTTCTATTATAAGTACCCCTGGCATTACAGGCATTTCAGGAAAATGTCCTTGAAAAAAATATTCATTTGAAGTAACATTTTTATAAGCTACAACCTTTTTCCCAGGTTCTATATAACTTACCCTATCTATTAATAAAAAAGGATATCTATGAGGAATAATATTTTTTATATCCTGCACTCCAAAATCCACTTTAAATTGTTCTTCCATATGCGCTCTTCCCTTCTTTCTAATTACTAACTTTTATTTTGAAAATAAGCTGTCCATACTCTACCATCTGTTCATTTTTAGCCAGGATTTCTACTACTTCCCCTTCTACTTCACTTTGGATTTCATTCATAAGTTTCATAGCTTCTATTATGCAAAGCACATCTCCTTTTTTAACTTTAGAACCTACATTTACAAAAGGAGGTTTATCAGGACTAGGTGAACTATAAAAAGTACCTACTATAGGTGCTGTTATTTCTTTTATAGAATCGTCCTTTTCAGTAGCTATCTCACTTTCTGTGATTTCTGATTCATTAATTTTCTCTTCTTTTGTTCTTATTATTTTATCTTCACAATTTTGTGAAATAGAATTTAATTTTTCTTTATTTTCTCCCATAATATTTATATTTTTTATATTGCCTTCTTCCCCTTGTTTCTTCATTATTATAGATATTCCCTGCCAATTTATTTCTAAATATCCCAATTGTGAATTATCCATAGTTCTTATAATACCTTCAATTGCTTTAACATCCATATTAATCACTCCACTTTTTCAATAAGATTACTGCATTATGACCTCCAAATCCGAAGGAATTAGACATGGCATATTTAACCTCTGCATTTCTTCCCTCATTTGGAACATAATCAAGATCGCATTCCTCATCTGCCTCTCTATAGCCTATAGTAGGCGGAATATAATTATCTTTAATGGATTTAACACATACTATAGCCTCTATGGCTCCTGCAGCTCCTAAAAGATGTCCTGTCATAGATTTAGTTGAGCTTATAGGTATATCTTTTGCCTTATCACCAAATACTAATTTTATAGCTTTTGTTTCAGCCTTATCATTAGGGAGAGTACCTGTGCCGTGAGCATTTATATAAGAAATTTCCTCTTTATCAATTCCTGCCTCTTCTATTGCAATTTCCATAGCTCTTGCAGGCCCTTCTCCTTCAGGATCTAATGCTGTTATGTGATAAGCATCACAAGTTGAGCCATATCCTACTACCTCAGCATATATATTAGCATTTCTTTTCTTTGCATGTTCTAACGATTCAAGTATTACAATACCTGATCCTTCCCCCATAACAAATCCACCTCTTTCCTTATCAAAAGGAATAGATGCTCTTTTTGGATCATCACTTCTGCTAAGTGCTGTAAGAGATATAAATCCTGCTATGGAAAGAGGTGTTACAGATGCCTCTGTACCTCCTGCAATCATTACATCTGCTCTCCCGCCCTCAATCATTTTATAAGCTTCACCAATTGCATTTGTACCCGTAGCACAGGCTGTAACAACAGTAGTACATACTCCTTTAGCCCCGAACTTTATGGCAATATTTCCTGCTGCCATATTTCCTATAATCATAGGTATAAATATAGGACGTACCCTTCCAGGTCCTTTTTCCATAAGGGTAACATGTTCTTTCTCTATGGTACCTATTCCCCCAATTCCAGAACCTACTAAAACCCCAAATCTATATTTATCTAAGGTATCAAGATCAAGTCCTGAATCCTTTAAGGCTTCCTCTGCTGACACCATGGCAAATTGTGAGAATTTATCCAGCCTTCTAACTTCTCTTTTATCAAGAAATTTTTCAGGAATAAAATCTTTCACCTCTGCTGCTAACTTTGATTTAAAATTTTCTGTATCAAATGACTTAATAAAATCTATGCCACAAACACCATTTTTTACATTATTCCAAAAAGTATCCACATCATTTCCTAGAGGGGTAACTGCCCCAAGTCCTGTAATTACAACTCTCTTTTTCATATATTTCACCTAACCTTCAAAAATTTACATTACCATTCCACCATCTATATTTATTATTTGTCCTGTTAAATAATCCGCACTAGGAGAAGCTAAAAAAGCTATTACATTTGCTACATCATCAGCCGTTCCAAATCTTTTTAATGGTATGCCATTCAATGTGTTTTCCTTCACTTTTTCTGATAAGGTATCTGTCATATCTGTCTTTATAAATCCTGGTGCCACAGCATTTACATTTATCCCCCTTGATGCCAATTCTCTGGCCGTGGATTTTGTAACTCCTATTATTCCTGCCTTTGCCGCAGAGTAATTTACCTGACCTGCATTGCCTGCTATACCTACTACTGAAGATACATTTATTATTTTTCCACTTCGCTGTTTCACCATTATTGGACTTACATGTCTTATGCAATTAAATGTTCCTTTTAAATTTACATTTATAACCTGATCAAAATCTTCTTCTTTCATTCTAAGTATTAATCCATCTTTAGTTATGCCTGCATTATTTACCAATACATCTATCCTTCCAAAAGCACTAACTGCCTCTTTTATGATATTTTTTGCATCTTCAAATATACTTACATCTCCACAAACAGCAATAGCTTTACTTCCTCTTTTCTCAACCTCATTTATTAATTCATCTATAAGATTCGAGCTGCTTCTATAGTTTACTACTATATAAAATCCCTGTTCTGCCAATTTAAGTGAAATAGCCTTTCCAATTCCCCTGGCTCCTCCTGTAATTAAAGCCACTTTTTTATTTAAATTATCCATTGCATTTCTCCTATCTATTTCTTAATTTTTCCACAGTACTATTTAGGCTTTTTATATCCTGAACATTTAAAGCACGTACCTTTCTATTTACTTTCTTTACAAATCCACTTAATACTCTTCCAGGGCCTATCTCTATAAAAGTATCTACTCCAAATTCTATCATAGTATTTATACTTTTTTCAAAAAGTACTGTACTCATAACCTGTCTCTTGAGATAAGGCCTTATATAATCAACCTTTTCAATTATTTCTCCGGTGACATTTGTTACAACTGGCATAGAAAACTGATTTATAGATATATTCTTTAATTCTTCTTCTAGCTTTTCCGAAGCAGATTTTAGCATAGATGTATGAAAAGGGCCACTAACAATAAGCTCTACTACCTTGCGTGCACCCTTATCTTTAGCTGCACTACAAGCAGCTTTCACTGCTTCTACTTCTCCACCGATTACAACTTGACCTGGACAATTAATATTTGAAAGTTCTACTGTTCCCAAGTAACTGCAGTCATTACATATTTTTTCCACATCCAAATAATTTAATCCCATAATTGCAGCCATAGTGCCTTTACCTTCTGGGACTGCTTCTTGCATATATTTTCCCCTTTTTTTTACTAAAACTACAGCTTCCTCAAATTTCATAACACCGCTATATACAAGTGACGAATATTCTCCGAGACTTAACCCTGCAGTGATATCAGCCTTAATATCAAAACTTTCTAAAGCTTTCAACGCTGCTATGCTAGTTGTTAAAATTGCCGGTTGTGTATTTTCAGTCCTATTCAAATCTTCTTCCGGTCCTTTAAAACATATATTACTTATGGAAACTCCTAATTCATTATCTGCCTGTTGAAATATCTCTTTACATACGTTTATATTTTCAAAGAGATCTTCTCCCATACCTAGATACTGTGCTCCCTGGCCCGGAAATAAAAATGCTATTTTGCCCATGTTTACCTCCAAATACTATTTTTCAAACATATTGTTTATCTTCTCAATACTATTTTTGCATTCCTTAAATATTTCTTCTATTATTTCACTACAACTTTGCTCTTTATTTACAAGTCCTACTATCTGTCCTGCCATAACAGAACCATTTTCTACATCCCCATCTACTACAGCCTTTGCAAGAGCTCCTTTTCCCAATTCTTCATATTGTTCAAGAGATGCCCCTTGCTTTTCCAGCAATTGAAATTTTCTAGTAAGTTTATTTCTCAAAACACGTACAGGATGACCTGTAGCTCTTCCTGTAACTTGAGTATCTATATCCTTCGATCTTAATACCTTATCTTTATAGCTTTTTGGAACTGTACACTCTCTTGCAACTAAAAATCTGGTTCCAAGTTGTATACCCTCTGCTCCAAGCATAAAAGCTGCTGCTGCTCCTCTCCCGTCACCTATACCTCCTGCTGCAATTATAGGAATACTTACAGCATCTACTACCTGAGGAACTAATGCCATGGTTGTGAGTTCTCCTATATGTCCTCCTGATTCACATCCCTCTGCAATAACAGCATCTACTCCCGCTCTTTCCATTCTTTTGGCTAATGCCACAGATGCAACCACAGGTATAACCTTTATATTGTACCTTTTCCACATGTCTATGTATTTTCCTGGATTACCTGCCCCTGTAGTAACAAATTTTATCTCTTCTTCACATGCCATTTTAGCCACAGCCTCAGCGGTTTCTGAAAGTAACATTATGTTCACACCAAAAGGTTTATCCGTAAGTTCCTTAGCCTTGCGTATCTCATTTCTTACCCACTCAAGAGGTGCATTCCCTGTAATTATCCCAACTCCTCCTGCATTAGATACTGCAGCTGCTAAAGAACTATCTGCAATACGGGCCATTCCTCCCTGGATAATTGGATATTTTATTCCCATCATATTGGAAAATACAGTATTAATCATAAACTAGACCTCCTATTTTATATTAATTTTTTCTTCTACAATCTTTACTGCATCTTGAACAGTTTTTATTGATTCCGCATCTTCTATTTGAACATCAAATTCCTCTTCTATATCAATTATTATTTGAAATAATTCTAAAGAATCTACTTTAAGCTCTTTAAAAGAAGTATTTTCTTCTATATCCTTTTCATCTAAATTAAGCTGTTCTACTATAATCTTCTTTATCCTATTAAAAATCATTTTTACCCTCCAGAATACCGATCATTAAATTACATTAATCAATAATCCTCCGTAGGTTAATCCTCCTCCAAAACCTATAATAAGAACTTTATCTCCCTTTTCTACCAAATTCTTTTTATATACCTCATCCAGAGCTATTCCTACACTAGCTGCAGATGTATTTCCATATAGGTCTAGATTAATATAGAATTTATCTATATCTACCTTTAATATTTTAGCAGCACATTCTATTATTCTATAATTAGCTTGATGAGGAATTATATATTTAATTTCTTCTAAGGTAACCTCCTGTTCCTTAAGTAACATTTTCACAGACTTTACTAAAATCTTTACTGCAAATTTAAATATAGCTTTACCATCCATAGTTACCACACTTTTTTGAAAATCTGATGTAGTACAGGGATTATTTACCGGAACTGCAGGACAGGTTAAGGCATCTCCTTGAAATCCATCAGATCCTGTATACATAGAAAGTATACTCTCCTCTTCTCCTATTTGTAAAATAGCAGCAGCGGCCCCATCTCCAAACAAAATACAGGTACTTCTATCCTGCCAGTTAAGTATCTTAGAAAGAGTTTCAGCTCCTATTGCAAGTACCACTTTAAATCTTCCTGAACGTATAAACTGTGTTCCAATATCTAATCCATATATAAGTCCAGAACAGGCTGCAGATATATCAAAACAAGTAGCATTAACAGCTTTAATATTTTTTTGTACTATACATGCTGTAGAAGGTATAAAATTATCCGGTGTAATGGTCGCAACCACTATAAGATCAATATCTTCTGCCTTTATATTTGCACTTTTCATAGCATTTATAGCTGCTTTTGTAGCCATTTCTGAAGTGTTTTCTCCCTGTGATATTCTCCTTTGTCTTATTCCTGTTCTACATCTTATCCATTCATCATTGGTATCCACTATTAAAGACAGATCATTATTATCTAAAATTTTAGGTGGAACGTAACTTCCTAAACCTGCAATTTTCACTTTATTCATTGTTATTCTCCTTTGGTTTAATTTTAAGATTATATTTTG
This sequence comes from Clostridium kluyveri, assembly GCF_001902295.1. Classification (NCBI taxonomy): domain Bacteria; kingdom Bacillati; phylum Bacillota; class Clostridia; order Eubacteriales; family Clostridiaceae; genus Clostridium; species Clostridium kluyveri. The sequence continues at coordinate 185,672 of NZ_CP018335.1, read as the reverse complement.
ATTTAAAAAAATTATTAAGTTTTTCTAATGATTTAATTAAAATCCTTTCATCTTCTTCTGTAAATCCTTTCACAGCTTCTTTAACCATATCAGAATGAAACTTATGATGTACTCTAAACGCAAGTTTGCCTTTTTTAGTTAACTGTACATATACAATTCTTCTATCCTCCTCACTGCGTCTTCTTAGGGCATATTCCTTCTTTACCAATTGATCTACAGCTTTAGTCAAGGTACCTAACGTTATATCTAACTGACAAGCAACTTCAGTCATTTTTCTGGTCTTATACATACCTATAGCTTCTATGGTATGTATTTCTGTAATAGATAAATCATTAAATGCTGCATATTGAAGGGCTTTTTGTTCTATTTCTAAAATGTCATTAAAAATGTCCACCAATAATTCATTTATGACATTTATACTTTTATTCACTAAATCACCACTTTAAATAAATAATGTATTTCAACATATATTTAGCACTTTTCTGCTTCCTCTACAAGTTCCTTTATAAGCTCTTTAACTTTTACAATTTTATTTACCCTATACCCATTACTTCCTATAAATACAAGTCCATCCTCAACATTTCCTTTAACTGAATTTATTAAAGCTTTAGATATACAGTACGGTGTTTTAGACGGATTGCACTTTTTTAGGCAATTATAACATTTATCAGGAGTAATTATATCAGTGGTTTCAGTTTGCTTTATGAATTTATTTCTTATAGCCCTTCCTGGAAGTCCTACAGGGCTTTTTATTATACTTATATCCTCTTTTTTTACATCTATGTAGGCATTTTTAAAATTTATATGTGCATCACATTCTTCAGTGGCTACAAAACGAGTTCCCATCTGAACCCCGTTTGCCCCTAGTTTTAAAAATTTTACAATATCACATCCTGTATATATGCCTCCAGCAGCTATAACTGGAACATTATCTCCATTTTCAAAGCCTCTTACTACCTTAATAACTTCTACAACTATATCTTCCAGTAATTCTTTACCTTCTTGAAGTTGCTTTAGATGAAATCCAAGGTGTCCCCCTGCCTCAGGCCCTTCTACTACAACTGCATCTGGCATTCTGGAGTATTTTTTAAGCCAATTTCTAATTATAATAGATGCAGCCTTTCCAGAAGAAACTATAGGTACTATTTTTATGGAACTTCCCTGGACCAGTTTAGGTAAATTAAGAGGCAACCCAGCTCCCGATATTATTATATCTGCTTTTTCTTCCACACAGGTTTTTACCATTGCATCATACTGCTCTATAGCTACCATTATATTTACACCAATTATACCCTTTGGGCTTAATTCTCTAGCTTTTCTTATTTGTTTTGTTAAAGCTCTAATATTTGCTTCTTTAGAATTAGTTTCAAAATCTAATTCCTTATAACCTATTTGAACAGTAGAGATTACACCTATTCCACCTTCATTTGCTACTGCCTGCGCTAAATTATATCCAGAAATACCCACACCCATGCCACCTTGAATAATAGGTATATTAGCCTTTAAATCTCCTATAATCAATGAAGGTAATCTCATTTAACTCTCTCCTTTTTTAATTTTTGATTATCAAATATTTTGATAATCAAAGTATATATTAAAAACTTTTAACTGTCCAGTATGTTAAAATCTTCCGTAAATTTATCACACTTGTAACCCTTTTACTACATTATACTTTTTGTATTTAGTCTGATATAATAATTTAGTAATACAGCTTTTAAAACCTTATTTAATAAAGGCAGGTAAATAGAATATGAGTACATATATGTTTAAGACTAAAGAAAGTAACTATACTCCTGTAAGCAATATATTCATAGATAAATACATGACTAAGGCCCGTGGAGAATTTGTAAAGGTATATCTTCTTGGATTAAAATATTGCAAATCAGGAGAGATAGGAGTAAACTCTCAAATAATAGCAAATACTTTGCATCTTTTGGAAACGGATGTATTAAATGCATGGAATTATTGGAATGAAGAGAATGTAATAAAATTAGTTCCTATAGATAATATGGGAAATTACAATATAGAATTTTTAGATTTATATAATGATGATATAGAAATTGAAAAAGAAAGTAATATAAATTTATTGGAGGAACTAAATAATCATTCTGTAAAAGACATGTTAGAAGATATAGAAAAATCTATGGGAAGACCATTATCTTCAAAAGAAATGATGATGTATATAAGTTGGCTAAATGATCTAAATTTTTCTCCTGAAATAATACTCTTATTAGTGCAATATTGCACTTTAAAAGGGAAGACTAATATAAGGTATATAGAAAAAACCGCCCTATCCTGGTTCGATGCTAAAATAAAGAATGTAGATGATGCTCAAGCCTTTATAAAAAAACATGAGGATAAATGGATAAGCATAAGAAAAATTCTGAATTACCTTGGCATAAAAGATGCAGAAATAATGAAGCCTCAAGAAGAATTGCTTTCTAAATGGATAGAAAGCTATAACTTTTCTATAGACATTATATACAAAGCATGCGATATATGCTTTCAAAGAATAAATAAAGCAGACTTTAAATATATTGATGGTATACTTGCAAGTTGGTATAGAGATAATATAAAAACCACTAAAGATATAAGAAAAAAAGATATGAAAAAAAATACATCTACTAATTATAAAAACTTAAGAAATAACTCAAATCAGGGATCCTTTAATAATTTTAAACAGAGAAACTATGATTTTGAAGATTTAGAAAAGAAACTATTAGGATGGGATAGAAATGATTAAAAGCTATCACTCAAACATAACAAAAATTTATGAAAACATAAGGCAGAAGAATGAACAAACTTTAAACCTGAGAAAAGAAGAAATCAGAAAAACTGTTCCTGAAATATTGGATATTGAAAGTGAAATAGGTAAACTTTGTATAAAATTATCAATAAATATATTAAACAATGTAAAATATAAGGATAAATATTTGAAGGAACTTAAAGAAAAAATTAAAAATCTGAGAAAAAAAAAGGCTCAACTTATGCTGGCCAATAATTATCCTGTAAATTATCTAGATATGATTTATAAATGTAATAAATGTAAAGATACTGGTTTTATAGGCACTAAAAAATGTTTATGCTATAAACAGAAGTTAATTAAATTATATTATAACAATTCCGATTTGATGAATATACTAAGTAAAAACAATTTTGATAGTTTTAATTTTCACTTATATTCCCCTTTAAAAAATGAAGGAGAACCAACCAGCCCCAGAAAAAATATAGAAAAGATAGCTTCTACATCGTGGAAATACATAGAAAATTTTTCTTCTTCCAAAGAAAATTTATTATTTTATGGAAATCCAGGAACAGGAAAAACTTTTCTATCAAATTGCATAGCAAAAGAACTTTTAGATAGAGGATTTCTAGTAGTCTATAGGACTTCTGAAGCTTTAATTCAAGACTTAAAAAGCATAAGATTTAAGGAGAACAATAAATTAGAAGATCTTATAATAAATTGTGACTTATTAATAATAGATGATTTAGGTTCAGAACAGATAACGGATTTTTCTAAAACAGAATTATTTAATCTTATAAATAGGAAATTATTAAAACAGAATAAAATGCTTATATCTACTAATTGTGATTTGGAAGAACTTTTAAAATATTACTCAGAGAGAATTTCTTCCAGATTATTAGGTGAATTTACCTTATTTAAATTTTGGGGAGAGGATATAAGAATACGTAAAAATATAAAAAGCAAAAACTTTAAATAGCAAAAAATACTAAACCCCATGATATTGTATCATGGGGTTCTTGGTGCTGGCAGTAGGCTTCGAACCCACGACCTACTGATTACAAGTCAGTTGCTCTACCAGCTGAGCTATGCCAGCAAAATGGCGACTCAGAAGGGGATCGAACCCTCGACCTCCGGCGTGACAGGCCGGCACTCTAACCATCTGAGCTACTGAGCCCTATACGTAATATATGGTACATGGTGGGCACAACAGGGATCGAACCTGTGACCCCCTGCTTGTAAGGCAGGTGCTCTCCCAGCTGAGCTATGCGCCCATATAATAATGGTGACCCCTAGGAGAATCGAACTCCTGTTACCACCGTGAAAGGGTGGTGTCTTAACCGCTTGACCAAGGGGCCTAGAACAAATTTAGTATTTTAACTTAAACTAAGTAACTCTCTCATGTTAGAGTAGACTTCCCAATTTAAGCTAAAGGCCTATCAACAAATAAATGTTGCAAGGCATGGCGACTCAGAAGGGGATCGAACCCTCGACCTCCGGCGTGACAGGCCGGCACTCTAACCATCTGAGCTACTGAGCCTTATGTTGGTGGGCACAACAGGGATCGAACCTGTGACCCCCTGCTTGTAAGGCAGGTGCTCTCCCAGCTGAGCTATGCGCCCATGTAATAATGGTGACCCCTAGGAGAATCGAACTCCTGTTACCACCGTGAAAGGGTGGTGTCTTAACCGCTTGACCAAGGGGCCTTTACTTATGCATCAAACCTATCCAGCGGCCTGACATAGTCTATAATACAAAATATTCTCTGAAGTGTCAACACTTTTTTTTATATTCTTAAATATCTTTTTCTATATTTCTACTAAAGTCCTTACATCTCAACACTTTACGCTAATTTGAAAATTATATAAGTTTTTAGTTATACTGAATTAAAATTAAGATTTTGGCTTATACTCTATCTCCGAGAAAGTTCAACAAGTGCACATCCCTCTACAAAATTTATTCCATTATTATTACAAAAGTTGAATATTTCATCACTTTCTGCACCAGGTTGTATTAATATTTTATCTATTCCCAACTTATTGGCTTCCTTAACTATGTTTATTCCAAGTACAGGGTTTATGCATAGATCTAATACATCTATGCTAAAAGGTACCTCTGCCAAGGATTTATAGGCACCCTCTTCGGCACTTTTAGGGTTTACCCCAGCTACATTAAATCCATCATCTTTCAAACAATTTAATATTCTAAAAGCATATTTTTTGTTATTGGCTACACTACCCACTACCACCCAATTTTTATAATTCAAGAACTCAGAAGCTGCCATAAATATCCCTCCCTTTTCTATTAGGTATTGTCAAAAATTTTAATATAATTTCTGACGTAACCCTTTTATTTTCAACAATTTTATATAAATAACTTGCTCCCCCCAAACTTTTAGGGTAAATTAGTGATTTGCAAAGTCATAATTTCCAGCAAAGAAGAAAGGAGCAAGCTACAAGCATGATTAACGAGTTTCTTGTTAAATACATTATTTACCTACACAATATGATTAACCTATTATTTATTCTTTTAGTTGGCAAACCCATGTTTACCCCTGCCTCTGACGAACCAGTAAAAAAGGAATATAGAAAGCTTCAGGTAGACAAAATACCTATATTTGAAATACCTGAAAAGCTTGATTATAAAGTTCTTCTACATAACTATTTTGAAAGTCACAAGAAAGAACTTACACCTGTTAAGCCACGTAAGAATAAAACTATCATTCCTAAAGAAGTTAAGTGTCCTAAATGTGGTGCTCCCCACCAGTATCTTTACGATAATAATGGTGGCAGAGGTCAATACCTTTGTAAGGTATGCAACACAGTATTTAACCCTAAAAATTATTTTCAAAAGTCCGTTATTTTAAAATGTCCTTACTGTGGTAAAACACTTGAAAAAATCAAAACTCGCAAGGACTTTTATGTGCATAAATGTAAGAATGATGAGTGTGATTTTTATAAAACCAATTTAGCTTCAATGACTAAAAAAGAAAGAGAAGACTTTAAAAATAACCCTCACAACTATAAAGTTAGATATATAACTAGGGAATTTACTTTTGACTATAAGCCTTTTAGCAGTAAAAGCCCTGTTAAATCTAAAATTAGTCTGCCTAAAATAATGGTTTCGTCTCATACTTTAGGATTAATTATGTCTTACTACGTAAACTACCATATGTCTTCAAGACAGACGGCTTCAATAATGAGGGATATTCACGGTATTAAAATATCTCATCAAACAGTTTTAAACTACGCTGATGCTGTATCCCATGTGGTAAAGCCCTTTGTTGATAACTACAATTATGAGTTATCTAATTCTTTTTGTGGTGATGAAACATACATAAAAGTTAACGGTAAATGGCAGTATATCTTCTTTTTCTTTGACTCTGTTAAGAAAATTATTCTTTCTTATAGAGTTTCACCAAATAGAGATACTCTTTCAGCAGTTAAAGCTTTAGACGACGTTTTATCAAAGCTTAAGGATATACCTAAAAAACTAAATTTCATTGTTGATGGTAATCCAATCTACTTGTTGGCACAACATTTTTTCGCAAGCGAAGACATTAACTTCGATATTACTCAAGTCATAGGTCTTACAAACAATGATGACGTTTCAAAGGAATACAGACCTTTAAAACAGATAATTGAACGTCTTAATAGAACCTTTAAAGGCAGTTATAGGACAACCTGTGGTTTTAATAGTTCAGATGGTTCTATAGCATTTGTAACATTATTTGCTGCATATTTTAATTTTCTAAGAACTCATTCAACACTTAATCATAAGGTTCCAGTTCAAATACCTGTACTTCAAAGTCTTCAAACCATGCCAGCTCGTTGGTGTAAGCTTGTTGAACTAGCTCAAGACTATTGTATATCACAGGCTACCTCCTAAGATTTTATATCTATTTAGCTGAGCCCTAAAGCAGCTGTTGCCGTCAGCGAACCCTTGACAAACCGAATTAGACAAATTTTAAAATTGGTTTTCAGAGGGCTTTTTGTCATGTCTTTATATCTTTTCCCTTCGCCCTCTTCAAGGTAAAACAAAATTTGGATAATGTTTGTCAAGGGCAACTGCGGTTATTTGTAACAAACTTACATTTATGGGTGCCCTAAAAATTTATTATTTTATAGTTTTTCATAAACTTTTTACACTACCTTCTATTAATTATAGTATATACAAATTTAAAGTAAATATATAATTTTTAGTCACAAACTATATTAAAAAAAATATAAGTGAGTTAAAATATTTATGTAGTACATTCATTTTAACTTAGGGAGGTATGTTTTTGTTTCATGAGATAATGGTAATTGGCGCTGGTGCTTCTGGCATAATGGCTTCAATCACTGTAAAAGACAATGGAAAAGATGTTGGAATCTTAGAGTCGAAAAAAAGAATTGGTCAAAAATTATTATCCACCGGAAATGGAAGGTGCAATATAACTAATGAGAATATAAATTACTCTAGGTATCACAGTAAAAACCCTGATTTTTTTAAAGATACCTTAGATAATTTTACTTTAAATGATACAGTTACATTTTTTAATTCTTTAGGATTACCTCTTACAACTTTAGAAAAAGGGAAGATGTATCCACTTTCACTTCAGGCATCCTCCGTACTAGACATACTAAAAATGTCCCTTGAAGATAGAGATATTCCTATTTACTTAAATTCAAAAGTCAAAGACATTGTATATACAAAGAAATATTTTAGAATATTTTGTGAAGATAAAATATATGAATGCAGAAAAATTATTTTATGCACTGGAGGTAAATCTGCTCCGGATACCGGTTCTGATGGTTCTGGTCTTAATATATGTAAAAAATTAGGTCATAATATAATTTCTCCTATCCCTGCACTGGTACAGCTAAAACTGCATTACACCCGCTTAAAAGCCCTGTCAGGAGTAAAATTTAATGGCAATGTGAATTTACTTGTAGATAACAAAATAAAAGAACAGGATGAAGGTGAATTACTATTTACCGACTATGGAATATCAGGTCCCCCTATATTGAATATAAGCGGCACAGCCTCTTATAATTTGTTTAATAAAAGGTTAGTTGAATTAGAAATTGATATGCTTCCACAGTTTAGTAAAAAAGAGTTAATAGAATTTCTGGAAAATCATTGGGGAATTTTTAATTACAGAAGTATACATAATTCTTTAATAGGAATAATAAATAAAAAAATGATACCTATACTTTTAAATGAAGCTTCAGTAAAAAATATCCATAAACCCTGTAATGAATTAACCTGGATAGAAAAAAACAACATATATAAATTAATTAAATCTTGGAAATTCGAAGTATACGACACCAATTCCTTTAAAAACTCACAGGTCACTTCCGGTGGTATTGACGTATGCGAAATAAATCCAAAAACTCTAGAATCTAAAAAGATAAAAAACTTATATTTTGCCGGTGAAATATTAGATGTACATGGAGATTGTGGTGGTTTCAATCTGCAATGGGCCTGGAGCTCTGGATTTACGGCAGGAAAAAGTGCTGCTGAAAAATAATTCATTAGCACTTTTACTTTTTTTGCAAAACAGCCTCTATGGCAGACAGCCTTTTGCCTTCTTTATCTACAATTTCATGTAAAGATATGTAACCTTCATCTTGTTTATTCAATTCAGTGTATATTGTTATGTTTTCACCATATCTGGCTTCTTTTTCATAGGTTATATTTAAATTTTCTATGGAGTAGTTAAGTACTATGTCCAGAGGAATGGTTTCTATCATCCAATCCACATACTTAACATTATTAACATGTCTATTGGTATCTATATCACTATACCTTACTTCAAAGCTTTTCTCTATAGAAAATTTTTCTGGAAGCTTTATTTTTTTTATATCCATTAAGCCCTTATTTTTTTCACTTATACCATACATCTTATACATATCCTGTGTTATTCTAATTATTTTACGTCTACTAACATCTATCAAAATCCAGAGAGAATTTGCGTAAGCTACAACATTGCCCTCTTTATCTATAACATGGAAAGTTCTATAAGCATAAAACTTTTTAAAAGAACAAGCCTTGGTTCTTATAGTAATTTTTTCACCATAATAGGGACTTTTATTTATATGTATATTCCATTTATAAAGAACCCATGCAATGCCTTTTTCTTTTAGATATTTAAGACTTCCTCCTATAGCCTCAGAATGCTTTGTAGCCACATCCCCAAAATAATTTATAAGACTTGTAACAAGTAATCTTCCCTTAAAATCTATTTCATGATATTGAACTTCATATTCCTTTTCAAAAGTTGATTTATCCAATATTCTCCCTCCTATAATTTACTATAAACTTATTTTATAACATAATTTTTATTTTTTCCATAGAATAAAAATTTCACCTTTAAATAAGTTCTATTAATTTTAGAAGTTTATTTAAAGGTGAAATTGAAATTACATATTATTCAAATTTATTGTTTGCTCTCTTCCTGGTCCTACAGAAACTATAGATATTTTAGTATTAGTAAACTCTTCTATTTTATTTAAATATATTTTAGCATTTTCCGGAAGTTCATCATATGTCTTAGCATTTTCAATATCTTTATCCCATCCATCAAATTCTTCATATACAGGCTCACACTTGGCTAAATCCTGCAAACTAGCGGGTACATAATCTATAATTTTTCCATTAAATTTATATCCTGTACATACCTTTACCTTTTCAAGTCCCCCTAAAGTATCTATTTTAGTAATAGCAAAATTAGTAAGTCCTGAAACTCTACTGCTGGTTTTAAGTATCACAAGGTCCAGCCATCCGCATCTTCTAGCTCTTCCTGTAGTAACTCCATATTCACGTCCACTTTTTCTGATCCAACCTCCAGTATCATCAAAAAGTTCTGTTGGGAAAGGTCCTTTTCCTACTCTTGTGGTATAGGCTTTTGCAACACCTATGGCACCTGTTATAAGTGTGGGTCCTATTCCTGCACCTATACATACTCCCCCTGCAATGGTACTTGAGGAAGTAACATAGGGATAAGTTCCATAATCTATATCCAATAAAGTACCTTGAGCCCCTTCAAATAATACCTTTTTGTTACTCTTAATGCTATTATACACCTCTACAGAGATATCCTTAACATAAGGTGCCAATTTCTTTCTATATTCAATATATTGATCATATATTGAATCAAAATCCAAAGCATTTTCCCCGTAAACTTTTGTTATTATATCATTTTTAATCTTTAGATTTTCTTTTAAATTTTCTTTAAAAACATCCTGGTTTATAAGATCACAAACCCTTATACCACTTCTCTCCATTTTATCTGTATAACAAGGGCCAATTCCCTTTCCAGTGGTACCTATATCTTTTTTCCCTCTGGATCTTTCTTTTATCCCATCCAATATCTTATGATAAGGCATAATAAGCTGAGCTCTGTCACTTATCATCAAATTGTCAGGCTGAATATCTACCCCCGCTTTTTCCAAATAATCTATTTCCTGAAATAATGCTTCTGGGTCAAGCACTACTCCATTTCCTATTACATTTACTTTATCTTTATAAAGTATCCCAGAGGGTATAATATGAAGTTTATATTCCTTATCCCCTACCCTAACTGTGTGACCTGCATTATTACCACCTTGGAATCTGACAACTACATCTACATCTTTTGCAAGATAATCGGTCATTTTACCCTTTCCTTCGTCGCCCCATTGGGAACCTAAAACAATAAATGCTGACATGAGAACTTCCTCCCCTTTTTTACATATCATGAAACTTACAATTAATACAATTTCAACTTTAAAATAATATTTAAACTATTTATGTGCTATATCTCTTGCAACTACTACACCAGTTACAGAAGCCTGCATAAGACCTCTTGTAATACCAGCCCCATCTCCTATAGCATATAAATTTCTTATAGCTGTTTCAAATTTATCATTAGTTTCAAATTTACTTGAATAAAACTTAACTTCCACACCATAAAGTAATGTATTTTTACTGTAAAGCCCCGGTGCAATATTATTAAAAGCCTTTAATGCTTCAACTATAGAAGTTAAACACCTCTGAGGCAATACAAAACTTAAATCCCCTGGTACTGCTGATTTAAGAGTTGGTATAGTAGTAGATTTTTTAATTCTTGAATAATCAGTTCTTCTACCATTTAATAAATCTCCCAATCTTTGAACCATTATACCATCCCCAGTTAGCATATTACCAAGCTTTGCAATATACTTACCATAAGTTATAGGTTGGTCGAAAGGTTCTGTAAAAGAAGTAGAAACAAGCATGGCAAAATTCGTATTTTCAGTTCTCAGTTCCTTTTCCGAGTAGCTGTGCCCATTTACAACTGCTATAGTTCCATCATAATGTTCTTCAGATACAACTCCTCCTGGATTCATACAAAAAGTTCTGACTTTATTATCGAAAGTATCCGAATAGTAAACAAGTTTTGCCTCATATAAATCTTTAGTTAAATGATCCATTATAGAATTAGGTACCTCTACTCTTACGCCTATATCCACAGCATTATTTTTAGTTTTTAAATTTAACTTTTTAGATTGAATTGAAAACCATTCCGCTCCACCCCTGCCTGGTGCAACTATTACATATTTTGCTGAAATCTTTTTTTGTCCCTGTTTATTTTTAACCAGAACTCCTGCAGCTGCATCATCTTCTACTAATATATCTTCTACTTCTGTAAGTTCACTAAATTCTGTATTTGTATCCTTTAAAATATAATGATACATTTTCTTCAATACCTCATAAGCTAATTCCGTTCCTAAATGTCTTACAGGACATTCTATAAGACGAATATTATATTTACTTGCTTCGTATTTTATTTTATCTATTTTTTCATTGTTTAATCCATACACAGTTTTATTAGCACCAAAATTCAAATATATATCATCACAATATTTTATTAATTCCATGCACTCATCTTCTGAAAAATACTCTAATAATCTTCCTCCCACTTCCGGGCTTAAAGAAAGTTTTCCATCCGAAAAAGCTCCCGCTCCTGACCAGCCGGAAGTAATACCACAAGGACTACAATTTATACATTTTCCATTTACTCTTGCAGGACATTTTCTTTTTTCTATACTTCTACCTTTATCAATTATAAGTACGCTTAAGTTCTTATTTAGCTTTGTGATTTCCAGTGCAGCAAATATTCCAGCAGGACCTGCTCCAATTATCACAACATCATATTTTTCCTTCAAGTAGCATCCCTCCTACAACATGGTATCAAAATTGAATGTTACAGTCAATAAACAATACGAATATTTTTCACAAATTTTCTATCAAAATTCGTGAAATGCTGGTAAAAACCTTCTCTTTTAATTTAAAAAGTTCCCATATAAAAAAAATAAGTACCAGCTAATTTGCCAGCACTTATTTTTAATAAGGGAGATCTATACTATTTTAAATTTCTGATAAATTCTATATTAATGTAATTATTTTATATAATTATTGTGACAATTTTATGTCATATATATTAAATAGTTATTTACTTTTTTAATATTTTATAAATAATATTTTAACTATATATTATCTCCCATTTTAAATAAGATAGAAGTATCAGCTAATTTCATAGTTGGGATAAAAAACTTTATATTGAATATTTTTAAATTGGATAATAGAATATAAATTAAATATAGAAATTATTTTAGGAGGAATTATGAAGAATTACGAAATTGAAGAAGCAAAAGAGCTTATAAATTATATCTATGAAAGCCCTACAGCGTTTCATGCAGTGAAAAATGCTGTAAACTTACTTAAAAGATCAGGATTTATTGAAATTAAAGAGGAGAATTCATGGAATTTAAAAAAAGGCGAAAAATATTTTATAACCAAAAATGATTCTGCACTTATTGCTTTTACAGTGGGAAATGGAGAAATAGAGAAAGATGGATTTAGGATAATAGGAGCTCATACTGACTCTCCTTGCTTTAAAATAAAACCCAATGCAGATATAAATGTAGAAAATAACTATATAAAAATAAACACAGAAGTATATGGCGGCCCTATATTAAATACATGGATGGATAGACCCCTTGCCATGGCAGGTAGGATTGTATTAAAAAGCAAAGATCCTTTTTATCCACACACAGAGTTAATAAATATAGCTGAACCCCTTATGATAATACCAAATCTAGCCATACACATGAATAGGGATGTGAACTCAGGTATTAAATTGAGTAAACAAAAACATATGCTTCCTCTTTTGACCCTTGTAAATAACAATTCTAAAAATAAACATTGTCTCATTGAAATTATATGCGAAGAATTATCTATAGCTAAAGAAGATATTCTGGATTTTGACTTGTTTTTGTACGAATTTGGCAAAGGAACTATAATGGGAGCTAATAGAGAATTTATATCTTCTGGTAGATTGGACGATTTGAGTATGGTATATTCAGGCATAAAATCCATTTCAGATACTAAAGTTAAAAACAATACAAATGTAATGGTATGCTTTGACAACGAAGAAGTTGGGAGTACCACAAAGCAAGGCGCAAATTCTCCTATGTTGTTATCTTTATTGGAAAGGATAGCCTTTAACTTAGGTAAAAATAAAGATCAATTCTATAGATCCATATCAAAATCCTTTATGATATCCTGTGATCTTGGGCACGCACTCCATCCAAACTATATAGAAAAATCAGATCCTGCAAATAGACCTATTATAAATAAAGGACCCATTATAAAAATAAGTGCCAGCCAAAGTTATACTACCGACGGTGTATCTGGTGCTATATATAAAAGCATATGTGACAGGGCTAACATTCCAGTGCAAATATTTGTGAACCATTCAGACGAAAGAGGAGGTTCAACTATAGGACCTATTTCCTCCAGCCACATTAATATGACATGTGTAGACATGGGAATTCCTATATTATCTATGCATTCTATAAGAGAATTGGCAGGTGTAAAGGATTATGTATATGCAATGAATTCCTTCAAAACATTTTATAATTTTTAATTTGACTTAACCTTTTGTTTTCATACTTTTAGGATTGAATTTCACAAAAGGAAATATTGACAGAAATAAAATGTCTTGCTATAATTTCAATATCCCCCATGGGGGGATGTTGAAAGGAGAGATAAGATATTCCAGAAGAAAAAAAACATAAACACGAAAATACCAAAATAGTTATAAATCGTTTATCACGTGCCATAGGACATCTCGAATCAGTAAAAAAAATGGTACAGGATGAACGGGACTGCAGTGAAATATTAATTCAGGTGGCAGCTGTAAAATCTGCAGTTAACAATATTGGCAAACTCATTTTACAAGATCACTTAAACCACTGCATTACAGAGGCAATAAATACCGGTGATAAATCTGAACTTGAAAAATTTTCTGATGCTATCGGAAAATTCATGAAATGAGGTATAACAATGAATATTCTCAAACAAATTTATGATTCCTTATCCCGATTGCCAATGATCATTATAGCAGGGTTATTTTTAATTCTAAGTATTTTAAATATCTTTTTTCATATATTTCCCGTGGATCCTGCCTGGATAACCATACTTATCTGCGGAACACCACTTGTAGTTTTAGCATTACAACGGATTATTACCCAATTTTTTATAAGTTCCGCTTTGCTTATCTCAATTGCCATGTTTGCATCCATATATATCGGTGAGATCTTTGCAGCAGGTGAAGTTGTTTTTATTATGGCCATTGGTGCCTGGCTTGAAGATAGGACCGTTGAAAAAGCAAAAAAAGGGATTGAGGGTCTTTTAAGACTAATTCCAGACAAAGCCAAAAAAATAAAAAAATCAGATAACAATTCTCTTGCAGAAGAAATTGTAGACGTATCCGATCTGAGAATTGGAGATGTGATTCGCATACTACCTGGTGAAATTATTGTTGCCGATGGAGAAATCATTTCAGGAGAAACCTCCGTTAATCAATCAATTTTAACTGGAGAATCACTTCCTGTTGACAAATTTGTGGGAGATGTTGTATTTACAGGAACTCTAAATTGCTTTGGCTCTATTGATGTAGCTGTAACAAAAACCCTTCAGAATTCTTCCCTAAAAAAAATGGTATTACTTGCTAAGGAAGCTGAGAACAAACAAGCTCCCATGCAAAAAATTGTGGACAAATGGGCTCAATGGCTGGTTCCCATAGCTTGCCTTATAGCTATTGTAGGATATTTTATTACTAAAGATCTTACCAAGGCAGTAACGGTATTAGTGGTTTTTTGCCCTTGCGCATTAGCACTGGCTACGCCAGTTTCTATTGTGGCTGCTATTGGACAAGCAACTAAATTTGGTGTAGTTATAAAATCTGGAGAAGCTTTAGAAAAAATGGGCACGGTATCTGTAGTAGCTTTTGATAAAACAGGTACTTTAACAAAAGGAATACTTGAGGTAAGCGATATTATATTATTTAATATAGAAGAAAATAAATTATTATCCCTTGCTGCATCCTGTGAAAGCCATTCTGAACATCCCATAGGAAAGGCCATTACATCTTATGTCCGTGAAAAAAAAATACCAACTCATAAAGTTTCAAATTTTGTAATGTCTATAGGTAAAGGGGTGCATGGAATCATACAAGAAGAACCCATACTTTGTGGAAATGAAAAACTGCTTGAAGACTTTCATGTTTCTTATGAAGATTCATTAAAACTTACACTTGATAAACTTTACAGTCAAGGAAAAGCTGTAGTAATTATTGCTAGAGATTATAAGGTAATAGGTCTTATTGCACTTTGTGATGTTCTTAAAGAAAATGTCAAAGAAGCAATATATTCTCTTTACTCTGCTGGTATACACCGTACCATACTTTTAACAGGAGATAATAAAAATGCAGCAGAGTATATCGCCAAAAAATCAGGTATTACAGAAGTAAATTCTTCTCTTCTTCCCGAAGATAAAGTTAGCATTATATCACAAATAGAAAATGAAGGTGATTACATATGTATGATTGGCGATGGAATCAATGATGCAGCTGCATTAAGGACAGCCTCTATAGGAATGGCAATGGGAACAATGGGCAGCGATATTGCCATTGATGCTGCCGATATTGCCCTTATGGGAGATGATATTGTTAAAACGGCTTATGTAAAACGATTATCCAATGCTACCATACATAATATCAAAGTCAACATTTCAATATCTATGGTAATTAATGCCATAGCCATTACACTATCTTTGCTAGGAATATTAAATCCTATTACAGGGGCATTAGTGCATAATGTTGGTTCCGTGTTAGTGGTAATGAATGCCGCTAGATTGTATGATAGAAAAGTTTAATTAAATTAGCATTAAAATCAAAATTTAAAATTGCATTTCAGCAAGTTCAACAAAATGTATTTTGGCTTATGGGAGAAGTTCAAGCATTATATTTCCATAAGCCAAAATGGTTGACTAGGCAACTATTTTTTGATATAATCTTTCATAAAAGATGAATTAAAAATAGATTATCCTTTACTTATCAAGGGTAATATTATTAATAATAATTAAATTTAAGAAAGGTAAAAAAAATGCTACAATTTATTACTGGACAAAACAAATCAATGAAACAAAAACATAATAAAAAACATTATAAATGGATTGCTCTTTCTAATACAACCCTTGGCGTACTTATGGCTTCATTAAATAATAATATAATTCTAATTTCACTTCCTGCGATCTTTCGAGGAATGAATGTGGATCCATTATCGGCAAATGGTACTTCATATATGCTGTGGATGCTGATGGGATTTACTGTGGTAACCGCCACATTACTGGTTTCCTTTGGTAGGATTTCGGATATCTATGGCCGTGTACGTCTGTACAATTTAGGTTTTGGGATTTTTACAGCGGCTTCCATTTTACTGTATCTAACTCCTGGGAACGGATCAAATGGCATCATTTTAATGATTTTGTTCAGACTTCTACAAGGAGTAGGAGCAGGATTTTTGTTTTCCAATAGCACTGCTATTCTTACTGATGCTTTTTCTTCTAAAGAGCGTGGTATGGCTATGGGACTCAACCAAATTGCCGGTATCGGGGGATCATTACTTGGTCTTGTTATCGGAGGAGTCCTTGCTGAAATTGACTGGCGCCTTGTTTTTCTTGTAAGTGTACCTGTTGGATTATTTGGAACCATATGGGCGTATATCAAACTCAAAGAACAGTCCGTACCAGATAAAACACAAAAGATTGACTGGTTAGGAAATAGTACATTCGCTGTTGGTCTAACTCTACTGTTGCTGGCACTAACTTATGGAATCATGCCGTATGGTTCATCCAAAATGGGCTGGGGCAATCCATTTGTGATTTTGGGAATAAGTTTAGGTTTATTACTACTTATTGTATTTGTCTTTATCGAACGAAAAGTCAAGATGCCCATGTTCCATCTGGAATTATTCAAAAATCGTGCATTTGCCTTTGGTAATTTAAGTCTGTTTATATCATCTATCGCACGAGGCGGTTTACAATTTATGCTAATTATTTGGTTACAGGGAATATGGCTTCCATTGCATGGCTACAGTTTTGAATCTACCCCATTGTGGGCGGGCATTTATATGCTGCCCATGATGATTGGCTTCTTTATAATGGGACCATTATGTGGAAAACTATCAGATCAATATGGTGCTCGATTTTTTGCCACAGGCGGGATGTTATTTTCAGTTCTTGGTTTTATCCTTTTGACGCTTTTACCAGCTAATTTTGGATACAACATTTTTATTGTAATTTTGTTAATCCTAGGCTGTGGTATGGGCATGTTTGCCGCACCAAATACCACTGCAATCATGAATTCCGTTCCTGCTTCTCAAAGAGGAGCTACCTCGGGAATGAGATCAACCTTTCAGAATACTGGAATGGCTTTAAGTATGACACTTTATTTTGCAATTATTATCCTTGGACTTGCACATAACTTACCCTCTATTTTATACAGTGGATTGATTAATGTTGGCGTTCCATCCACAATGGCACAGCAGATTTCCAATATGCCTCCTACATCAGCTTTGTTTGCAGCATTTCTAGGATATAATCCAATGGGAGCGCTCATTGATCAACAGACTCTTTCTACCATTCCAAGTGCTACTAAAACAATTATTTTGGGTAATCATTTTTTTCCATTAACTATAGCACCTGCGGTAATGTCGAGTTTACGCCTTGCATTTTATATTTCGGCTGCTATGTCTGCCATTGCTGCAGTTGCATCCTACATGCGCGGCAAGCAGTATGTGCATGACGAATCATGATACCTGTAAGAGAGGAGAATTAAAATGACACGTAACCAAAATTTCTTAAATCTTTGGATATCTATACTATACCGTTACCGTAAAAACTATATGAATAAAAAGTTGGAGGCATATGGTGGAGCAAGTGGTTCTTCTCTACTGATTTTATCGATTTACAAAAATGATGGAATTAGCCAAGAACAAATCTCGGATTTGTTGAAAGTGGATAAAGGTTCCATCGCAAGAGCAATAAAAAAACTAGAACAGGAAGATTATGTAAGACGCGAGGAAGATGTGACTGATAAAAGAGTCAATAAGGTCTATTTAACTCCAAAAGCATTGGCTCTTGTTCCTGAAATTCAATCTGCAATTGCAGATTGGAATAAACAAATCATGACAGGTATTCCAGTGGAATCACAAAAAATTTTCTTGAACTGCATAGAACAAATGGCAAAAAACGCATGTAATACATGTCTTTAAAATAAATTTATATGAATATTTTTAGACATCCAGAAATTCTTAAATCAAAGGGGTGGCAGCTTTAGGATAAAACTTATCATTATTTAATGAAAAACATTCACAGCTATTGCCACTCCCTGACAAACTTTCGGCAGAAAATACCATTGTATTTAAAAAGAAGGTAGGCAACACAATAACAGTCATAAATGTACACTAATAGTTACTAAAATACCATTTAAAATTTATTCAATGTAAAAACAGCAAGACGATCATTAAAATTTCGAATGATGGGAATGAAAGCAAACAGTTTGCCTCTGAAGGAGTGTTTTTTCATTTCACAATTAAAACTCTCTTCATAAACAAGTTTCAGACCATCACAGAGTTTTTCGACTTCTTTTCCCGATTTAACACCCCATTTAAATGTTGCATCTGTATTTTTGACTGTATCATGAAATTTGCTGCTTTTTGATGAAATAGCTGGCATAAGTTCTGCCAGTAATATGACGTCATTAAAATTGTTTTTTATAATTCGTAAAAGTTGCTTTACCTCTTCTTCTTTTAAATACATTAGCATTCCTTCTATAATGATAATAGTTTTATAACCTTTTTTTATTTCATCAGGCCATGAGGCATCTAATGCAGATTTTTCTATTAAATGCACTCTTTTATGCTCTGGGAAAAATTGTTTTCTAGCATAAATTACTTCAGGAAAGTCTAAATCATACCAAATTAATATTCCATTATCGACTCTTGAGAATCTTGAATCAAAACCACATCCAATAGAAATGCAAACGGATTTAGGGTATTTTTCCAAATAGTACTTAGCGGCATCATCAAAAAGAATGGTTCTTGCCACAACACCTTCGTGGCTCATAAATTTATCATATTTGGAAGTGTCCAAATTCAACTTTTCTATGATTTCCACAGCTTTTAAATCATGTATCCTTGCATTGGATCGTTTGGTTTCACTCGCCTTAATGGCAAGGGGTATTAACAGAGTTTCCTGCACACCGTTTAACGAAATCATTTTTTTTCCTCCTTATATCAAGTTATTCAGAAATTCTAACTACACTTATTTTAAAAAACGTAGATAAACAAATTTCATCATATGCGTCCAATCCGACATCCTCATCATCAAACGAAGTCTAAGACTCCATTGTTTATTAAATGGAATATTTTTAAAATAACCTTCACAGGAAACCAATTTGATAGCTGATGACCAACTTTGAAATTTCTTCGCATCATTAACATAAAAATACATTATGGCTCCTTTATTCCCTGTTTTTTTAATCATATTATTTGATCTTTTGACTGCCGTTCTGGACTCAGCATCAAAATACAATTCTCCTCCTGGAAAACGCCTTGCCATTATCCTGAATATTTCACGAAGTTGTTGTTCTTTAAAAAAATAGAAAACCCCTCCCGAAACAAAAAATATGCCATCTTCAAAGGTGAATTTTACATCATCAAACCATGTAGTATCAAACAAAGATTTTGCAATACTAATATTACGCTCAGAATCTGGAATAAAACTCCTGCGAAAAGCAATAGAATCAGGTAAATCCAGATTATACCATAGTATACTTCCATTATCAACTCTGGAAAAGGAGGTATCCAGACCTGCTCCAATATTTACTACTGTCCCTCGAGGATACTTTCGTATAAATTCCCGAATAGCATCCTCAATTTTACGTGCACGTACTATATAACAAATACCACCAAATTCCCCAAAGGTTTTTGCAACATTTTTAAAATCATAATCATAGTTTTTGATAATGTCAATGGCTTGCTTATCATACAGTATTTCAGGATTCTTCTCACTAGCTACAGCACGTCCCCAAAGCGGGATAAGCATTGTGTTTTGTACTGTCTGCACCTGTAGTATTGGTTTATTTTTCATATTGAACCCCTTTCTTGCAACAAAGTATTATTTAATATATCAATTATCTCAATATAAATAAGTTAGAATAATCTAACTTATTTATATTATATCAAATTACTGCGAGAATGAAAAGAGTCAACTTGTACCTGTGTTTTTAATTCCCTTTAGAATACCCACTGGTATTAGAAATAGATAAATATTATTTACAATAGTAGTGAAGGCAGACATATAGTTTTCCCAGCTTAATGTATAGGGAATCACCATATTGGTATATTCTTTAATCTCATACAATTTGCCGCTGCTCACTAAAATGTGAAAACCTAGTGGTACCTTGGCAATATGGAATGCAAAATTCACCTTATAGGTAGCAATATACGGTATAAAAGAAGCAATAGATACTATTCTTCTTCAAAAAGGAAAAAACGAAAAGATATACTATGTTTTTTTTCCATCTTTCTGAAATTCAAGGATATCTCCAGGTTGACAATCCAATATATCACAGATTGCATTAAGCGTAGAAAAACGTATTGCGCTAATTTTGCCAGTTTTTATCTTCGATAGATTGACGTTTGCAATACCAATCTTATCCGCCAATTCGTTAACTGATATTTTACGATCAGCCATTACCCTATCCAACCTTAATATAATTGCCATTTTCTCCTCCCTCTCTAAAGAGTTTCATCATCTTGTTTTTGAAGAACGCAGCCATAATCAAAAATTGCTCCTAAACAGGCAAAGATTAATCCCAGTAACAATCCTAACAGGACAGATTCATCAATAATTGTAATTTTTATATGGTTGCTCATAATTGACGAAATGATACTTGCTGTCCACTGTGCTATAGCGTTGGAAAACATGATAAGTCCACCAATGATTTTTATATTTCTAGATACTTCTGGCAAAAATGGTGTTTTGTTTTTAGAAATGGCATGAAAAATCAGAAATGCAACAAGCTGAATTGCTATGAAAAATACATAATAAATGACTTGCTTAATTTGAGTCGTTAAAATTGCGTTACCTTCAACAGCATTTATTAATTCTCTGATTGAAAATATTTCTGCAATAATCGTAAGTATTGACGTGATTGCTAAAATAATTTGTAGAGCTACGCTGGTAGTCTCGATTTCATGTTTCGCTCGCATTTTTATAAAAAACCTCCTTTATATTTTCTAAATCTAGATTAACATATAATTTTATGTTTTTCAACTAATATTTAATGTATAACATTAAATATTATACGACTAAGATATTAAATACAGAGTACAAAACTTACTTGTAAGGTGAGAAGCCACTTTGTAAAGTGAGAAGCAATATATGTAAACGACAACTGAATATTTGTAAACGAAATGCCACTTTTGTACTCGAATCGCAGTTTTTGTAAACGAGAAGCCACTTTTGTAAACCAAATGCAGTTTGATCTTCAACTTTTATTGGAGTATTATAATAATCACAGGCATGCCAAAGAGGAGTCAACTCCCTCTCGATTTTTTTGTAATCGGAGAATCCACCCCTTTATTCCTTAGACAAATAGATGGTTGGCGGCACGCAAATTTATTATTTTTTGAGAAGAGCAGGTTTTAACATGATATCACTGGGGGCAACTGGTGCACATCCAAGCTTATGTAAAACTTCTTCTCCATGATAAAAGCTGAATGTTTCGTAGGGACTACGATTATTTAGCTTTTTTCTTTTGTATGAGTTAATATGGTTCATCATCAAGCTAATATCTTTCTGCATCAGGTTGTTAAAACTAGTTCCTTTTAGAAGAGTCCTACATATCAGCTCATGATTGACCTCGATAGCTCCTTTCTGAAACAGACTCCCAGCATTACAGTAAAACACATGAGTTCTTAGACCAAATCTTGGCGCAGAACAGTACTCAATTGCTTTTGGGTTGGAAAACTCACTGCCATTATCTGCAGGAATAACAGGAAATAGTTTTTGAAAAAGTTCATCACCAAGATTTTTTTCAAGCATTATAAGGAAAACCAGGATGCAATCTCCTTAGCATATATATTTAATCAAAGAATTTACAACCCAAATGTAATCGAAGGGTTACAATTCGATTTACAATTCAGCCATATGTATATCAACTACAAATGTTAGGATTGCAAATAAGCTCGGAATGAAAAATTGAGTGACATAAAAATAAAAGCAGTCTATACTTTTTTATGCCCATAATATTTAATTATATGAATATATAACCATGTGAGATTGATACAGTATACTATCAGAGTCAAAATACAATGTAAATTAAAACCATATAGCATTTTATAAAAGAGAACTTATTGAAAATTTTAGAAGATTAACTTGTTATAACTATATATATGTCTATACGTCATCTTGATCAGGTGTGCATAGGAATACTCCTTTAACAGCTCTATCAAATTTATTTGAAGGGATTGAAAAAATAGAGAAAAGGGAGTATTATTAAGTTAGTTAAGACTAACTCAGTGATACTACTTAAAGCTTTCAAACGTTATACGCTTTCAGAGTTTAGAAATGAAACTATATTTTTTAGAAAAGAGAGGTTACCCATGAAACAAAAAACTGCAATAGCCAAAAAACCGAAAACTGGAATGGCAAGGCTAATGGAACTTGCAGCCACAAAAAAACCGCTTATGATTACTTCAGTGATTTTATCCGCACTGGCCTCCATTGCTTCTTTTATTCCGTATATTGCTATTTACTATATCGTTTTAGAGATCATGGGAATATATCCCGAATTTTCAGCCCTTGACGTAGAAAGGACAATTGGATTCGGCTGGATTGCTTTTGGAGGTATTATTCTGAATATCCTATTGTACTTTTTAGCTCTGATGTGTTCACATCTTGCAGCCTTTGGTACACTGTACGAATTGAAGGTAAATTTTGCATCACATCTCGCTAAAGTACCACTGGGCTTTCACGTTTTAGTGGGCAGTGGTAAACTACGCAAGATTATGGATGAGAACATTGAAAAGATCGAAGGATTTATGGCCCATCAACTTCCTGATATGGTAGCATCCTTTGTTGCACCATTTGTCATGTTCGTCATTTTACTTGTTGTGGACTGGCGCTTTGGTCTCGCAGCAATCGTAGGCATTGTCATTGCCTTTGTTATTCAGATGATTGCCTACGGAAATGATGGAGCAAAGACCATGATGAAAAAATATCAAACCTCACTAGAAGATATGAACAATGCATCTGTAGAATATATAAGAGGCATTACCGTAGTCAAAGCCTTCAAACAAACCGTATATTCCTTTCGCAGGATGCATAAAGCAATAAAGGAATATACTAATATGGTGATTCCCTATACATTAAGCTGGGAAAATTATATGTCGGCCTTTATCACAATTGTAAATAATATTTATTTATTTTTAATACCAGTAGGTATTCTAATTGGACTCAATACAACAGATTATGTTTCATTTGCCAGCAAATTTATTTTTTATTTGATCTTTGTACCCTCCATCGCAACCATTATGACGAAAATTATGTATGTTTCTACCAGCGGCATCCAAATCATCGGTGGAGTGGAACGAATGGATGAAATTCTGCACACTGAATCACTGTCTCAGCCCAAAAATCCAAGAACAACTGAAAAGCATGAAATTATTTTTGAAAATGTGTCTTTTTCTTATGCAGAACAAGAAGTTGACGCCCTGTCCCGCATTTCATTCAGCGCGGAGGAAAATCAAATTACAGCTATTGTGGGACCTTCCGGGGGAGGAAAAAGTACCATTGCCCATCTGATTCCACGTTTTTTTGATGTAACGGAAGGAAGCATCCGAATTGGCGGGGTGGATATTCGTCATATGAATACAAATTATTTGATGGAAAAAGTTAGCTTTGTATTCCAGGATGTATTTCTCTTTAAACAGAGTATTATGGATAATATCCGTATAGGAAATCAAAATGCAACAAATGAACAAATAATTGCTGCGGCCAAAGCCGCCCAATGCCATGAATTTATTGAAAAGCTGCATAATAAATATGATACTGTGATTGGCACAAAAGGAATTCATCTATCAGGAGGGGAGCAGCAGCGTATTGCCATTGCAAGGGCCATTGTAAAAAATGCACCAATTATTATACTAGATGAAGCAACTGCATTTTCGGATCCCGAGAATGAACATCTTATCCAAAGGGCTTTTAAAAAGCTAATGCATGGCAAAACAGTGGTTATGATTGCACACCGTTTGTCTACCATACGGAGTGCTAATAAAATAGTGGTAATTGACAAGGGCCATCTTATCGAGCAGGGCACCCATGATGAACTACTTGCAAAAGAAGGAAAATATTTCGCCATGTGGAATATGTATGTCAAAATGTTGGATTGGAAGATGAACAGAAAGAGGGGCGAAACAAATGCTTAATCTCAAGGAGATGTTGATGCTTACAGATAAAGGCTATTCCGATTTAAAGAAGGCCATAATAGCATGTACTATTACCAATCTTTCACTAATGCTGCCCTTTGGCGTGACCATTGGAATTTTTACCGAACTATTAAAGCCGCTCATGGGTCAGAAAATTTCATGGACAATAATGTGGATACTGTTTGGAGCCGGTATCATATCGGCAATTTTGGTGTTTATCGCCAGCAAAAATGATTATAAAAAAACCTATGTAACCTCTTATATGGAGGCTGAGAATACGCGAATCAGCGTCTCTGAGCATATACGAAAACTTCCCATGAGCTTTTTTAATTCCAAGGATTTATCAGAACTTACCACGAATATCATGGGAGACTGTTCTACTACTGAACATGTATTGAGTCATATAATTCCGCAATTGTACGCCAATGCTATTTCTATCACCATTATTTGTGCCATGCTTGCCATATTTGACTGGAGGCTTGCACTTTCTATATTCTGCACTGTACCCATTGCGCTTCTTGTCATTTTAGGCAGTAAAAAGATTCAGAATAAATTGGGAGAAAAACATGTGGATGCAAAGCTAAAGGCATCCGGACAGGTGCAGGAATATTTGGAGGGTATCAAGGTTATCAAGGCATGCGGTTTGGACGGTTCCAAGTTCTCATCATTAGATAGCGCTTTACGTTTGATGAAAAAAATGGCTATTAAAATGGAATTTGGCACCGGGATTTTTGTTACAGAGGCTCAGATGATTATACAGGCTGGTGTGGGACTTACAGTCTTTGTCGGCGTTTATCTACTGACAGGGGGTAAAATTGAGCTCATCCCATTATTAATGTTTTTGCTCATCGTTGTAAGAATCTATGGACCAGTTGTTGTTGAACTTACTTTATTACCAGAGCTATTTTATCATCGCATTGCTACAAAGCGAATGCGTACTTTAATAAATACACCGGTTATGGAAGGATATACTCAAACACAGATTACAAACTGGAATATTGATTTTGAAAATGTGTCCTTCAGCTATAATAATAAGAATCCTCAGGAAGATGTGGTAATCAAAAATCTTACAGTATCCATCCCCTCAGATGCTATTACAGCTCTGGTAGGTCCTTCAGGATGCGGAAAAAGCACAATTTCAAGACTAATTGCACGGTTTTGGGATGTAAACAAGGGAAGGATTAAAATTGGAGGCGTGGATGTTAAAACACTGGATCCGGAATATCTTATGAGCTATATGTCCTTTGTATTTCAGGATGTTATTCTCTTTAACGATACGGTATACAATAATATCCGCATCGGAAATCTAGAGGCAACAGAACATCAAGTGATGGAGGCTGCAAAAGCAGCTTGCTGCGACGAGTTTGTAAATGAATTACCTGACGGTTATCAAACAACGCTCGGTGAAAACGGCAGTACCCTTTCAGGCGGTGAGCGACAGCGAATTTCAATTGCCCGTGCACTTTTAAAGAATGCACCTATCGTACTGCTGGATGAAGCTACAGCTTCTTTAGATCCTGAAAATGAGGTATGGATTCAGCAGGCCATCTCTAAATTGATTTCGGGAAAAACGGTTATTGTAATCGCACACAGACTGAGAACAGTTGCAGGGGCGGATAAAATCATTGTTTTAAATGAAGGTAAACTAGTGGAGGAAGGTACCCATGATACATTGATCAAAAATAAAGGCCTATATGAAAGACTATACAATATTCAGCAGGAAAGTCTAGGCTGGAGTGTATAGAAAAATCATTTAAATACAAGAACAAAAACGACAGGAGTATCTTCGAAAGATAAGCCTGTCATTTTTAATTTTTGCCAGTCACGTAACTTAACACTACTATGTCTGTTAAAAAATAATTTAACCCTTGGTTAACATGCCCTTTTCACTGTCCAAAGGTCAGCATCGCTCATATCGTCAAGCGAGCTTTCAAGCTATCTGCTCTGCGTGGATTTGTCCGTTTCCTTAATCATACATACGACTTAAATAAGTCATATTTTTCTCGTTACTATTCGGCTTGTCGTATATAATATAAAGTAGAACAGAAAAGAAAGGACAGGTAAATATGGATTATATTTCTGCCCCGGAAGCAGCGAAGAAGTTGGGTATTTCAGAACGGTGCGTACAAAAACTTTGTGAGGAAAACTGCATATCTGGTGTGATAAGATTCAGTCAAATGTGGCTGATACCGAAAGACGCTGAAAAGCCCGCAGACGGACGCCGGAAAGAAAATAAAAAAGTTTGAAACACTTTTATACAATGCAAGTCTTATAAGTAAGGAGGTGAGAAAGTGGCGGATTTCGGTGAGATATATTCGGAATACTTTTCCGACGTTTATAAATATGTACTATCCCTTTATATGGATGAGGCTGTTGCAGAAGAAATAACGCAAGAAACCTTTTTTAAGGCAATGCAGCACATAGATAAATTTAATGGTTCTTGTAAGCTGTATGTTTGGCTTTGTCAAATAGCAAAGAACACCTATTTTACACTTTATAAAAAGAAAAAGCGTATTGTATCAGACCTGGATACAGGCATACCGGATATATCTTTCAACTTAGAAACGGATTATCTTGACAAGGATACGTCGAAACAGCTGCACATTGAGTTGCATAATCTAACTGAACCATACAAAGAGGTTTTTACTTTACGGGTGTTTGGAGAACTGCCATTTTCACAAATCGGGGAACTATTCGGAAAAACTGACAGTTGGGCAAGACTGATTTTTTATAGGGCCAAAAAGCAATTACAGGAGGTAATAAAATGAAAATATCTTGCGAGATCATAAAAGACCTGCTCCCGTTGTACCTCGACGGGGTATGCAGTAATGATAGCAAGGCGCTGATTGAGGAACACCTTGCTGAATGCGATAACTGCAAGACCGAACTGCAAACAATGAAAGGGGATCTTTTTATAAATCACAAAGATCAAAACTTGAAAGAAGCCGAAGCAGTAAGAAAACTGTCAAGGAGATGGAAAAAAGGAATGATAAGATCTTTACTAGAAGGTGTCTTAATTACACTTTTAGTGATTGCCGCCATTGCTCTCGTTTTGTATTTGTTTATGGATATACGAGCTTTACCAAAACCCTATTGATTGAAGGATTGTAAATTGAATAATCACATTTTAACAACAAAAAACATCAAAATGCGGTATGAGGCAAGTACTATTTTAGAAGATGTTTCTATATATGTAGAATATAGTGATATTTATGGGCTGGTTGGGAAAAACAGTTCTGGAAAAACAACCCTTATCCGTATCCTTACGGGATTAATCCAGAATTTTAATTGTAATCAATTCAGTTGCTACTATGCTGATGGCCACCATATTAGGCCTCTTTGTTTTTAGAAAGTATGAGTTGTGAAAATGATAGCGGAGGTATCATATGGAAGAAAGCAAATGGATATTATGTCCTTTTTGCAATTAATTTAAAACAACCATCATATAAAACACTACTTATAGTAGGTGTTAAAGTTTTTAATATTATTGACCGAAACGGTTAATTGTGTTATTATGTTATTAACCGTTTCGGTTAATAACATTTACGAGGTGAGTCTTTTGGAGAAATTTTTAAGTTTACCCATAGAAAAGCAAAATATAATTATTGATGCCGCTCTTACATGCTTTGGAACTAACGGTTACAAAAAAGCATCTATAAGCGATATCGCTGCTGTAGCAGGGATTTCAAAAGCATTGGTATTTCATTACTTTAGCACAAAAAAGGCTTTGTATTTATACCTAATTGATTTATGCACTCGTATTATCCTGAATGAACTCTATGAAAAGTTTGATAATGCCGTTACTGATTTTTTTGACAGAATTAAGCTTGCAGCTAGCATTGAAATTTCAGTTATGAAAAAACATCCTGCCATCCTTTCTTTCTTAGACAGTGTGTATTTTGAAAATGATGATGAAGTTAAAGCGAACATAAAAGCTATTCTTGCAAATAGTGAAAGTGAAAGTTTGAGAAGCAAAATTGCTTTTGAAGGCACTGACATTTCAAAATTTAAAGATGACATTGATCCAAAGCTTGTTATGAAAATACTCAATAAGCTTGTCGATGGGTATTTAAGTAAAATGCCAACTAAAGCAAGGATTGATCTTGATGCTCTATGCGAAGAAATTGATGAATGTATAAACCTATTTAAAAAAAATTTTTATAAAGAAAAATATTTATAACGTATAGTCTGATTTACTCAAAAATACTTCTCATTAATGAGAAATAAAAACGCAAAAAGAAAGGAGAATATGTATGAACTCATATGTACTTGGTTTTTGTGAAATCGATAAAACCAAGCTTGCGATGGTCGGGGGCAAAGGCGCCAACCTGGGGGAACTATCCAGGATTGAGGGGATACAAGTGCCGGAGGGCTTTTGTGTTACTACCGAAGCATATAAAGAAATTATTAGGAATAGCGAGGAGTTTAATTCACTGCTGAATCAATTGTCCCCTATAAAAGCAGACAACAGAGAAGGCATTGGTGAAATCAGCGCAAAAATCCGCAAGGTCATCGAAGGAATAACTCTTCCGAAAGGCATCGATAATGAGATTACCCGTCATCTTGCCCAACTTGGTGAAAAAAATGCCTATGCCGTACGTTCCAGCGCTACGGCAGAGGATCTGCCGACAGCCTCCTTTGCGGGACAACAGGATACGTATCTGAACATCATAGGAAAGGAAGCAATCCTCAGACACATCAGCAGGTGCTGGGCATCGCTGTTTACTGACCGTGCCGTGACCTACCGCATCCAAAACAGCTTCAATCACCGTAAGGTCCATCTGTCTGTGGTTATCCAGAAGATGGTTTTCCCGGAGGAGGCAGGAATTATGTTTACAGCCGATCCTGTCAATGCTAACAGGAAGGTACTCTCCATCGATGCAAGCTTTGGGCTCGGTGAAGCTCTGGTCTCCGGCCTAGTAAACGCGGACAACTATAAGGTGCGTGACGGCAGGATCATTGATAAGAAGATATCCACAAAAGAGCTGGCGATCTATGCCTTAAAAGAAGGTGGAACGGAGGAGAAAAAAATACAGTCCGACCGTCAGAACAGGCAGACGCTGACAGACGAGCAGATTTTGGAGCTTGAGAAAACAGGCAGACGGATTGAAGCCTATTTTGGCCGTCCGCAGGATATCGAATGGTGCCTATATGAAAATAAATTCTTTATCGTCCAGAGCCGTCCCATCACTACCTTATACCCCATACCAGACGTGCGGGATGGAAAAAACCACGTGTATATGTCGTTTGGGCACCAGCAGATGATGACAGACGCGATGAAGCCGCTGGGGCTTTCCTGCTTCCAGTACAGCGGGGGCGACGAAACGTTGATGATCCAAGCGGGAGGCAGGCTTTTCATGGATCTCTCTCACGATATGGCGTCAACTTTCGGGCGGACGCTTGCGGTCGCGGCAATGGGGAAAGTCGACCCGCTGATCGATAGCGCGCTAAAAAACTTAACGAAGCGGAAAGAGTTCATAAAATCGCTTTCACGCGGCAAGCGGTTTCTTAGCATGGGGTCGGGGTATTTTTCGTGGGCATTGGTCACGCAGTTCATAAAAATCTACCGGTCGGGCGACGTGGGCGTAGTCCCCGCTTTGATGAGGAAAAATGAGGCAGCTATAAAGGAGCTTGAGAAAAAGTTCGCCGCACTTTCCGGCGATGAGCTTTTTGCCGCAGTTGATATGGAATTAAAACAGCTTATTAAGGCAATCGGCGACCCTCAGGGTTTGGGTTCTGTCTGGACTGGGACCCTCGCGGTGAACTGGGTCAACAAAAACGTGGAGAAATGGCTCGGCGAGAAAGGTGCTGCGGACACACTGACACAGTCCGCGCCGAACAATGTAGCGGGTGAGATGGGGCTTGAACTGCTGGATGTTTCAGATGTGGTGAGACAGTACCCGGCGGTAGCGGAATACCTAAAAACAGTTAAACCTGAGGGGGCGGACGTGTTTTTTAATGATCTTGGCAAATTGGAGGGCGGCGAGGCCGTAAGCAAAGCTATGCGGGAATTTTTAGCAAAATACGGCGTACGCTGCTCCGGTGAGATAGACATCACAAAGCCGCGCTGGATAGAGGAGCCGTCCGCGCTCGCCCCGATGATTCTGAGCAATATCGAAAACTTCACACCAGGCGCACATAAAGAGATATTTGAACGGGGACTGAAAGAAGCCGAGGAAAAGCGGCGGGAAATTCTAAGCCGCCTTTCGAAGGGCAAAGCGAAAAAAGCGGAGAAAATGATCAGCCGCATACGCAACTTCATCGGCTATCGGGAGTATCCCAAGTACGTCATGGTTTGTCGCTATTGGATAGTCAAACAGGCCCTCCTGCGGGAGGCCGAAAAGTTGGTTCAATGCGGGGTTTTCCGCAAGAGAGAGGATATTTATTATCTGTCTTTTGAGGAACTGCGGGAGGCCGCCCGGACGAAGAAATTTGATTATAACAAAATATTGAAGCAAGAAGATGAGTTCGAAGTTTACGAAAAACTGACGCCACCGAGGCTGATGACTTCCGAAGGCGAGATAATCCCAGGCGAATACGACTCGGGAAAGGCACCAAAAGGGGCGCTCATTGGAATACCCGCGTCGTCGGGGGTTGTGGAAGGCCGCGCTCGTGTTATTCTCCGGCTAGAGGACGCCGAACTATCAAAAAGCGACATTTTAGTGACAAGATTCACAGACCCAAGCTGGACGCCGGTTTTCGTGTCCATTAGCGGATTAGTGGCGGAAGTGGGCGGCATGATGACCCATGGTTCTGTGGTTGCCAGAGAATACGGCCTGCCTGCGGTTGTAGGCGTGGAAAACGCTACCAGGCTCATTAAAGACGGACAAAAAATTCGGGTAAATGGAACGAAAGGGTATGTGGAAATCCTGTAAAGGGCTGAGACGATATTTATTAGAGTCCGAAAATCTCGGAAGAAAGGATGTAACAAATGAACGCTGACACAATTGCTTTCAAGAAACAACTGGAGGATAGTGGAACGCAAGGATTAGTAATAGACCTTGATGAGACACTTTCATGGACAGTCTATTACATGGCCGGCGAACTTGCAAAGCGCTATGGAAATCCTGAAGATCTATCTGTAGAAGAACTATGTGCAAGAATGATTGCTCATGATGTTCCCTTTTGGAATGTTGAAGAAATTCGAAAGTGGGGGCTGCAAGCCCTGGAATCGGAAGAAATGACGGAAGAGTATCCGATCATTAAAGGTTCTGATAAAGCGGTTGAAAAAATAGATCATGTTATCCCTGTAGTAGGTTACCTCACTTTAAGACAGACGTCAATCAGAGGTTCTACAAAGAGATGGTTGAAGAAACATGGCTTTCCCGATGTACCGGTAATAACCAGGCCTAACAATTTAAAGCTTGAGGAAGGAATGAAATGGAAAGCAGATACGTTAGCTTATCTCTATCCTCATGTCATCAGTTCGATTGACAATACCCTTGATATTTTTAACTATCTACCAAGCAGTTATAAGGGAACCATTTTTCTGTATGGTCAAACGGATTACCCCAAAAGTACTCTGAACATTATTCCCTGTAAAACTTGGGATGACGTTTACAAAAAAGTAGTAGAATACCCGGCCGCGCTTCAGCGAACAGCAGGAGACCCCACTTAGAAACTGGCATGCGGGGCTTAATATTTTAAAACACAAGAAAGGACTGAGCTAATTTGGAGAAAAACCAGTTTATCATGAATATTCCCAATGAGGAGAACGTGAACCTGGAAAGTTTGGTGGAGTATCAAAGGGGAAAGTTGGTTAGCTTACCAATTGCTCAATTGCCCAACATCAACATTATATTGCTTGCTATAGACCAAGGGCAGGGGGAAGCGATTAATGCTCACAGCGCTCCAGGGGACGCTCTGTTACAGATCTTGGATGGCGCTGCAGAGATCACTATCGGTGAGAAAACCCTCACCGTTAAAAAAGGAGAATCTGTGGTCATGCCGGCCAATGTTCCACATGCCTTGGCAGCAAGAGAACGGTTTAAGATACTGCTGACCTTTATCAAGTAATGAGAAATTGTATGATAGATCCTACATTTCAGAAAGGAGGCACATTTTATAGAAAACTGGATATTAAGAGTAGACAATAATTCCAACAATTCGGACGACCATCAGCACCTATGGCTATTTAGAATACCAGTTCAAGAAAAAAAGCTGGGATCATTCAGAAATCTTTGCCGCTTAAAGTTGAAGTAGAAGTTTTTGTGTTGGCAGTATCCTATCTTGTAAAATTTGTAGTAGTGGTTTTATCATCCCCATTATTCAATGCAGAACCAATACCAGCCAATACTATTAAAATAATTATTATAGATAATACCTTATGTCGCATAAAAAAATTTCTCTGGTCTTCTCCACAATGTAGACACTTTTTAGCACTCTTTGCAATATCTGCACCACAAGCTTTACATTTTACTAAATTTTTATTTTCCACTATAATTCCCTCCCCATTTATGTACATTTTATTTGATTGTAACAATATAGTAACAGTTCGTCCATATTTAGGTATAAAAGTAAAGCCTACCAGAGATTTTTCTGGTAGGCTTGGAGAATATATTGGTTGTAAATAATAATAAACTCAGGAATGTTGACCTCATAAGTATATGATATACTATTTTACAATATATGTAAATAGGTTTTGAACATAAAGCCCTCTTTTGTTTTAAATGTAGTGAATTGGATATAATGGTTAATATCATAAGAATATTTTTATATTTTACTCATTATGTATTACCTCAATAAAAGCCCTGGTATACACCAGAGCTTTTATCTCTTTTAGGAGTAATTATATATTTGATCTCTTTCTACCAGTATAGAATAAATTAAGAACTCTTATTATTCGATAATAATTCAATCTTTTTGTCTGCCAAAATAAATCCTATTCCTGATATTAAGCCTGCTAAAGCTCCTATTATAGCAGCTATTCCTATGTTACCGCGCACAACACAACCCACTATTATTCCAGCAATTCCTACAATAATAAGAATTATTCCTATGATTTTCATTTATTTCTTTCTCCTTTCAATTATTATATATAAAAGTACTTCTACAATAATATGTATATTCCCGCTCAATATTCCAATTTTACATAAAAAAATAAAGCCCTGGTTTCCCAGTGAAATAATTATTTATTTGTATTCCTAGCAGTACTTTGTCCATAATAAAAGCCTATAATTATCAAAAATATATTCCAAGTCTCCGATCTTAACACTCCATCAGTCGGCCTTTCCCAATTCTTCTGGAGTTTAGTTACAGCTTGAAAAGTTGGTTCGTCATACAACATTTGAGTGTAGGAATTTTCCTTTAAATATTCATATTGTTCTAGTTTCTGCTGAAGCCATAGGACTACGTGGGACTTGTGACTTTTTATGATAATATCCTGAATCCATTTCAATGCTGCCATAGTTGCTGGACCTGCTATTCCATCTATAACTAACCCTTATAATCAATATTCAAGTTATATTGAAGTGCTTTAATTTGCTCTATAAGTGGATTAGGTTCTACTGGTTGTCTTGTACCAAAACTGTTATAAAATGATTCTGCCATGTAGTTTAAATCAAGGTATCCACCTATTCCTGGTATCTGCCTTTTTTCTGTATACTGCCACATTGCATAATCAGGCCATAATACAGTACTTGAACTGCTTACTCC
Organism: Clostridium kluyveri; assembly: GCF_001902295.1. Taxonomy (NCBI): domain Bacteria; kingdom Bacillati; phylum Bacillota; class Clostridia; order Eubacteriales; family Clostridiaceae; genus Clostridium; species Clostridium kluyveri. The sequence goes on along the minus strand of NZ_CP018335.1, from coordinate 151,430 downwards.
ATAATGGGCTACCCATAGAGTATACTTTGCCATATTGCTGTTTAACTATGATTTTATATAACTTGGATTACAATAAATAAGTGTGCAGGTGCCATATGCCATAGTGGCTATTATTTCTAAAAAAGCCAGACATGCTCCTGTCATATCACCACTGCACTGCTGCTCAAAATCCAGGACTACAAAATCAAGATTGGCACCTGCAGCAACAGACTTGAAAAAGTTTGCTTCCTGGATGGCCTTCTCTTTTGTTGTAAATCTGACAAAATGATAAGCCCCGGTTATTAGTCCCAAGGCTTTAGCTTTAGCAATATTATCATTGTAATATTTACATGGTTTGTGTTCCTCAGACCGAGACTTTGCCTCCGACTTCCTTCAGATTCCACCTCACGATGGACACCCTTGTCTTTGGCTAATGGTTGCTACTACCAAGCCCCACAACGGACTTTCACCGTCAAGCTGTCGTCCAGCTGGGCGCACCTAAAAAAGAGCTTTGGATTTCTCTAAAGCTCTGAATTTAAATTAAACATTATATGATAAATTAACCTTCTCCGATTTCATCAATTAACCAAGGTGATTTTTTGTCTTTTCTAATAAGTGTACACCATTTTTGGTGCGTTCCACTTTCTTCGGCCACAATTGCTCCCTTTTTATATTTCACATCATATTCAATTCTATATATCTTTACATTTTCTCCTTTGACACCATTAATGCTTCCTCTGCCATTAGATAGATACCCTTCTTTAAAAAGTGGAGCAAAGTAAAAAGAGTCTTAGATTTCTCCAAAACTCTGAATGTGTTGTGTCTCACTATGGAAGATATTGTGTAATAATAGAATTCTGTATCATCCTTATATTAATACCTATTATTTAGGATCATCAGTACTTATGGTACGATATGTTTTAAATATTGAACCAACTCTATCCTTTAGATCAAAGTACCCTGAACCCATCATTACCGTTGGTTTAACTTTTAGAGCATTTGGTCTTCCGTTTTCCAAGCAGTCTTCATTCGCATATACTGCAACAATTTCTCCAATAAACATCGTAAAATCAAATATAGGAATTGTCTGTATTACCTTACAAAGGTAATTTACAGGACATTCTTTTATCATTGGCGCATTTCCTGTATCATCATAAAATGAATCAAAAACATTCGATTTATCTTCTTTATTACCAGAGACACACCCACAAAAATCAGTCTTATCAATAGATTCAGAGGATGGTATGTTTACACTAAAGAATCCATTTTTCACTACGCCTGAAGTCGTATAGTGGGAATTTTTCAATGAAATATAGAGTACAGGTTTCTGACTTACAACCCCATATGCACCTAGTGTGGCATAGTTTGGTTTTCCATTAACCATCGCCCCTGCTAAAATTGTAATAAATGGTCCAAAAGGGATATTTGCTATTTTCTTCTTTATCATATTCTTTCTCCAATCCAATTATTTATTTGTTGCAACAATAATAATTATATGGATAAATTTTTAAAAAATATAGACTGTTTCTTTTCTATGAGTTATCATATAGATAGATTATGCCCAAAAATAAATGTTCTTAGCATCGCAATAAATATCTATCACGCTAAAGTTTCCATTATATTATCTAGACTTATTATCTTTCAAAATATTTGAAATCTTTACCTTCATTCGGCTTCCCAGCTACCCCTATTTGATATATCTTATCATAACCAGCATACTGATATAAGGCATTTGGTTCATCAGTAAAAACTACACTTATAGGATAGCTAGAAGGTCCTAAAATAATACCTAAATAAGTATGCGTTACTTTAATTTCTTTAATATTATGGCTTTTATGTCCCTCTGTGTCTATCAAATAAGCTCTTACATTATTGTATACCTGATGCTTTTTATAATTAACTACTCCCATTTGGATAAAATACACTGCAATTAATATTATTAGAACAATGAAACTTTTACTGTGTCCATTAGATTCGCCTGACATTCTTTATACTCCTCTCATTTAGTTACCAATATCGTGTTTTACTACTATTAATAATACTTTAATATTACCATATTTTATATTTCAGGCAAAATAAAAAGACTACTCTTCAAACTTAAATAATTCTTCAACCGTCGTATGGAATATTTTCGCAATATCCATTCCCAGTTTAAGTGATGGATTGTATCTTCCATTTTCCAGATGAACTATTGTTTCTCGTCTTACTCCAACTAATTCAGCTAATTCACTTTGCTTCATTCCTTTACTTTCCCTGTACTCTCTAATCCTGGTTGTCAATTTTGACATTATTGAATCCCCCTCGAATCGAGAACACAAAAAATTATGCTATGCACTACAGAAAGCAGACATAAGGCTCCAGCTATTTCATAGCCTATAAAAATTGGACTCGCACCAATTAATAAACATGATAAAAGCAAAAATCCAAAAATGACATATGACAGTTTGAAACAAATAGTATCCACCATTCCAAGAATTTTTTTTGTGTATTCGTCCACTATATCGCGATTCTTTTTTACAAAATACAAACTTACACCCATAAATACTAGTATAATATATTGGAGAAGTGTGTATGTCAAAGCATATGTCAGATTATGCTTTATTTTTACATTTATCCAATAAAATAAAAGTAAGAACAACGCTGGCATAATATTTACAATCATCCATATTTTCAAATTAATCTTTTTTTTCATGGTGTACCCCCAAAGTGATATATTTCTAACCTATGTTATAAATATATCACTTTTTAGAATATACTGTCAATACCTTATTATATTGATATTGCTGTTTGTGCAATTTTGAAAGTTCATCAGGTAAACTTATTACTTCTTCCTTAGGATTTTTAATAGGTGTAATATTGTTCTTTAAAGCTCTGAGCCAGTCATTATATTCTATATCAGGATTTTCTGCTTTAAACTTTTTAACTGCTTCCTGGTATTTTGAATATATATCACTTTTAAGTGAATAAAAATCCTCAATGGTTCTTTGTTGTGAATATGGATTAACCAAGAATTCTTTTAATCCCGGAATTTGTTGTAAAAAACTAGCCGGTTTTTCATTTTTAACACCTAGAATAGTATCAATAGCATTTACAGCATACTTACCAAGTGCTGCAGTATATCCCTGGATTGTATTATCTATATAATCTTTAACCCTGACGTTTCTCAACAATCTACTTCCTGCCTGTGCTGCTGTTTCATCTTTTTTACGCCTAGGATAAACTATCTTATAGACTCTAGTGGCATTAAGGTCCATTAAGTATTCATTAACAAATATTTTTTGTTTTGACGTTAATTTTCCCATCAATGCCACCTCAGTTCCTATTAATCCATTGACCATTAATTTTTTGAAATAAAAAAATAAGTACCAAAATAATATTGGTACTTTGTGTGATATTAAGAGTTTTTAGTTGATGAGTATAATTATATATAATCAATAATTACCTATGCTTAATTATGGGTATTGCTTTTGGTATCATTATGGATTACCTTTAAATATATTATATTCACCAATTGTTATGATATCATTACACATATGTTAAAAGATATAAAAACAAGCACCCAGGTGACGGGTACTTACTTTTGATAATATTGTTAATCATTATCTAAAAGGAGATCAATTTAACATATAAACTTCTGTCAGTTGCATTTGAGTTTAACGTGCCCTGCAGCTTATAGGACACTAACGTAAATATGTATATGGTGGGAAACTAATTCATAAGCCATTCACAATACTTATTATACACAGCATTTGTTACAATCCAATGTCCTATGTAATAACTATTTGTAAATAATATAAAAGTAGACACTGCATTAACAGTGCCTATTTTCAATGTTCTTTTATTTTAAAGATGCAGTAAAAACATAACTTATAGTGGTTGCATCTATATTTAATGTGCCCTGCAACCATGGACACAGCCTTATGTATCCTCAATGCCCAGAGGATGGTATGTATGTCTTATTATGTATTATATACATCAATTGTTACGATATTATTTTGTACAGGTTAAATAAATATTTACACATATCAAAAGGCATTTGAACTTAATCAAATGCCTTTCACAATATGTAGTATAATTTTTATTTGTGGTTTCCCACATTGGTAGCTATATTTAAAAGCTATAGCCAAACCTGTATAATTTAAAAAGAACAATTCTATATTTGATACCGTTATTAAAATTAAAAATCAATTCTTTGTTCTTAGAACTAATCTCCAAAACTCCATCTTCTGTTATCGTGACCATCGGAGCAATAGACTTTACGCCGGCATCATAACCACACTCGAAAAGCTCAATTGTTGATTCTGCTACGCCTTTACTTTTGGGCTTCCCCCATACATTCTCTTTAATATTATCCTAATATATAGTACTATTTCTTTTAAGTAAAAGCAAGGCTCCATTTAACCCTGGAATCAGAGGTATATTTTAATGTAAAATTGACTTGACATTTAAAGTAAAGTTTACTATACTTTAAATTGTAAAGTTTACTATACTTTTTATAAGGAGTGAATTATGAAAAATTATATTAAAGATTTACGCAAGAAAAAACGTATGACACAAGAAGAACTTTCTGAACTCTGTAAAGTTACCAGACAGACAATAATTTCCCTCGAAAGTGGGAAATATAATCCATCAATTTTTCTTGCCTATAAAATAGCCAAAATATTCGGATTATCAATTGAAGAAGTATTTATTTTTGAGGAGGAATAACCCATGAATTATGCTAAAAAACAGTTTGTATTTTTTATTGTATATACCGTTATTGGTATTGTTGCATTTACAGTTGCTCTATTTCATAATTTTGCCTATAACTACAGCAATGGACTTATTTATGGCATAGCTGGAGCGTGTACAGCCACTGGAATACTAGGTACTATTTCTAGCATTAGACTAATAAACAACCCCAAAAAAGCAGAACGAATCGAAATCGCTAAAAATGAAGAACGCACTCAATTAATAAGAATGAAATCTCACTCATCTGCCTATACCATAATAATTTTTCTTGAATCAATAACAACTATCATACTAGGATTTTTAAGGTTAAAAGAAGCTTCTATAACTATTGCCACCATTCTAATTGCACAGATTATTATAACTATAATTTTCTTATCCTATTATAGTAAAAAATATTAGTCAACAAAAATATACTGCTTTTCGTAACAATTAGATAAAACAGTATATTTTTAATCAACCTATACCTCCTTTTCGTGACAGCTCTTTGAGACATATTAAACTTCATCCCCACCTGCCTATCTCCTTATCTTTATACACAAGAAAAGAGCCCTAGTAAAGCGGGAGGCTACTGAAACACCTAGGTTTTTCAGTAGCCTCCTGCTTTACTAGACAACTTTTTGGATTAACTATGATTATTTTTACTACAATCGTACTACATTTTAATAATTCTTATCTAAACTAAAATTCCTTAAAGCCTTAATTTAAGCCATTTTTGGAGTTTAACACATCTTAATAAACACTATGGCGGAGAAGAAGGGATTTGAACCCTTGCGCCGGGGAACTCCCGACCTACCGCATTTCGAGTGCGGACCCTTCAACCACTTGGGTACTTCTCCAGATTATAAACTTATTTTAGCACCTCGGACAGAACTTGGATAGAACAACTCATAGATCTGTCCTGATTCAGACTCCAAAGGCAGCAATTAGCTGATACCCCATCTTCTTCAAAGTAGATAATAAATATGCTATACCCCTGATAAGTTCTTCTATCTTCTATTTTTAAAAAATTTTTTTAACATATTGCTACACTCATTATTATATAGCCATTGAATATCTATCCAATGATTTAGAAAGTTATTTTGCAGTATATTAACTACGGAACCACAGGCACCCATGACAGGATCAAATGTTCCTATATATAACCTACTTATTCTACACTGCAATATAGCTCCTGCACACATAGGACAGGGTTCTAATGTAACATACATGCTGCAATCTTTCAATCTCCAATTTTTAACCACTTTTGAAGCACTTCTTATAGCAAGTATTTCTGCATGAGCTGTACTATCTTTCAATGTTTCTTTTAAGTTATAAGCTCTTGATATTATATTATTATTTTTTACTACCACAGCTCCTACCGGAACTTCTCCTAATTGTAATGCCATTTCAGCTTGTTTTATAGCCTCAAACATAAAACCATCCATAAATACCTCTGAAAATTAATAATTTAAAATTAATACAAATTACTTTTATGATAAATGTACATATAAATTACTAACATTAAATAAAATATAAAATAAAAGCATAATCCTTTATAAAATAAATATCTTGTAAATTCACCATTTACAAGACTTATGGTGCGCCCGAGAGGAATCGAACCCCCGGCACGCGGTTTAGGAAACCGCTGCTCTATCCTACTGAGCTACGAGCGCATATTTATGTACAATTGCTACCTTAACATTTTATTATAGTTTATAATAATTGTCAATTTCTTTTTGCTCTTGTATAATAAATATTAAAATAGATATTTCATATTCTAATTATTTTAATATATCATTTATAAAAATGTATATATTTGCCCCTAAAATTAAAACTATTATAAAGGAGGATTTTACATGATCAATGAATTAAAAAAATTATTTTTAGCAGGAATTGGTTCTGCTGCATACACTTATGAAAAGGCATCAAAACTAATCCAGGAAATGGTTCAAAAAGGAAGAATAACAGTTGATGAAGGAAAACAGTTGTCCGAAGAACTAAAAAAAACTGCCCTAGCTAAAAAAGAACAAATAAAACCTCTAAATAAAACCCAGCTCACATCCATATTAGATAGTATGAATTTTGCAACCAAAGATGATATATCAAAAATAAATGAAAGATTAGATAAACTTGAAAGTAAAATAAATAATGATAACTAAAGCCTTTGGCTTTAGTTATCAAATATATTTATGAATAAGAAATCTGCAAAAAGATTTAAAGAGATATTAAAAGTACTAACTAAATATGGTTTTAAATTTTTAATAGACAATAAAGGCTCTAAAGACAAAAAATCTCCCGAAAACCTTAGAAAAGCATTTGAAACTTTAGGACCTACATTCATAAAGATAGGCCAAATACTAAGCTCACGACCGGATATACTACCTTTGAAATATATTGAAGAACTTTCAAAGCTTCAAGATGGAGTATTTCCTGAAAGATATGAACATATAGACAAAGTATTTTTTAATGAGTTTAATAAAAATATAAAGGATTGTTTTCTATATTTTGAGAAAACTCCCTTGGCTTCTGGCTCTATAGCCCAAGTACATAATGCTACTTTAATGGATGGAAGAAAAGTTATTGTAAAAATACAAAGGCCTGAAATAAAAGAAAAAATAGAAACTGATATAAATCTATTATATAAAATTATAAAATTTAGTAGAAATAAATTTAAAAATGTTTTAATAGATCCTGAAGAAGCTTTAGATGAATTATTGTTCTCCACCGAACGAGAACTAAATTTTAAATTAGAATATGAAAATATGGTAAAATTCAAAGAACTAAATAAAAATATTAACTTTTGTTATGTACCTTATGTAGTAAAATCTCTCTCCGGAACTAAAGTATTGACAATGGAAAAAATTCACGGATTTAAAATAAATGATATAGCTAAATTAAGGGAAAAAAAATATGATTTACAAGATTTGGGTGAAAAACTCGCATTATTTTTCTTTAAACAAGTATTTACTGATGGATTTTTTCACGGTGATCCCCATGCTGGTAATTTAATGATACTTGATAAAAAAATATGTTTTATAGACTTTGGTATAGTAGGTATAATTTCGCCTGGACTTAAATCACTTTTAAATGAAATTATTATAGCCATAGTACAAAAAGATATAGATAAGCTTGTATCCTCAATTATATCCTTAGGCGTAAAAAAAGAACTCATAGACAGAAATAAACTATATGAAGATATAGAAATGTTCTTAGTAAATTACTTATCTACATCACTTAAAAATATAAAAATTTCAGTGTTGATGACAGAAATTTTTAAGTGTGCAAAAAATAACAATATAGTTTTGCCCAAAGATTTAATATTACTAGTAAAAAGTTTAATAATAATAGAAGGTTTAATAACAGAAATTTCACCTGAAATTAACATTTTAGACGTAGCTATACCCTTTTTAAAACAAAATAACAGATTCTATTATTTTGAAGGAATAAATTTAGAGGATATTCTTATAAACTCTTATAGTTTTACTAAAAATTTTTCAAAACTTCCAATGAAAACTGTGGAATTAATAGATGGTATACTAAATGGAAGAGCTAAAATTCAGCTAAAATTCAATAAAATTGATGACTCTATAAATCAATTAAATAGAATGGTAAACAGATTATCAATTTCTCTTATAGTATGTTCTATGATTATAAGTTCTTCTTTGATATTAAATCTAAATATAGGTCCTAAAATTTACAATATACCTTTAATCGGTATCGTAGATTTCATACTTTTTATATTTATTGGTATTACACTTATAATTTCCATACTAAAATCAGGTAAACTTTAAAGGAGATTAAATCACTCTCCTTTTTTTATCCCATCTAAAATATAATTCATAAGATTTTCTATCATATCATCTAAATCCTTTTTATCCTCATTTAATAATTCATAAACCGCAACAGAACAAATAGTTCCGAATAAAGTATAGGCCAAAAATAATGAATCACATTTTTTTATACTGCCTTCTTCCATACATTGTTTCAGATAGTTTTGTGTATAAATTATATAGGACCTTATATATTCTCTCAACTCCAGTTGTCTTATTTCCTGTCCCCAAAGTTGACTCATCACTACCTTAATGAAATCTCTATTTTCATAAACCAGCCCCCATTGAGCCTTACATAAAATCTTTATCTTATCTAAAGCATTTTTTTCCTTTTTAGAATCAATTTCTATTTTTTCTATAAGTACATTCATTCCCTCTTCTACTATATATTTAAATATTTCTTCTTTACTTTTAAAATGATAATATAACGTTCCCTTTGCTACACTAGCATCTGCAGCTATTGCATCCATAGTTGCTCCATTATATCCATTTTTTGAAAAAATTTTTATAGCAGATTCGAAAATTATCCTCTTTGTATTATTCACGAAGACCACCCCAGGTTTCTATTATTAATTATCGACCGGTGAGTACAATTATATACAACTTCATTATACTTATGTTACTAAAACAACTCAATAACTTTTTAAATATTAGCTGTGTAAACTATTTATACATAATACTTATAATGCTAAAATAAATTATAAAAGATTTAAAATGGGAATTAAAACAATTCCAAAGGCAGGTTAAAAATGATTAAATATTTTAATAGAAAAACAAAACAATATGAAATTGAACAAGTGGCAGGTGAAAAATACTTAAAATGGACCTACTGCTCTCCTGTTGGAATGAAACTTTTAGAACTTATAATTAAGAAAAAAATATTTTCTAAATTATATGGTTATTTTTGTAACAGTAGATACAGTAGAAAAAATATTTATCATTTCATAAAAAACTTTAATATAAATATGGGTGATTATGTGGAACATACAGATGATTTTAAATGTTTCAATGATTTTTTTTCACGAGCCCTTAAAAATAACTCCAGATCTATTGATATGGATGAAAAAGTTTTAATATCTCCTGGAGATGGAAGATTACAAGTCTATGAAAATATAGATTTAAACAAAATCGTTCAAATCAAGGGGTTTACATATAGTTTATATAATCTCATAAATAACATTGAAATTGCTAAAAGATTCTATAAAGGTACCTGCTTAATATTAAGACTTTGCCCAACCGATTATCATAGATTTCACTTTATAGATCAGGGAATATGTGATCCTACTTATAAAATTAAAGGATATTATTACTCTGTGAATCCAATTGCTTTAAGAAACATCTCCAATATTTTTTGTAGGAATAAGAGAGAGTGGAGTATTTTTCATTCGAAAAATTTTGGAGACATACTTTACATAGAAGTAGGTGCTACCTGCGTAGGAAGCATAGTACAGACTTATTTTCCAGGAAAACACATATCAAAAGGTGATGAAAAGGGTTATTTCAAATTTGGTGGTTCTACAATTATCTTATTTTTTGAACAAAATAAAATAAGAATTCATAAAGACTTATTGGAACAATCAAATATAGGCTATGAAACTAAAGTACTTATGGGAGAGAGTATTGGTATTAGATACCAATAGAAATAAAATAATCTATGTAATCTTTCAATTTATATAATTTAAAATTGAAAGATTAAGATTATTTTACAAGTGATTTATTAATTTATGATATTTGTCCCGAACGATTAATTGCAGCAATTAAAGCTTGAATAGAAGATTTTATAATGTCTGGGTCTACCCCTACCCCCCAATACAATTTATCATGACAGGTAATTCCTACATAAGATATAGCTTTTGAAGAAGAACCTTTTTCTAGAGCATGTTCTTCATAACCGAATATTTCATAGTTCACAGAGAAATATTGCTTTAAGGCATTGCTGACGGCGTCTAATCTTCCATTTCCCTTGCCATTTAGTACTTTATGCTGCTTATTATATTCAATTGTAACTTCTGCAATTATACCATCTTGCTGCTTAAAGTGACATTCATCTATTCTGAAAGTGTGACTGGTTCCCATATATTCTGATTCAAACACTTCATAGATCCATTCTGGAGTTAACTCTTTATGCTGGGCATCGGAAATTGATTTGGATATATAACCCATTTCTTCCTTCATCTTTTCAGGTAATTGAATGCCAAAATTCTGTTTAAGAATATAGCTGACACCACCTTTTCCAGATTGACTGTTAAAGCGTATCACATCTGAGTCATATTTTCTTCCTACATCTTTAGGATCAATAGGTAAATAAGGTACTGTCCAATGCCTGCAATCTTTTTCTTCACGCCAGCTCATACCTTTTGCAATGGCGTCCTGATGGGAGCCAGAAAAAGCTGTGAATACCAGTGAACCAGCATAAGGTTGTCTCTCATGTACACTCATTTTGGTGAGTTTTTCATATTTATTACAAATATTTGGTATATCGCTAAAATCTAAGTTAGGATCAACGCCGTGAGAATAAAGATTCATAGCAACTGTAATAATATCTACATTACCTGTCCTTTCTCCGTTTCCAAATAAGGTTCCTTCAATTCGATCTGCACCTGCCAATAATCCAAGTTCTGCATCACAAACTCCACAGCCCCTATCATTATGAGGATGTAAGGATAAAATAACATTTTCTCTATATTTTAAATTATTATTTATATATTCCACTTGACTGGCAAATACATGAGGCATAGCATTTTCAACAGTTGTAGGGATATTGATAACTACTTTATGTCCACAATCTGGCTGCCAAATATCAAGTATATTATTGCACACATCAAGTGCATAATCTACTTCAGTCCCAGGAAAACTTTCAGGACTGTATTGAAAGGAAAAATTACCCTCTGTATCCAATGATAATTCTTTTAATAATTTAGCTCCTTCTATAGCTAATTGTTTAACTTCTTCTTTTGTTTTTTTAAATACTTGCTCCCTTTGTGCAACGGAAGTGGAATTATACAAGTGAACAATTGCTTTAGGAGCACCTTTTATGGCATCAAAGGTTTTTCTTATAATATGCTCTCTTGCTTGCGTCAGAACTTGTATTGTCACATCTTCTGGAATCATATTTTTCTCAATAATTGTTCTCAAAAATTGATATTCTGTTTCAGATGCTGCTGGAAATCCAACTTCAATTTCCTTAAAACCTATTTTTAATAACATTTGAAAAAATTCAAGTTTTTCTTCTAAATCCATAGGTTCTATTAATGCCTGATTGCCATCCCGTAAATCTACACTGCACCATATAGGTGCTTTATCAATATAATCTTTATTCACCCAATTTGTTGATGGTACCGGTGGTAAAAAATAATTTTTTTTATATTTTTTATAATTGTGCATATTCCTTCTCTCCTTTTTCATAGTAATAAAAAAATCTTTCGTCTTCTGCCAATACTGCAGTTAGAGACGAAAGATTAAATCTTCGCTGTACCACTCCAATTTATAAATTCAAGTTTATATTTTAAAGACACAAGTTAAATAAATTTTATGTCTTTCCCTTATAACAGAGGGTTTCTGTCTATATCTACTTTTCAGAAGTCGCATATAGCCTAGTTCTGAATTTTAAATAGAAGTTTCCAAGGTGAGTTCCATATATTCCTCATACTGTTTCACATCAGCCAACAGCTTTCTAAAATTTAGACTATAAGTACTATTCCTTTTCATATCCTTTATCCTATTATCATGTTGTATTTATTTTACATTATTTAGTCTTCCTTATCAAGAGAATTTTATTGTTCTTACATGATAATTTATAATTACGGAATAAATGATATTTTTTAAGTTAAAATAAGTATATGTCTAAATATAAATGGAAGGTGTTATGCTAATATGGATGATAAATTGCTAAAAAATCTAAAATACAAATTAGAATCACAAAAGAATGAAGCGTATAATTTATTAAAACAAATGGAAAAAAATGAAACCATAAAATCCAATACTGAAATGTCTGCGGAATTATCTTTTTATGACAATCACCCTGCAGATAGCGCCAGCAGTATATATGATAAGGAAAGAGGAATAGCTTTCGAAAAAAATGAAAAAATCATTATAAGAAAAATAGAAGATGCTTTAAAAAACATAGAAAATGGCACCTATGGTATATGCAAAAAATGTGGAAAAAATATAAACGAAAATAGGTTAGAATCTATTCCCTACACTGAGTATTGTATTGACTGTCAAAGAACTATTGATAATATAAAACCAGCTGAAAAAAGAAATAGGCCTGCAGAAGAAGAAGTTATTAAACATACCCTTGATCTGGGATATGATAGTCAGACAGAATTTGATGCAGAGGATAGTTACCAATCTGTAGGAAAATTTAATAGAAGAAAAAATATAATTGAAGAATATGAGGATGAAGATGAAGAATATGTTGAGCCTATAGAAAAAATAAGTAACGACCAGTATAAAAATCAATTATACTAGAACTTAGATAAATTTTAAGTTATATTAAATATAGTATATAAAATTGATTGTTATAAGGAGAATATATGGATTCATATGAAAGTAAAGTTTTAGAAGAATTATTAGCTTGGCAGAAAGAGATGACTAAAAATGCCAGTTTGACAAATAATTTTACCAAGGGTATCCAGAAAAAATTAAATAGCATTGTTCCTGAAAAAGCCAACATTATAATTACCGGCTCCATAAAAAACATGGTAAAAGGGGTAATATTCACTTGCAAATATATCTCAAAAAATCCACTTCACAGTTTAAATCTAAAGAATAGGGAAAGTATAGCAAGGGAAAAAATAGAATCTTACAGAAAAGCTGCGATGTTAAGCGGCGCAGGAACCGGAGCAGGAGGTATTCTTTTAAGCTTAGCAGATTTCCCTATTCTTTTAAGCTTAAAGATAAAATTTTTATTTGATATAGCAGGTATTTACGGCTTTGATTTAAAGAATTATAAGGAAAGATTATATATTTTATATATATTTCAAATAGCATTCTCAAGTCAAAAGAGAAGAAATGAAATCTATAACATTATGTCTCATTGGAACGATCATTCTAAATCTCTTCCAATGAATAAAGATGATTTTGATTGGAGGACTTTCCAGCAGGAATATAGAGACTATATAGATATTGCAAAGATGCTTCAAATGGTACCTGGAATTGGTGCAGTAGTTGGTGCTTATGCTAATTACAAGCTTATGGATAAATTGGGGAACACCAGTATGAATGCATATAGACTTAGAATTTTAGACAATATTAAAAATTAATAAAATACAGCTTATATACATGCATAACTAAATTTTTATTACGATTTTATGACTGTGATAATATACTAAACTGATTAATCAATTCGATGTATCAAACTATCACCTTACAAATTTAGTAGATTAAAGTTAATTATTAAAAATTAATTGAAAAGTGTAACTTTCTTCTGTATAATTGACTGTATTATATATTTATATGATTTAGGTAAAAATTATTATACAGAAACTTAATTTTATTGATTGCATTAATACTCCTTAATGTGTATTTTTATTTATTTTAAAGGTTAATATTAACGTAGAGCAACACTTTTCAATATGTTAAAATTAAAACTTTATTATTATAGGTAGAGCTATAAATTAATAATTTTGTGAGGTAATATATTATGGATAATATGGATTTAGAGAAATTTGAACAAGAGCTATCTAAAAAATTAAGGAATTCTATTGATCCTGAGTTATATAACAAATATCAGGTTAAACGTGGTCTTAGGGACGCAGATGGCAGGGGAGTACTCGTGGGATTAACAGAAATTGGAGAGGTACATTCATACATTATAGACGAAAATGAAGTTATCCCTATTCCAGGTACCTTAATGTATAGAGGTGTTAATATACAGCATATAGTAAATGGTTTCTTAAAAGATGACCGTTTTGGTTTTGAAGAAGTTTGTTATTTGTTGCTTTTTGGAGAACTACCTAATAAGAAGGAACTTAATGAGTTTACAGAGCTTGTTTCAAAGTATAGAAATTTACCTGAAGATTTTGTTCGGGATATGATATTAAAAATGCCAAGTAAAAATATAATGAATTCAATGGCAAGAAGCGTACTGGCTCTTTACAGTATTGATGATAATGCTGATAATACTTCCACAGATAATGTGTTGAAACAATGTATTAGACTTATAGCTTGTTTTCCTCTGATTGGTGTTTATGGATATCATGCCTTTTCCCATTATCATAAAAATAAGAGTCTTATTATTCACAGTCCTGAACCACATCTAAGTACAGCTGAAAATATTTTACATATGCTTAGAAATGACTGTAAATATACTAAGCTTGAAGCCATGCTCCTAGATCTTGCATTGGTACTTCATGCTGAACATGGAGGAGGCAATAATTCCTCTTTTGTTACCCACGTTGTAACATCTTCAGGTTCAGATACTTATTCAGTAATTGCAGCAGCTCTTGGTTCTTTAAAAGGCCCAAGACATGGAGGTGCAAATCTCAAAGTAGTTGAGATGTTTAATGACATGAAGGAAAATTTAAAAGACTGGAATGATGATGAAGAAGTTGAAAATTATCTTGCTAAATTACTTAACAAGGAAGCATTTGATAAGTCTGGTCTTATTTACGGAATAGGACATGCTGTATATTCTATTTCAGATCCAAGAGCAGTTATTTTTAAAAAATATGTAGAAAAGCTTGCTAAAGAAAAAGGCTTAGAAGCTGAATATAATCTTTATGCAAAAGTGGAAAAACTTGCATCTAAATTAATGAAAAACCTATCAAAAGTCAATAAAGATGTCAGTGCAAATGTTGATTTTTATTCCGGTTTTGTATATAGAATGCTTGATATACCAATTGAAATGTATACACCTATTTTTGCTATTTCAAGAATAGTAGGTTGGAGTGCACATCGCATTGAAGAAATCGTGAACAATGGTAAAATTGTCAGACCTGCTTTTAAATGTGTTTCTAGAAGAAGGAATTATATTTCTTTAGAAAATAGATAGGCTATTTATATTGTACCTTAATTTAAGAAAATTGTAAGTAAAAAATTAGATTTAATTTTTACTTACAATTTTCTATTTTTTTATCCAATGAATTTAAAGTACATTTATATATTAATGATAAACGCTAATTATTATATAAATATGAATCATATATAAATAATATAGGAATAAAAAAAGTATAAAATGTCAATTTAATCTAGTAACTGTAAAATATCTCATTATATATTCTTTTTACTCTAATTAATTTCTTATAATAAGAAATTACTATTTAATACTTGATTTACTATTATTTTACATATATAATAGTACTTGTCCTAAGGTAAAAACTTAGAGAAAAAAATAAGCATTTGATTTAATTCCAGGTGCTTATTTTTTATTTCTGTCATAAATAATGAATAACTAAAAAATATACAGTAGATTTTTATGATATTTTATGTTCCTCCTCTTTATTATTTGTACATATCATATTTTTTAAAGCATTTAAAGGGGGAGATATCCACTTTTGTTTATGATATATCATTTTAGCACATATGGAAATATCACAATTTTCTATGGTCAAAATGGCAAGTTCACCTTTATTAATTTCCCTTTGAACTGCAATTTTAGGTAACAGAGAAATTCCAAGTCCTATTTTTACACATTGTTTTATAGCCTCTAAACTACTAAGTTCCATAATGGTATCTATTTTTATGCTATGTTCTTTTAATAATTCTTCTAATTCCACACGATAGCAGCATTCAGCTTCTGGAAGAATAAAAGAATGGTTCTCAAGTTCATGTATCTTTATTCTCTTTAAATTAACAAGGGGATGATCAGGTGCTGCAATAAAAACTGTAGAATCTTTAAAAATATTAATTTGGGAAATATATTCATGCTGTGATTGATCATGGAGACTAAAAGCCACATCAATCATATTATGAGATAACATTTTAGGAAATTCAGCACAATCGGCCATCCTAAGTGTTACTTTAACATCTGGATATATAATACGATATTCCTTGAGTATAGGAGGAAGCCAGAAAACGGAAAGGGTTTCAGCAGCTCCTATTCTAAGTAATCCAGAAATTTTTTCATTTTTGTTAAATAGCCCTTGAATTTCCTTTTCATCTTGAATCATTTTTTCAGCTAAAGAAATTAATTTTTTCCCACTTTCATTTAGAAACACTTTTTTTCCAAGACGTTCAAAAAGTTTTGTACCAAGTTCTTTTTCTAAATTACGTATATGATCAGAAACAGAGGATTGAGAGTAATTAAGTTCTTCTCCAGCTTCTCTGAAATTTAATAATTTAGCAACAGTAATAAATGTTTGAAGTTGTTTAATATCCATTAAATCACATCCAATCGTAAAAACAGATTAAATTAATTAAAATAATCGACTTATCACCATACATATTTTATGCTACATTAGAAATAAGAGGATTTCAAGCACAACAATCTTTTATATTTATAACTATGAACTATTTATTTAAAATTTTTTATAGTTTAGATTTTAAGTCTGCATCATAAAGTAATTATTTTGTATTTTTACACGTAATTATAAATTATAGATATATTACACTATACCCTTTGATATAGGTATTAATTATCTTTTATGCCCTTTTTACATTGAATTTATTGAATATTTTAGGAGGTAGAATTGCTTTTTATGTACAAAACTAGGTTATTACCTGTAACCATAAGTAATTAATGTTACATTGAAATATAATAAAATGCATATTTTAAGGGGGAATTTTTATGAAAAAATTTTTAAGTACTATAGGCATTATATTAGTTGTAGTTGCAGCTTTATATTTAATGTATATTATTCAATAATATTTATTATAAATATCAAAACGTTTAATATATACGGCATTAATAATATTTCATATTTTTAAAGATAAATAATACAATAACAAAACATAAGATATAAAATCAGTATGATAAAACTACCTCCTAATAAAAATATAAATTTTTAAGACATTTAAATTCACAGGAATATTTTCAAAAAAATAGGAAAGCCTAAAATAATAAAACTTATTTTAGTGGTTCCTATTTTTTGTATTTAGTTATAATATTATAGTTATATTAAACATTTAATTTTAAGTAATTATTAAGGTTCGTATAATATTTTTATAATAATATTATAAACTATGGAGATAGCTATGATATTGGAGTTATTATTAAAAAAAGAAAAATTTATAAAATATGCTATTTCAGGAACAATAAATACATTAATAACATTACTTATTTATAATATTCTCATACAAATTGGTGTTAATTATATGATATCAAATGTTATAGCATATTTTCTTGGAATTATAAATGGATTTATACTGGATAAAATTTGGGTATTTAAGTCTAATAAGAAGATTGTCATATTATTTAGTAAATTTATTATTGTGAATATAATTTCTCTCTTGTTTAATTCTATAATATTATTTACACTAGTAAATAATATTGGCTTAGATAGCGTTCTTTCACAGTTAATATCAACCATTTCTACAGGTATGTTTAATTACATAATGAATAAAGTATGGACATTTTCTTAAATACTTGTGTAAATCAACGGAGTGAGATGTGTATATATGTCTATAAATCAATATAAAAGATACCTTTTGAAAGAATGTAATAATATTGATGAATTTTGGAAGGAATTATGTCCCGAAAAACCTTTAGGAAATAAAAGGGGAAGATTTATTTACAGAGGTCAAAGAGATGATACATGGCCCTTAATTCCCAGTATGTTGAGAATCAATAAAAAAATCAATCATAAGATCCACATAAAATGTGAAGAGCAAGTACATAATGAACTTATGATATTAAACTATTTTGTGGATCAATGTGATTCTATAGGAATCAGTATTATAAATGATTCTCTGGAATTTCGAAAAAAGTATCTAGATTTTAAAGTAGGGGATGGCAATGATAAATCTTTTATTGATCCATCAAATTGGCCCAGTGAGGAATTATTAGAGTTAATGGCATTAGCACAGCATTGTGGAGTACCAACCAGTCTTATTGACTGGTCAAAACGTTCATATGTAGCTGCATATTTTGCTGCTTCATCATCCTTGAAACATTATGAGGAAAATAATGATAAAAAATTAGCAGTATGGGCTTTAGATATAGAAAAGATTAAGTTATACAAAAATATTAAATTAATTAAAGTTCCAGGTTCAACTAGCAACAACCTTGCTGCTCAATCTGGTCTATTTACCTTTCTAAAACAACCGGGTAAAATGGGGGATATATTTTCTCCTAAATTTTTAGAAAATGAGTTTGAAAATACACCAGATACACCTTTGTGGAAAATAACACTTCCTGTTAAATATTCTGTGGAGATACTGAAGCTATGTAAATTATATGGTATTTCAGGTGCAACCTTATTTCCTAATTATAATGGTGTTTCGCGTTCTGTTTTTGACTATATAAATACCATTTTAATCAAGTGAACCTAAAATTTATCCAAGGATACAAAGCAGTGTATATTTCTCTTTCAAGAAGCTTTGGTGTGGAATATCAGTGAATTTAAGCCCGGAATAAATACTAATAGATTAATTAAAATATCTGCTTTTGAAATTTCACAATAATATTTACTACCTCAGATGTTGAACCTATACGTATAGGAGGTCCCCATGTACCGGCACCACATGATACTACAACCTGTAATCTTCCCGTTTTCAGATATCCGTAATGAACTTTAAAGAGCTTATTTGTTATAAAATTAAAAGGAAAAAATTGTCCCTTGTGAGTGTGACCGGATAACTGTAAATCGATTCCAGCATCCTCTGCTTCAGGAATATTTATTGGCTGATGATCCAACATAATTATTGGTAATTTACTGTTTATCCCTTTCATAAGGTTTGACAATTTTATTCGTTTTTGTTTACTTATCATTTCATAAGACTTATCTTCACGTCCAATGATATAAAAACTGTGTGCTATCTCTACCACACTATCTCTAAGTACATTAATCTTTGACTCATTAAGTTTATCTATCACATATGATAAATCTCCATTTAAGTAATCATGGTTTCCTAAGCAGGCATATACGCCATATTTACTGTTTATTTTATGAAAATCATCTATCACTTTATGTTCCGCAAAAGTCATTATATCATCCAGTATATCTCCTACAATAAAAACAATATCTGGATTTAAATTGTTTATAACATTAATTATTTTATTCTGTCTCTCGTCATCTATATTACTAATATGTATATCAGATATCATAACTATATTAAGTTCTTCTAAAATACTCTCATCTTTAGACACATTTACATTATATGTTTTTATTCTAAGCTTTTTACCATTAAATGTGCCATATATAAGTAAAATTATCGTTACTATAACAACACATACTATAAATAAATTAGTGAAAACCAAGTTATTACTAATTAGATTTTTAGAAAAATGTATGATCTTATTTGAAAAAACAATAACATTAAAAATTATAATGGCTATTATAAAGTAAGATAAAGCGGCCAGCCAATAGTAACCCAGAACATAAAAACTGCTTCGGAGAAAATAGGGTAGAAACTTATTTGCAGTAATCCCAATAAGTATACATATAACTATAATAGAAAAAAATATCCAATAAGTATTTTGATTCAAAAAAGACATATTCATACTAAGTAGATGCCATCCCAAAAGTCCTATATAATAATTCAAGGTTCCAAATAATAATATGAATACACTTGTTAATACATAATAAGTCAGTTTAATACACCCACTCTCAAAAATATTTAATGTGTTTACTATATTTATCTAAATATTATCATTTCTAATATTCCTATCCTCTTTAAAGTGAAATTAAGCACTGCTACACGCCTGGATAAGTTCTCTATAGCAAGCTTCAACTGAACCCATAGAAGAACTTCATATTAAACTCTAAGCCTGTAACCTGCCCCCCACACTGTTTCTATGTATTGAGGCTTAGACGGATAAGGTTCTATCTTTTCACGTATCCTTCTTATATGTACTGTAACTGTGGCATTGTCTCCCATAGAGCCAAGGCCCCATATTTTTTCAAAGAGTTCTTCTCTATTGAATACCCTATTAGGATTTTCTGCCATATAAAGTAAAATATCAAACTCTTTTTGGGCTAAAGTAATTTCTTTGCCATTTACGAAAACCTGTCTGGAATCCTTTAGTATTTCTAGCCCTCTTATTATTAACTTATTATGCTTAAAATTAAATTTACTTTTTATTCTTTCATAATTTTGAATATGTGATTTAACCCTTGCCACTAGTTCACCAGGACTAAAAGGTTTTGTAATGTAATCATCTGCTCCTAAAGTGAATCCCTTAATTTTATCAATTTCCTCTTTTTTAGCAGAAACTAAAAGCACAGGAATATCCTTCTTATCCTGTATACTACGCAAAATACTATAACCATTAATTTTAGGAAGCATTATATCTAGAATCAATAAATCAAATTTATTATTATTTAAGGTATTTAGTCCTTTTACTCCTTCTGTACATATGGTAACTTGGAATCCTTCTAATTCAAGATAATCCTTTTGAAGTTCTGCTATACTTAAATCATCTTCAATTATTAAAATCTTTCTCATAAATAACCTCTTTCATACTCTGGTATTATGTATTTAATTTGTTTTTTACATTGATTGAAGGAAAGGTTGTCCTAATATAAATCTCTTAACTAACTTTTCCAATGGATATTAGTATGCTTGTTCCTTTAAGTTCATTAGACACAGCCCATATCTTACCATTATGGCCTTCTACAATTTGTTTTGATATTGCAAGGCCTAAACCACTTCCTGAAGCATTGCTTCTTGAAGAATCTCCTCTATAGAACTTATTAAATATTTTATTTACATCATTTTCATTAATGCCACATCCATTATCTTTTATTTCAATTATTATACTTGAAGCAGTTTCTCTGAGAAATATAACTATTTTTCCTTCTTCTTTATCCATGTATTTTCTCGAATTATCAATTATATTTAATATAACCCTCATGAATCTCTCTTTATCTATCATAACATATTTTGAATTTTTCAAGTGATTTTGTAAGTTTATTTTTATGTTAAATTTATTAAGTTCTGGTTCATTTTCAAGAATACAGTAATTAAAATAGTCCACAATATCTGTCTTTTCGTAGTTGAAGGGAATCTGTTTTAAATTTAACTTAGAATATAAAAGCAGATCATCTATCATATTGTCAATTTGTATTGTTTTTTTATGTATGGTTTTTAAATAATGTTCTAGTTTTTCAGGAGTGTTAGCTACACCATCTAAAATCCCCTGAACATATCCTTCTATAGAAGTTATTGGAGTCTTTAAATCATGAGATATACTGGAAATAAGTAATTTTCTGTTATCATCATATTTCATTTTTGCATTAATTGAATCTTTCAATTTTATCCTCATCTGTTCAAAATCAGTACAAAGTTCTCTTATTTCTTTATCTCCCGTTTCTGCAATTTCAAAATTTAATTCTCCATCTCGTATTTTTGACATGGATTCTTTTAATAATGTTATGGGAGTTAATATTTTTTTTGAAAATATATACGATACAAGAATACTTGTTAGAACAGAGGAAATCAAAAATATAGCTAAAATGGCTATTATAAAGTTTTCTAAAACATCTGTTTCTTTTTTTACAGGAACTAAAAATATTACTTTTCCTTGCAGCTCATCATTAAACTGAAGAGGAAAAGACTTTACAGAATAATGAATATTTCCTATGGTTACTAGATTTTTTGAAGACTTATTATTTGCCTCACTTAAGGAATTTTCTATATCCATCTTATCCATATTGTCAGAATAAAATATAATAGTGTCATTTTTTATTATTATAATTTTACCATCTATAAGTGCAAGTTTTTCATTTAAAAACTTTTCAAATTCTGTACCTTTTATATTTTTAATATTAGATTTGGATATTTCTCTTACTGTATTCAATAATTCAGATCTTACGTATGCAGATTCTTTAAATTCATCATAGTTTATACTAGTATCAAAAAATTTTGAAGATAATGATACAAATATAATTGCAATTATGCTTGCAATTATAAAGGGAATTATTATTGTTAAAGTATTATAAAGAATCATTCGTCTTTTTATATTCATATAAATCCACACCTTAAAAATCTTTTTTATCAAACATATAATAAGCTGTTGTAAATAATATTATAATATAACTTAACATCATTATAAAATTACGAAATATCTTTATAAATGGTATATTATCCATAAGCCACAAAGTGTGCCATCCCATAATGGATGTAAATAAAATTCCAGAATATGATGGAAAGAAAATAGCAAGTACTTTAAATGAAATAAACACTAACACAGAAAGAAAAAATACAGCTATTCCACTTTTTAATATATTTGTAAACAAAACAATCATAAGGCATAGGATTATCATAGGTATCAAAGTTACTATGTATGAAATTATTATTTTAATAATGTTCTCCGAAGTAAAAGAATTAGAATTAAAAATTAGTCCTGATATTATAGAAAAAACCATTATAATCATTAAAGTTATAAATATAATTATAACTATTGCACTTATTTTTACAATAAAAAGTTTTAATCTTGAGACAGGTTTTGTTAAACATATTTTCATAGTGTTACTGGAGGACTCACCAGAAAAACTATCAATAGTAATAAGAGCTATAAACAAGGGTAGCAGTGTGTTTATAAATACTGAAAGAACCAGCAGGGGAAACTCCGTACTAGAAACACCTTTAAGTCCAAAATTATTTCTTACCACTAAAATAAAAACTTGTCCAATTATAATAAATATTATGGACAGTACAGCTACTATTAAAACTTTTTTATTTTTATATAATTTTTCCAATTCATTTATTAGTGTTGCTTTAATTCCTGTCATTTCTATCTACCTCACTTATAAAATAATTTTCCAAGGAAGCATAGTTATTCAATATATTTTTAGTAGTATCTACATTGATAAGATTTCCATTATACAGAACACCAATATGTGTACAAGTTAATTCGATATCATGTATTAGGTGACTAGAAATAAAAAAAGTAGTATTTTTATTTTCTGCTAAATTTTTTATTATGTTTCTTACATCAATCATCCCTTCCACATCCAAACCATTTAAGGGCTCATCCAGAATTACAATTTCAGGATCACATAAAATTGAAGATGCAATTCCAAGCCTTTGTTTCATTCCCAAGGAAAATTTTTCAGGTTTTTCATCTTTATATTTTAGAAGCCCTACCATATCTAACACCTCTTCGATTTTAGCATCATCTATATTGTTGTAATATCTGGAGAATTGTCTTAAATTTTCAAAAGCCGTTAAATAGGAATAAGCTTCTGCATTTTCTATAATACACCCCACTTTATGAATAGCCTTTTCAAATTCTTCCAATATACTATAACCTAATATTTTCACATCTCCTCTATCTGGTTTTACAAGTCCTGTCATTATTTTCATGGCTGTGGTTTTTCCTGCACCATTTGGCCCTAAAAAACCAAAAATCTGTCCTCTATATATATCTAAATTAACATTTTGTATACCCCTTCCATTTTTATATACTTTAGATAAATTAATTAGTTCAATAACTTTTTCCATTTAAATTCCTCCTAAAATTTGGTCTTATTTATCCCAACACTGCCATTACTAATATTCACATTTTCCTCAAAGTGGGAGATAAATACTGCTATGCACCTGAATAAGTTCTTCCCCCTAAAGGATAACGTATTCTAAGTGCTAAAGACACTAAGAACACTGTTAATAAGGTTCAGATGGAGAAAAACATTTCTCTATAGTAAACTCCAACTGAACCTCTGAGTCACTTGATTTGGAAACAATTTGCCGACAATATTCCAGCAAATTGTTTTTAATATATACTTAATCCTAAGATTTAGTCTAATACTTTTCTATAGGTGCCATCTAATATTACATTTGGATTTTCATAGTTGCCAATGTTAAAATATATACTTGCATTATTAGGCTGAATATAAATATCTCCAGATACCTTTTCATTGGATTCTGTTGTACCATTGAATTTACCACTAAAGTTATCCTTGTTTTCACCTAAAGTCCCAGTGAATTTTACACTTTCATTACCATTTGCGTAATTTTCATATCCATTTAAATACTCTTTAGAGTAACTTCCAGTTATAGTCTTATTATCTATTTTTTCAATGTTAACAATAGCTTCTCCTATTTTTGTAAATTTATCATCATCTTCTACTATAATATCTGATGTATATTTTCCTTCATATTTCTGAGGATTAGTTAACTTAGTATAATCTCTTTCTATGTTTTTTACTACTTTTTCTTTAGATAAATCAGGTTTTGTTACAGTAGTTGAATTTATATTTTCTATTTTTACTAAAACCTCTAAAGTAACCTGATGTTCAGCACCAGTTTTATCCGCACCATTTAAAGTTCCAGAAGCTAAAATAGTTTTAATTAAACCATTTTTATCAGTAGTCATATTGCCTTTTATACCATTTACGAAAATATTCTTTGTTAGTTTAGGTATAACATCTTCGCTGTTATTTGTATTGCCATAGGAACTTTTAAACTGGAAAGATGTAAAGGCATTTATAAGAGTAGGAATTTGAGTATTATTTAAAGAACCAGATATTTCTTTAGTTCCATCTTGCTTTTCAGTAACTGTTACTGAATCTTTTAAACTTCCTACAAGAGCATCTGCTATTTTTTCTATATCAGCTGCCTTATCTTCCTTAAAAGGATTTTCAAGCACACTACGATTTTTATCTTTCTCATTAGAATACTCAGTTAAATAGTACACATTTTCATTGGCATTGGGACTTTTAGTTATATAACCACTTTTATCTCTATAAGAATAACTCTCTGTCTTAGTAGAACCTTTAATACTGGTATTTGTACTTTCCTCTGAATTTTTAGATATATCATACTTATTAATTGAACTCTCTGACATTATGGTATTTCCATTATCTTTTACCACAAAAGATGCATCTATGGTGAAGTTTGAAAGAGTGCTAGTACAATTTTCTGCAGTATATTTTAAAGAATCTTTTAGTTGATCATAACCACTTTTAGATGCTACTTCGGCCATAGCAGTGGTGGTAAACATCATAATTCCCACTGTAAAACTTATTACCATAGCTGTTTTTTTCTTAAGTTTCATCTTTTCATCTCCTTTTTATATTTTATGGGGAAGTACTTCCTAATTATATTGTAAAATATGTATCTCTATTTTATCTAAACTAATTATAAACAAAATCTAAACTTTTCAAAGTGATAAATTAGTACTGCAATGAGCTTTTCTTTTTCAAGAATTTGCACATATGCCCCTTAAAAACGTAAAAATATTAAAATTGATTTTAAATATTATTTGTGTTAATATAATACCTGTAACATGCATCAGTAGCTCAGTTGGATAGAGCAGTTGGCTACGAACCAGCGTGCCGGGGGTTCAAGTCCTCTCTGATGCACCAAATTCATTGATATAAGCGGGTTTTCAGTGTTGGGAATTTGCTTATATTTTTAATTTAACACATTTTTAACACATTAGTTATTAATAAAGCACTAATAAATACAGCCGCAACCCCAAACGAGAAAGTTTGTATATATTTGTATATACTAGAACTCAATGTTTATTGAGAGCAACAATAACTTTACCCCTTCTAATCTAAGCTCATTTAATTTATGTAATAATTCCTTATCTAAGGTATATTCGTCTTGTTAACTTTAGCTTACAGTTTTCAAATCTAATACCCCATACATTTTACAATATTTATGCATATATTTCTTTTCCATTACATGATAGGATATTTTTATAGAATACTTATAAAATGAAAAGTGGTGAGAAATTAATGGATCATAAAAAGGTAAAAGATCAGATAAATGAGTTAATCAAGACAGGTAAAATAAAAAGTGAAAAAGACTTTGATCACATTCCCATAGATGAAATCAAACCCAAATATGGTATATGTGTAAAAGACCTAATATGCTATCGATGTTATAAGGACAACGACAACACATGTAGATATTGTGGTCGTGAAAACAATGAATTGCCTCCTGAAGCTGCTAAAGAGATAGAAGAACATATAAAGAACATAAGAGAAAAATATAAATGCTAGTTTAACTATTATTGTACATCTTGTAAATATGAAGAGAGGAATACTAAACTCCCCTCTCTACTATATTTTTTAACTTACATCATAAGTGTAAATTTTTATGTCATTAACTTACTATAAACCAGTCCAGCTTGTGCTACCCAGATTATCAATCATTAAATTTATTTATCTATAGTTTGAATTTTTCTTTTAATATTAGTCATAACAAATCCACTTTCAGGGAATGTCGGTATTCTTACCAAACTATAGCTTGAATCTTGCTCTGGAACTTCAAATTCAATCCTATTGATAAGGAAATTCAGACTGGTTTTCATAATTTCAATAGTGATACCCTCCCCTGGGCATCGGTGTGTCTTGGCAGGGTCACCTCCACCTTGTGGTATGAAATCAAACAAACTACCCTTCCATTCCTTAAATCTCTCTGGGTGGAATTCATTAGGATTCTTCCATATACATGGATCATGATTCGTACCGTATATGTCAAGTAACACAAGTATTCCGTCATTAAATTCGTATTCATTCCAAATAAAATTTTTTCGAACTCTTGCACCAAGAAAAGGTGTAAAGGGGTAAAAGCGACGAACTTCCTGTACAAACATTTCAAAATAGTTATTGTCATCTGAAATTAGCTTTTCTTTGCATTCTGGATGCTCATGTAGTGCTAAAGCTGCAAAAGTAATGTAGGTTGAAATAGCAACAATTGGTCGCAATATATTAATAAGTTCTACAGCAGCCATTTGGGTATTCATCTGACTGCCATCAAGCTCCCTATGAAAAGCCATAGCATAAAGTGCTGAACCTTCTTCAGCCTTTATCTTACCATCTCGGACATTCTCTATAATACCTTTTATCCAATCTTCAGCCCTATTCCTTGCTCTTCTACCTTTCCAGTGCCTCGGTCCAACCGCTCCGAAAGCATCAATCATTGCACCGAAGTCTTCAGCTCTATCCTTTACTTCAGATTCCGGCAGTGGAACCCCAGCCCACTGGCATACCGCCCGACATAAGATTTCCTTTGCTTCATCAAAGAGTACAACCTTCTTTGTACCTTCCCATTTGTCAACAGAAGCTTGCCATCTCTCCAATACAAGTTCAGCCAGCTTCTTTTGATGCAGTGGAGTAGTCAGTGACTTAAAGAGATTCTTACGATGGATATGTGCTTCTCCATCCATAGTCTGAATTCCATTCTTGCCAAATAATGTTTTTTGTACTCGCTTGGGTGCTGCACCATTTCGTTGAAACCGTTCTGGATCATAAAACACCTTTGCTGCTTCTTCTCCGGTCATGCAAATTACTTTTTGTCCTAGTAAATGAGTTTCAAACAAATCAGATTGATACTGGTCGGTCCTGTTTTTTATAAACAAATAGCCCTCTTTCAGTAGATCGAGAGTGTTATCAAGGCCTTTATCATGTGCGATTAATTCGTTCACTGACATACTATATCTTCTCCTTTCTATCCCTGCTGTGAAATTAAAATATACTTTAGGTATTAAAATGTACCTTTTTTAGATATAAGACTAAGCCCCTCAATAAAAATAAAAAAAGTGATATTATTGTTCTTTATCTATGTAAAGTCTCCACATCTCCAAACATCTTCTTAATATTATACCTTTTCCACTATATCAAAAATTATTCACAATATAAGTACAGCAAGGTTTCTTTATTCTTTGTAACTATAAATGAACCAATTCTTCAAAAAAAGTAGCAAAACATTCCTTTATCCTTAGGCTTAAGGAGAATCTTCAGGTTTAATTGTTATGACACAACATTCTATTTATACTCATCTAACAGTCCTGTGCTATCCCATATTTTTAATCTTACTAGAATAAGTCTTAGCATAGAAATTGCAAAATATACAGTGATTTTGGCGAATTGGTCGGGTTTATACATTATGTATAAGTATGGGTCAATTGGATATAATGGTCAATACTCTTAGTTTTTCAGTGGCCTCGGTAATTGGATGGATATTTGTAAAATAAATATAAAAGTAAGCTTAATTGGGTATAATACTAATGCATAACTAGAATCCTTCTAATATCTTACTCATTATGTGTTACCTCAATTTATAAAAGCTCTGGGTAATTCCAGAGCTTTTTGAATATAAAAGTTTATCACTATACATTCTACACCTAATTATTTATTTTCTATATATTGCGTGAAATTTTAAAATTTTGGACATAATATAAATATAATTGTCTCTCTTAAATTCTCTTTAGCTGTCCGTAGGGCAGCTTTTTGTTATAAATTAAAACTCCAAGGTTGGAGGTCTTATATTTTCCTTATAGGTAATCTAAAATCTATAAGGCATATAAGAAGTAAATATAAAATGTTTTAAGTTGGGTATAATGGTTAATGCTCATAAGAATACTTTAAAGTCACTCATTATTGTTCTAATTGGTGAAAGCCCTGGGGTTGGTCCTGGGGCTTTTGTGTTTTAAGTTTATATTAACTTATAGGCTTTAATCATTTTCTTGTATTAATCATTCCTATCTCTTAGATCATATTTAATTTCTTTATCATCGCAAGAAATATCTTTTTCCAAATTTATTTGTCTTACTATTTATAAACTTCCCATTATATTTAAAAGTGACTGATAACTATCTACTTCATGATACTTAACATGACTTGTAGATAATTCATTAAATAGTTTTTTTGCACATGTAATTTTAGCTTCTTCAATTTTTCTTAAATGCATACTTTCCATAGTTCCCTTAGTTTCAGCTATAAAATAAATATGTTTTACCGTACCTTCTTTAAAAGCAATTGCCCAGTCTGGAGAATAATTTCCAACTGGTGTTGGAATTCGAAAAGTTCTTGGTAGCTTAGCATACACACTAACTTCTTTTGCTCCATCAAGATCTTCGACAAATTTACGTTCTATACTTTTTTCTGCAGTTCCATCAGTAAAAACATAGTCTTGAATATGCCTTTTAGCTAAAAATGATTTACTAAAATCTTTTCCTTTATTTTCTGCTGTAAATATACTACTATCATATGTACCATCAATTTGATTATAAGTAATGTGATTTACTATCATTGTTGCTTTTTGTTCCCTGATTAACTTAATACATTTTATTATAAATTCTTCTGGATTGTATTTAAACATTGAAAATATATTAGGTTGTATTCCTTTTAATATTTCTACAATTGTCTTTCTTGTTAACACTGTTCCTTCTGCAATCTTTCCTACTAAATCATATTTTATTGCACTTAACTCTGAATGTTTTAATTCTTTTGTTGATGAAGATACATTTTTAAAAGATTCCCCTCTTTCCAATTCATTAATATCGAGATTATCCTTTTGCTCAGCTTGAGATAAAGTATATTGTAACTCTGATACAAACATATGCTTATCAATATGTTTTATTGATTTTTTAATCAGTTCCCCACTATTAAAATCTACAGTATAAGCATATTTATGGTTAATATAATTCCATAATGCCTGAAATTCTTCTTTATAAAAATTCTCATTAAGTTCATTCTTTTTAACTTTTGTTTTATTTCCATTTTCTATCATAGTATCTAATACACTTTCGCCAAATATACTTTGAATAAGCTTTTGTACCCCATCCATTATTGAAATTAAGTCATCAGGTAAAGGAGCCATACATTTATTTTCTATATCTAATCTATAATTTTCAGTTACATTATCATTTGCATCAACATAATCATTTTTTATTAAATACCTATAGATTTCTTTAGCTTGTCTTTTATTAATTTCCACTACTTCATCATTAACTAAAACTTTCTTTCCCATAAAATATTCTTGTGTTGCTTTCTTCGGCCTATCATATAAAACTTCTTTAATATCCTTTTGTAATCCCTCTGCAAAATTTTTATAACTCTCACTTGCAATTACAGTTAATTTGTTTATATCATGAATATTGTTTTTGTCGATTCCAGAGTAATTTTCATCTATTCTATCACCATTTTGATCTACACATAATCTGAGACCCCTTCCTACTTCTTGTCGTTTCTGCGTTGAACTATCGCTATGTTTTAAAGTACATATTTGAAATATATTAGGATTGTCCCAACCTTCTCTTAAAGCTGAATGTGAAAATATAAATCTTGTAGGTTCTTCGAAACTCAATAAACGTTCTTTGTTCTTTAATATTAAATCATAAGCTAATATATCGTCACTTTCTGTACTCTTTCCTTTTGTAATTGAATTGACTATTCTTTTTGTCTTCTTATCAATACTAAAATACCCTTTATGTGTATCCTTTACATCAATATCTTTTAAATATTTAGTATATGGGGTGTTTATCAAAGTAATATAGTCATTCAAAATATTTATATATTCTTCTTCAAAGACCGTTGCATATTCTGAGTTTTCCTCTTCGCCATTTTCATCATAAACTCTGTATTTAGCTACTTCATCTATAAAGAAAAGGGATAAGGTCTTAATGCCTTTATTAAATAATTTTTCTTCCTTTTCAAAATGAGAAGCAATAGTTTCTCTTATTTGAATTCTTCTCATATCTTTTTCAGAAATATCTCCAACTACAGTACCTTTAGTAATAATTAATCCATTAGTAAAAGTAACAGTTCCATCTATAGGATTAATTTCATTGATTACAAAATTTTCTTTATACTGCTCCGCATTATTTGAAACTATATAAAGATTATCACCTACATCAAATATTCGTGCTTCTCTATTAATTGATTTACTATACTTAATTTCCAATTCTATCTTTGCCCTAGGTGGTTTTTTTGAAGAAACGATAATATCATCTAAAAATAAATATTTTCCTGTTCCTCTAAAGTTTTTCACTTCAAAACCTTTTACTTCTATTTTTTTTACTAATCTTTCATTATACGCATCTAGTGCATCTAGTACATAAACTAAATTATGTTTTTCTTTATGGGTAGCCGAGTAATTTAGACAGAAAAGTGGATTAAATAATTTTAGTGATTCTTGTGTTTTTTTACCGCCTAACTTTTGTGGTTCATCAATTATTAAAATTGGTCTATTAGCTGCTATAACATCAATAGGACGTCTGCTTTGAAACTCATCAAGTTTTTCATAAATCCTTCTAGCATCAGCTCCCTTTGCATTAAAAGCTTGCATGTTTATTATCATTACATTAATATTTGAGCTACTGCTAAAGCTGTCCAGAGCATTTAAGTTTTTACTATTATAAATAAAATATCTCGCCTTCTTATGATAGTATTCCATAAAATGTTCTTCTGTCATTTCAAAGCTCTTTTTTATACCTTCCCTAATTGCGATAGAAGGAACTACTATAATAAACTTGCTAAAACCATATTTTCTATTTAACTCAAATATGGTTTTTATATATACATAGGTTTTACCGGTACCCGTCTCCATCTCAACATCAAGACTGCATTTTCCTAAATGCTTAATTAGTTTATCAGATACTTTTATATTATTTAAAGATTGAATATCTTTTATATTGCTTAATATTTCATCGTTACTAAGGATAATTTCTGGATTTTCAAACCCATCACTATACTGATTATCTTCTATTTCTTTTGGTTTTATCCTATTATCGGCACTATTTAAGAATGAAACTTGTTGTTCATTTCTATTTTTCCTTATACCTAAGTCCCTAGTGTATTTAACATATCCTTTAAATGGTTGTCCTTTAAAAACATTTATAACACTTTCCACTGCCTTAGTCTGATAATACTGTATTTTAAATTTAAACTTCATGTCTTGTCCCCTCCTACAATACCTTTCTTATTGTATTAGGACTATATGTCTTAAATATTTGTTCAAAGTTAGTAGCTACAGAATCATTACTTAATGAACTATCCCTGAATATTGCGTAAAAAGGTTTCATTTTTGCTATTTCTGTTACAACTTCATTTGTAATATTATCATCAAAACAACTAATAATATTACCTTGTCCAACATTAAACACTTTTTTACCTTCTATTTCTATCTCTTCAATATGACTAGATAATAGTTCACCTAAATCTAACATTACTTGAAATAATAAATCTTCACTGGAACGATCTTCTTTTATATTTTCTTTTACATTATCAAGTAAAGTTTGACTATATTCAGCAGGATTATAAAATACATCTTTCATATTACTTGAATCTACTTTAAGTACCCTAAACCCAATATCTAAATTATTTGCTTCATTTGGATTTTCTTCTTTAATTTTTTTACCTGCTCTGCGAATACGTTCTTTTCCTATTTCGCATATATTTTTATATTTAGATTGTTTTTCCTCTATTGGCTCTGATAATTGTACTAAAATAAATTTAATATTATTATTATGTTCTTTATTTATTTCCATAACTGCTTGGGCTGTTGTTCCAGAACCTGAAAAGAAATCAAGAACAATATCATCTTTTTTTAGATCTACATTATTAGTTTTTTTAACATGAAATAATAATTTTTTAATTAACGCTACAGGTTTTACTGTTTCAAATCCATGAAATTTTGTTTTAAGAATTTCGGATAATTCCGCTTTACCGGTTTCTGCTGTTCCATACACATCTTTTTTAAAAAAATGTGACCAAAATGGTGCATATTTTTTATTGCTTTCATCACCCGGCCTTACTTTAAAATAAACTTTGTTATCTCTAATAAATATATCCCCTCGTTCTTTATAAAATTTTACTTGTTCCACCCCTACCTTCCATTGTTTATTATCAGACGGAAATACACCCATTATCGGAAATATCATAGTTTTTCTTCCTCTCATGCCCAGTGCAGACATTTCTTCAACAACTTTCTCACGATAATATCCTTTATCATCTCGCAAATTATATAGCTTTTCCCCTGTTACTTCTAAATTGAACGTCATTTTATCAATCTTTTTCTTATATACAAAAATATATTCTGTCTTTGATTGAAATTGTTCTCGTGCAGTTTCAGTATTTTGTGCCTTAGTCCTTTTTTCCCAAGTTATTATTCCAACAAAATTCTTTTCTCCAAATATTTCATTACATATTTTTTTCAAATTATCAAACTCACGCTCATCAATTGAAATAAATATTATTCCATCTTTACTTAACAAATCTTTAGCTAATTTTAACCTTGGATACATCATATTAAGCCAATCAGTATGAAATTTACCATTATTTTCATTATTTTTTCTAATATCATAAATTATGTTCCCATCTTCATCATACTGACCACTTGCCTCACTAAATTCATAGTCATCCATAGCAAAATTATCTGGATATACAAAAGAATCCTTCCCTGTATTATAAGGGGGATCTATGTAAATCATCTTAACTTTATTTAGATAAGTTTCCTGAAGCAATTTTAATACCTCTAAATTATCTCCTTCAATATAAAGATTTTCAGTTTTATCAAAATCTACACTTTCTTCCCTACATGGTCTAAGCGTTTTATTTATAGGTGTGTTAGCTTTTAATATTGCTTCTTTTTTTCCTGGCCAGTTCATTTGATACCTTTCTTCTCTTCCTTCAACTATATCTTTTGATAATTCTTGTTTTAATATTTCAAAATCTATTGCTTTCTCAATTATGGGATTATGGTTTTTATCATACCCTTTTATTACTTCCGTTATTGTATTAGGAAATAATTCACCTATAATTTCTATATTACTGTTAACTTTGCTTTTAGTTCTCATCTTAAGCTCGTCCATCGCTATCCCCTTTTAATGTCTTTAATCTTTTGGTAAACTATTTTATATAATAAATTCTTCATTATTTTATAAAATCCTTCCAAAGTTAGTTATAAAAAATAAACCTGCCAGAAAAATACCAATAGGCTCAAAATAATTTACTTTTAAAATTAAGTATGAACTGTCAAAAAAATAGTATGATTGGTTGATAATCATACTATTTGGAGTGTGGATTTAAAAAAAATTAAACTTATTTTAGGTTGTGAAAATTAATTAAGGGGGTTAGCCTTATAAGTATATGATATATGATTTTATAAGGCGTGTAAATGGTTTCAAGACATAAATCTTTCTTTTGTTTTGAATTTATTGAATTGGGTATAATAATTAATGTTATCTCTTTAATATCGTTATCTCTTTAATATCGTTTCAATATGTTTTAATTCATGAAAGCTCTGGTGCTGCCAGGGCTTTTATTATAGAAATTTACTTCTAAGGTTAAGAGATGTATTAGGAAAAATCGAAATGTAAACATTCCAAATGACAGTTTTTTGAATAGTATACTATTGTGAAAAAAATTTTATTGGAGGCTTTTCATGTATAAATACATGTATCCACCATTAGAAACAACACCACCAATGTGTTGTTACTGTATGATGGCTAACAGAACTATGTATCCGCCTGTAATGCGCAAGGAACCTAAACCTTTATTCAAGGGGGAAGAAAAATTTAAAGAAAACAAAATTAATAAAGGAAGTATAATGCCCTCTATGGAGAAGAAATCAGGCATGAAACAAGAAACGCCGGATATGATGGATATGTCAAAAAAAGATATGGAAAAAATGAAATCAGATGTACAAGAAATTGTAATGATGTTCGAGCAGCACCATCCTGATATGTTAAAGATATTAACAAATTGCGGCATGTCAATAAATCAAGCAAGAGAATATTTAAGTAGAATTGTTGGAATGTCCCTTATGCATCATATGATGCATCAAGTATAAAGTTTAAATATTAAAGAAATTTATAAAGAGTGCTCAACTGCACTCTTTGCAAAATATAGTGGCCTGTTAAGACCACTATATTCAGTCACTCTCAAGACCCCAAATATTTATTATACACAGGTATAATATATTATAATTGTAACTGTATATTGTGACAAACATATATAAAATTCATGTTATTTTAATGTGATGTTAATGTTTTACTCGGTTTGAGCAATAGAAGCATTTTCTGCTGCTTTGTCCTCTGCATTTATGACAGCTACGGAAGTATCTATATTCTGTACAGCACCTGCAGCACTCTGTATACTAGCAATAGTCTGCTTCAATTGAGTGTTTTCAGCCTGTACTGCTGCCAAGTCCTGTTGTATCTTTGTAATCTGTGTATCCTTTTCGGACTCTGTAGGACCGGCATGTCCCAAGTCATTTACTGCTTCTTGTATAAAATCAGAGATAAGTTTTTTCTGGTTAAGCGTAGGGGTTACTTCAATTTCTTTAAGCGCAGCATATACGGTATTTTGTGCAGCATTAAACTTTTCTTCATTAGTTTTTAAACTTCCAGCATGAGCTAGTTGTTCAGCTGCTTTTACTCCGGCCACTGCCTTCTTTTCTATCCAATCTATTAAAGTTGCACCGGGTTTCAGTGTGGGAATAGTTTTTGCCAATTGTATAAATGGCTCTGTTGCCTCTAAAACATTTCCTGTAGTATCCAATACTTTCTCAGTATCAATACCTTTCTTCTTTAGATATGGTACTAATCCAAATATAACTCCAATTACACCCACTAAAACCCCACCTACTGCTACAACATCATTTATATTTATCATTTTTCTCATTCCTCCATAATTTTTATAATTTGATAATTTAAAAAATAGCTATTTTACTAGCCTTACATAAGAAAATTCTCATTCCACTTTTTATTCAGCAAAATGAGAATTTTTATTTTTTTTAAGTTCATCTAATTAAAGCTTTTTGTATATCATTAAAACTATTGCCATACGCAAAATCTATTATCTCAATTCCATTAAAAGATTTTAGAGTCAGATCTTCGTTGTAAGCTCCTTTGTAATATGCAAATTTACTATCAAAATTAGCATTTTCATTTATTATAATTTCTGGCTTTGGAAACCCTTGCATTTTAATTTTTACACCAACATATTTTGCATCTAATCTACTTGCTTGATAAAAGCATTTTTCTAATTCATTCATTTATATTACCTCCATAATCTTTATAATTTGATAATTTAAGAAGTGGCTATTTTACTAGCCTTGCATAAGAAAATTCTCACTCTATCTTTTCCTTGATAAAATGAGAATTTAAATTAATACTCTTTTTACAGCAATATTGTAATATTTTTGTTCTTTTTCAATTCCTATAAATTTTCTATTTAAGTTTTTACAAGCAACTCCTGTTGTTCCACTTCCCATGGTAAAATCCAATACCAGATCCCCTTCTTGAGTATATGTTTTTATAAGATATTCTATAAGTTTTATTGGTTTCTGTGTGGGATGATATATCATATCTTTTTGAGATGATTTTGAAACAGTTATTAAATTAACTGGATATTTTTTCTTTAACTTATTACCCACAAAATGTTTTTTGCTTTCCCCATAAACCTTTTGAGTAGCATTATTTTTGCTAACTCTTGGTACGCTTCTTTCTCTCATTTGAGGATTATATAATGTTCGCTTATTATAAAACACTATTATATCTTCAGTACACATCATAGGCCTTTTTTTAGCATTTAAATGACCTACTCCTCGAATTTTGTTCCATTTCCAATCATATTTATATTCTTTAATATTACTTAATCTCAATTTACTACTAAATGGCTCACTTCCAAATAATATAGTAGGTGTGTGTTCATCTTTTCGCAATAGTTTTAACCTATTCCACATTTCAGGAAAAGGAATTATTTCATCCCATTTACAAGCTGTTGTACCATAAGGCTCATCTGTAATTACTGCATCTACTTTTACATTTTGCTCTATCAATCTATCCATTACCTCTAAGCACTCACCATGTATTAATGTTATATCCCGCATATAATCACCTTGCCCATTACATTTAAAAAGAAAGCTCTTTCAAGCTCTCTCCCTAATTATTCAAAAATATACTCCAAGTTTCAGGTCTTAAAACTCCATCAGTCGGCCTTTCCCAATTCTTCTGGAGTTCAGTTACAGCTTGGAAAGTTGGTTCGTCATATAACATTGAAGTATAGGAATTTTCTTTTAGATATCCATATTGTTCTAGTTTCTGTTGAATCCATAGGACTACATGAGACTTGTGGCCTTTTACAATGATATCCTGAATTCCCTTAAGTGCTGCCATAGTAGCCGGACCTGCTATCCCGTCTACAACTAACCCTGCATTATAATCTATGTTCAAGTTATATTGAAGGGATTTAATTTGCTCTATAAGTGGATCTGGTTTTACTGGTTCACCTGTAGCAATGCTATTATAAAAAGGTTCTGCCATATAGTTTAAATCAAGATAACCACTTATTCCTGGTATCTGCCCTTTTTCTGTATACTGCCACATTGCATAATCAGGCCATAATACAGTGCTTGGACTGCTTACTCCATAATGGGCTACCCATAAAGGATACTTTGTTATACTGCTGTTTAAATATGCCTTTATATAGCTTGGATTACAATAAATAAGTGCTGGAGCTATAGTGGCTACTATCTCCAAGAAAGCTAGACATGCTTCTGTCATGTCTCCATTACATTGTTGTTCAAAATCCAAAACTACAAAATCAGGACTAGCACCTGCTGCAATAGACTTGAAAAAATTAGCTTCCTGGATAGCTTTCTCCTTTGTCTGAAATCTAGCGAAATGATAAGCCCCGGTTATAAGTCCCAGGGCTTTAGCTTTAGCAATATTATCATTGTAATATTTATCTATAAAGGTACTTCCCTCTGTGGCCTTGGCTATTAAAAAAGAATTACCTGCATTTTTAATTGAGTCTATACTAATTGATCCATTTAGATTGCTTATATCTACTCCCTTGAGCATATGATTTTCCTCCTATTTATTTTTTAATTGTTCCAGTACATTTTTCAACTTTTCAGGTACCGGAATGCCTAATTTAACTGCATTTTCTGATATACTTATGCCCTCCATTGCCACATAAAAATATATGGCCATAGTTCTAAAAATCCACTGTTGCCCCAGAAGCCTGTCTAAAAGTACTGCCAATATTAAAATTAAAAGTATGGTAAACTTCTTTTTAAGCCCATTAAATCCCTTGGAGCTATTCAGATGCTTTTCTTTACATCCACACATAAGACCTGTAATATAGTCCAAAACCATACAGGACACTAATACTTTTATCCCCATTTCCCACCCACCAAAGCACCAGGTAAATAATGCCCCCAGCGTAGAACTTGTAAACCCTATGGCCACTAGTTTCCCTGTAAATTCTTTAAAATAACTTATAATATATTCCACTTTGAGCCTCCTTGTAAGTATTTTTAAGTACTAAAAAAGAGTCCTGGATTTCTCCAAAACTCTTTGTATTAAAGTTACATTAAATTTAATAGTAACCGGTAGGGATCATATTGTTCTTATCAGGCATCGTTATATTATTAATGCATGTGCCCACATTATCCTGATTATAAAATCTACAACTAGCTATTATCTTGAAAGGATAACTAGTATCAATTGACTGGTTTATCTGTTTTGACTTCTCCTGCAATTCAGTAAAGTTATCTGTAAATTTACATATGGTCCTATTTTTACACTTCTCACATTGCCCCACTTCTCTCATCTCCCTATTTCAAGGCAAAATAAAAAAGCTATCCCTAGCTCCTGTTTTGCCTTGTATTTTATTCTGTGTAATCCTGTCCGGTTATGGTTTTAAATTCATCTGTAGTTATAATACTTTTACTTGTTGCCTGTTTTACCATATCTAAATTTACCCAACTATTTGTATAACACATGTTCCAAAAATTAAAGTATTTACTCATCTTATATCATCCTTTCTTATCCTAATTGCATTTGTGCAATTGTTTGACTTAGTGTTTCGACCTGGCTTGCCAGATCTGCATTTTGGAGAGTTAAATTTGCTACGGTTTGGGCTAAAACTTCATTTTGACTAGGCTGTTGATTTATATTCTGTATATTTTGAGTCTCTATTTTATATTGTTCTTCTGTAATTTCTTCTACATCTATTAGTAATGATGTTAATTCCTCATTTGTTGCACATACAGAGTATGTTATAAATAAATTGCACCTTTGACTTCCGGCTATAAATTTATCTATATCTAACCCTTTATAATCTGGTTGATTAAATTGATTCCAAAAATTATTTATTTTTATATATTTCATTTGATCACCTTCCTTAAATTAATGCATTTAATAGCACGCCATATACTTTATTTTCTTTACTATTGCTTTTATTAAGAGTTTTTGTATTAACAACTCCTCCATCAGAAATTGTAGTTATAGAAGATGTACCATCTGAATTATCCACTAATAATATTGCACCACTTTTACAAGGTATTAAGGATACAGAACTAGCATTAGTTGAAATAGTAGGAATTGTAGCACTATAAAGTAATGTTCCACTTAAATTATAAATATCACAAGTAGTAGCATGTGCAAAATATATTTGATTATTATATTGATTTATACATCCAAAAAGTCCTGTTCCATAATAAGTAGTCGGTATTGTTGTTATAACCGTTCCTGATTTATTAGTGATCTCTATATTTTTATCTGGATATGTCTGTCGCATGATATAATTCTTAGATGCATGGAAGAACACTCCCATGCCTCCTATAGTAAGCGTTTTTGTGACAGTTCCACTTGAATTAAGCAGTATAGCTGTTCCGTTACTATCTGTTCCTTGCATAAACCACATACCTTCTCCTTCTACAAAACCAATAGGAGTTAATTTATCATAAGAAGATCCTGAAGGTATATTTAACAAATAATTGAATATATCTTGTTTTTCTTTTAATGTTCCCATTATACCAAATTCACTAATTCCTTCTTTAATATTCTCAGGTTTCAAATTTGGCTCACCTTTAACTTTACCACTACCATTATGATATCCTGCCGAAATAATTTGATCGGCTGTTCCTGGTGTAAGTGTCACTGCCCCTCTATTCGGCATGGTCCCGGTCTGTCCTGCAATAGTTGTTCCAGATAAAACATTTGCCACTGGAACTGCCACAGCACTTACATTCCCACTTCCATTATGATATCCCGCAGGTATCGTTTGATCTGAACCGGAAGGAGTTATTGTTATGGCTCCCTTATTTGACATGGTTCCTGTTCTAAGCTGTCCATCAGAATTGCTAAATTTTACTCCACTAAGTACCTGACTTTCCACAGCATTTCCTTGTCCTCTTGCTATGGCATTAATGGCAGCTATAATATCATCCCATGTGGCATCACTCCCTAAACTGCCTCCTTTACTGTTAACGGCACTAATCGCATCAGATTTTACGTTAGTGCCAGACTGAAAAACCTCGTTTATCATCTTAATAATATCAGTTTTCTCTGTAGTCGCAGGTGTACCATTTGCTGTATGGTTATTTACCGTTGTTGAATTCCCTCCGTTTGCAGGTAATGAACTTGGGAAGTCCGTTATCTGTGATTTTGTATGAGTATGAGCCTTTGGTGCCTGTGCATTTACTCCAGAACTATCTAATGTAGCTACTCCACTAGCAGCTCCCATTTCTGTTCTTTTTACCTGTGCATCATTTGTTACATTTCCCAATCCTACATCTGTTTTAGTAGTGCCATATGGATTAGTACCAGTCGGAGGAGTATACACTTTTTTCTCTACCCCATCTATCTTTATATTTCCATTAGTACTGGATTGCTCCACTTTGTTGGCTCCTGCACTTATGCCATCAAATTTTACTTTATCTTCTTTAGCCATTCTTCCGTCTTGTGTAGAAGATGCTTTTTTTATCACTTCTGCATCAAGAGCATCTGCATTATAATTTAAATCATCAATATTAACTACATCAGTTCCTTCTGGCTTTTTAAGTCCTAAATTTGCTGTTGTCTTCATTTAGTTCCCTCCTATCCATCATAAACTTTTAGATCATTCCATGTCTTAGGTTTGGCCTGATTCCACGTAAGGTTTTTGTCCTTTAAGAAATTCCAAACTGTATAAGTATATTTGAGATAATAGCCTAAATGAGCAGGCTTGATATCTTCAAGCATCTGTTTAAAATCTTCAAGATTCTTAGGTATCCCTTTAATCCCTATAAATTGAACTGTAAAGCTGTAGTCCTCTGGATGCATTATTACATCACACTCGCCGCCACTGAAAGCTTCTGCGGTGTTTTTTATCATCTGTCTTGTAGTAGTGCCTGAACCTCTTAGTTTTGCTTTTATGACTGCTCTTCTGTCTTCATAAGATTTATTCAGGTCAGTGGGAATGCTAAATATACTCTCCCAAAATACAAGTCCCCAGGTTGCAGTATCTATAAAACACTGGTTTAGAATATCTTCTTCCTGCCAGGCAGAAAGTCCAAGTTCATAACTTGATACATCACCCCAGGACTTAAATTCAGGAATCTCCTTTAGATGAGGAGGCAACCTATATAGTAAATCAGGCTTGTAAGATTTAATTTCTTCATCAGATATCTGTTGTTCCTGGGAATATCCGGTTGTTCCGTATTTTTCAGTACCATACATAAGTTACACCCCCTTGAGGTCGTTCCATGTACAACCTTTAGAAACTACATCTTTTTGTAATGAAATTTTATCGTTGTTATATAATAAGTTAGGTAGTTTGTTTATTGTGGTATCAAAATTCAATGAGTTATTTACTTCTTCATTAAGGGGTACATTATTTTGAGTATCATAATAATCTAACCCAAATATGTTAAAAGTTGAAGAACCATTAAATTCTACCTGGTTAGATTCAGCGTTTGAAAACTTAAATTCTATTCCACCATATACATTCCCATTATAAGTAAAAGTACAGGGACGTATTAAATCAGGACTTCTCCCTAGTCCTAAACCAAAATAATGCATAGTAGAAGAATTATATAGTTTCTCGGCTCCTACATATAAAGAGGTTAATTCTGTAATACCATTACCTCTTTTAAAGCTGATAATACCTGTACTGTATGAATTTAAACTAGGATTTGTATTAGTAAGTTCGCATAGAGCGATAACAGATCGTCTATAACTGTTTTTTTGCAATTGCCCCGTTAAAATAACTCTTTTTGTAAAATCATTTACACTTTTACCTCCTACTGTATTACTGTCCTCGGCCTTATCCACAATACCATTGCCATTAGTATCATATACACTTTTTAACATATCACCATAACCAGCATTAGATATTTCATCTTTGGTAGCAAACTTATTGTTACTTTCAGTTTCAGTGTAATATCTATCATCATGGGTATGCCCTACATCTGACTTGTTCTCCAGCTGATTTTGAATATCCTCAGGAGCTGGTGTCCAGTCTGTGGCTTTATTACCAACTTCTAATTTAGCATTAGCAACATAAAAGGTTAAAGTTTCACCAGTATTAGCTCCATTTTTATATACACATAATATATTATTTTTACCCACAGCCTTGATAGCAGTACATGTGTATCTTACCCATTCCGTAGTTATATTTATAGCTACTTTACTACTATCTAAGCCAAAATTCACCTGCATAGGGGCATCTGCTTTTAGCCAGGCAGAATAGGTATATTGACCTTCTTCATTTACAGTAGCAGCATAATTATTAGCAACATTATATATGCCATGTACCGTTGTTGGTGTACTTACTTTACAGCATTGCCCAAATCTACTATCAGATATTACTTCTATTGTAGTATCAGATCCATTTTTAGTCCAATTAGAGAAACTTTGTAAAAAATCACCATTTTTTATTAAATTTCTTCCACCTACTTGTATAGCATCTATAGAAGTATCTACCTCATTCTTCGTATAAACATCTGGAAAATCTGTTATATCTACTCTTACATGTTTATGCCCCACATCCGACTTATGACTTACAGCATTCCAGGCATCTATTAAAGCTTGAGTTATTGTCTGCAATATAGATAAATTATTATGAGTATGTTTTTTACTATTAGTATCATCTAAATTTATCTTATCCTGTTTAGACATTTTTCCATCTACTGAAGAAGTAGCAAGTGGAATAGAATTAGCTGATATTGCCACCCAACCAGTCCCACTATACCTATAGGTTATATCTGTATCTTTTACATTCACAGTCCAACCGTCTTCAGGACTTGGATAGGTTGTTGCTATATCTGCAAAAGTTGAAACTGCTTCCTTCCAATCAAGATCCGTAATTACCTGACTTATTTTATTATCAATTTCATTTTTAGTATATTTATCATCCCAATTAGGTTTATTTGTATTAATTGTATTTGATATGGCATTTTCGGCTTGTTTTGCTCTATTTATTTCGCCGGTGAGTGCTGTATTTATATTATTTTCAGATTGAGTTGCCCTGTTAGCCTCACTATTTAAATTATTAGTCAGTACATTTTCGGCACCTTTAGCCCTATTGATTTCGGCATTTAAATTATTGGTCAAGGTATTTTCAGCATTTTCTGCCCTACTAATTTCACTGTTTAAGTCATCTTCTATACCATCTTCCCTATTTTTAGCTCTATTGATTTCAATATTTAAATTATCTTCTATCGTGTCTTCCCTGTCTATTGCCCTATCTTTTTCTGCATTTAAAGCTATTTGAGTATTTACAATGCTGTCCTGAACCTTGTTTATATCCTCTGCCTCAACCGTATCTCCCTGTGTCTGGTAGGTTATATAAACCGGAGATACACTTGAGAATATCTTAATTGTCTTTTTCCAAGGTGTAAGGCTTGGA
Organism: Clostridium kluyveri; assembly: GCF_001902295.1. Taxonomy (NCBI): domain Bacteria; kingdom Bacillati; phylum Bacillota; class Clostridia; order Eubacteriales; family Clostridiaceae; genus Clostridium; species Clostridium kluyveri. The sequence continues at coordinate 107,452 of NZ_CP018335.1, read as the reverse complement.
GTAGATACTATAACATTTTCTATCTTGGTTCCTGTTAATTTACTTCCGGTATACACATTAATAGAAGGCAAACTTACATTGTCATGATGGAGTTCACCTTCATATACACCATCTGTAACTTGTATTTCTTCCTCAATTACATAGGTGTTATTATCAAGTTTATTTAATTTCTCTGTAAATTTATCTATACTTTCTGGATATGCCATTTATCACACCCCTAAACTTATAGTCCCTACCACTGGTATCTCTTCATCTGCTAAAGCTATATTAGAAGTTCCATTGTTTAAAGTTAAGCTATCACTATCATAATCAACTATTCCATCTGTACTTAATAAAATACCTCCAACTTTTGCATAGCTTATATAGGTAGAATTAAAGGCCAGGTCGCTCAAATATTTCTGTATGGCTTCATTGAAATTATCCTGTACCTGCTGCAAAGTGTATCCATTTGCAAGAACTACTTTAGCTGTTATATTCATTGCTTTTTCTGTGGCAGATACTACTGTACAAACTGCACCTATAGGAGCCTGGCCTTCTCCTTTTCCTTCTGGTTCCGGATCTATATAATCTTTTACTTTCTGAACTAATTCATTATCTGCTGCCCTTTTATTACTGTTTATTATTACTACCTTAACGGTACCATTTCCATTCCAGAGTGGGAATGGTTTTGCATCTCCTACTCCTGGTACCTCTTTAGCCCACTTTACATAGTCATACTTATTGCCACTAGTTGTTGGCTTTTGCAATCTCTCTAAAATCCTTTCTTTATAATCGTCATTACTTTCAACATCAGTGCCACTTGTGAAATCATGGTCATTAACTATATTTTGTACTCCATTTATAGGGGTTGTAAGTATAGTTATGGTGTTTGCCTTTACATTTCCTACAGTACCGGCTTCAGTACATTCCACCTGTATTTCAACTATTCCAGTATCATCTATAGTCTTTGTTTCAAGAAATTGAAATTCAATACTCCGGTTATCTTCCGTTGAAACTGTACTGGCTATTTTACCACTTTGAATAACTGTGCCAGATACTCCCCTGATTTTTATTGTATCCTTTGTTTTGGTAGCATCTTTTCTTATGACTCCTATAGCAGCACCTACAAGGTCTAAATATCCATCATAGCTAGTTCCCAAATACACTAACTTTATAAAAGCTATCATAAGCTGCCTGTGTTTGTATTCTTCTTCTGCCACTGGCCTTGTGATACTCCAGAAAAAGTCTCCTTCCATTGTACTTACATCAGAAGGAGCTTTAGAGAGCATTCTTGCATGTATAGTGTCTGTATCTTCCTTTAAAAAATCAGGTACTGCAGGCATTGTATCTGCCATATTATCACCCCACATTCACAGAATTGTTTAACCCCACACTCTTACCGTCTACAGTAATCACCGTATATTCATAATACAATTCTCCGTTATTTTGCCATTTAAAAGTAAAGTTTGTAACATCTTTAGTTCTTGGATGCACCATTAAAGCCTCCACTGTCATTCTTTTTACTTCAAGCTCTATGGCATCCCTCGAATACTGACCATTTTCAAGACTTGAGAACTCCTGGCCAAATAAGTTACTGTATATATACTTATACCTATCTGTTAAAAGTGCCATCTGACACCACTGTGCGTAAGCTTCCAAATCATCACACTTTTTTATAGTTCCATCAGGATTCTTTACAAATTCACCTTTCGCAAAATTAAACTTATAGGAACCTTTATATTCAATGCCAGTATTAGTGTTAGTTGTGCTACTGCCAGTATCATCCGTATAATAACTATCAGGGAATAGATTAGGCATTTATCTCACCCTCCCTATAACGATAAATTCACTTCCTACCTGGGCAACCAATACCCTGTCACCACTTTTTAAAGGCTTCAATCCATCTGGTGTTATTACATTATGTGAATGGCTATATTCACCGGCACTATTAGTATTAGTAAAATAATCCTTATCCATGGTTAAATAGTCCAGCACCTTGTAATCTGTTATTACATCTTTAAAGTTATCAAGTTTCAACCCTGTTTCTGTCATGGTACCAAATTCAACTCCTAATCCTGAAACAGCACCATTTATGGATTTACTGGTTTCATCTTTCACAACCCTAACTAGTTCCCCCATCTCCCGCATAAAACTTCCTCCTTATATAATCCATAGTTCCAACAGTTAACTCCATCTTTCCACTGCTTCCCAAAGTATGGGTAACACTTGCTACATACAAACCAACACCATCAAGGCTTACTTTATCTCCTGCCCTTATGGTGTTTATATCAATGCCACAGCTTATATTTATATAGTCCTCACCAGTGCTAAATATAGAATCTGCTCTTTTCTTGGCTTCATCTGCATTTGTCACTTTATCATCCTGGACTATCTTTCTTAGAGTGCCATATCCTCTGGTTTCTTTTTCATAGATACCAATAACAGGACTTAGACTTTCATCTGATTGGGTTCCAAGAACTTTTACCTGGGTTACAGCACCTTCCAATGAGCTGTATTCTTCTATTTCCTCTGCTATGGATTCTAATTTCCATACAGTAGTATTTGTACCTATCTCAATCAGATCCAGTTTATCTTCTTGCATTCTGACTTTATAAAGCTTACCACCTTTTTGAGCTGTTTCTTTAAGGTCGTTAACTATCATATCAAGAATTTTATCACCCCTATAAGGTTTTTTTGCAAGACCTATACCTGTATCCACAAAAGTTCCTATAGGTATATTCCAGTCATTGGTATACTTTGTTATCCTCTGGGTGGCGGTCTGTCCTTCTGGATGTAAATATTCATCTTCTGAATTTTCAAGATAGACTGTTTTCTCCTTGCACTCAAGGTTCAGATAATGCTCTTTCCTGTTTCTTTCCCTTTCCCATACAACACCCTTAAAAACTCTTACATCACTGGTTCCATTAAAGGGAGTATCCCATATTTCAATGCCATTACCTTTAACAAACTGGATACTCTGAAGCTGTTCAGTTTCAATCAGCTTGACTGTGGCCATATATGCTATGGAATCTATGCTTTCCTGCAGGGTAATGCCTTTATTTAAATTTTCTATTTTATAATTATCCTTTGCAATTATACTTATCATAGTATCACCTACCTAACATAATCAGTGCAAATCCAGCCGCCATGGTTAGACCAGTATATATCTGCCCAATTACCCTGTATACTTCCAATTTTATAGCACTCATCTTTTTTTACTGTTCCCCTTATTCCATAGCTCTCTCCAGGACCATCTCTCACATTCAAAACATCTGCGGTAACTATTATCCACTCTCCTTCTCTGTGTGAATACTTTGCACCACTACTTTCTGTAGTTTGCCTATTATCTTGAAGAGTGGAATCAACCTGACTTATTTTAAAATCCCTATGCGTTCTGAATGTAAATGTAAAATACCTGTTGTTATTCAATCCCTCTGGCCTTATTTCTTCATTCATAACAGCCAGATTCACAAGACTGTTAAAGCCTATCATAGTTATGATAAGCCTCAAAGGTTCTTCTTGATCTTTCCACTTTTCAAGTTTTTCAACGGTTTCTTTGGAGTCTGCTATATCTGTATACCTGCAGTAAGGTTCATAGACATCTGGAATTAAGGTTTCCATACTTATTTCCTTTATTTTAGTACCTTTATCGCTTATATCTATTTCTCCTATGTCCACTATATCGGCAGTGCTATATTTCTTCTCCCTGTTGACTGTGAGACTTAAGGGGTTGACTGGAAAATGGAAAGTCTCACTATCTTTTGTATTTGTTAGGTACACATCAAAGTTAAGGTTTATCACTCTTTCCACTGCATCCACTACAGACTGGCCTATATTCCCTATGGCATTTGCAAAACTTGTAAGATCCATGGCATCACTCCTTTACATTATCTCCAGGTGTAATTGGTATTGAAACTTCTTCTAAGCTAAATGAAGAAGAATTATCTAATATTCAAAAACTAGGGAAAGAATTAATTTCTATAACTGCTAATTTAAAAGTCTTTAATAAGTAACATTTACAATTAGATGTGGCGGTTTATTTTTGGCAACAATCTTTTTAAATTTATTACATTGCATTTTGTTGCCATCTATACAGATATTAATTTCTCCTTTGTTAAAATTCTCACTTATTCTTATCAATTCGATTTGAATAAGTGAGCTTAATTTTTTTAATTCTTGAATAGTAAAATTTAACATATCCTCACTCCTTTTATGAACAAAAGTTTTTTCTATATTATTTGAATATCTTAAACGAGCATTAAGCATTAAAATATTTTTCTAATGATTCAGTAAGCATTTTAGGCCATTCAGCTTTACCTTGTTTGATTAGTCCCTTATATTCAGACCTATCAAACAAGAATGCGAACACTTTTTTTAATTCTACCGACTGTGCTTGAACTTGCCCTTCAAGTGCAGCCACCCTCTGTTCCAGTTCTTCAATTCGCTGCTCTGTACCCATCCTACTACCTCCTAATTTATTCTTGCTCTTTGCCCAGAGGACTAAACTGTATCCCTGTTGCTATTGTCAGAACACGAAATCTTTCATATGCATAATCCATGTCGCATCTTAATTTACCATTAAGTCCAAAATTATACTTGCAATCTTGACATGGCTTTGCAAAATCAGCAATACGACAATGCATTGCATCTTCCAGTAAACTTTTAAAGTGTTTTGCAGTGCAATACCAGGATTTTTCAACACTTAATTCTTGTGCTCTTTTTTCAGAATCACGTTGAGCTTGGAGCTGTCCTTCAAGCTCAATTATTCTCTTATTCAATGCCTTGATTTCATTTCTTGAGTTTTGATTTCTCATTTATTTCACTTCCTTACATCATTTTTTAAAGGTATTTACAGTATCTTGTAGAATTATCATCTTTGGGGAGGTGATAAACTATGGAATATATGATTGAAGAAGTAACTGGGTATTGCCCTTATCTTGATGATGAAAACACAATAACTGCCAAATATAAAAAAGTAGCTATGCTTGATGGCAATGCCCCAAGATATATATACATTGGGCCTTTATCGTGCATTCATTCTCAAAAATGTACATGCCGCAATAAATGCCCTCTGAAGGACAAATTTCCAAGGGCTATTTAGTGCGGGCCCAAATAAGATAATCCAGCCCTGTTATATTGACTAATTTATTCATTACATCAGGATAAACAGGATCGTTATTCTTAAAACAACTTTTAATAAACTTACATGTATTACATGGATTATAATCTTCAAGTTTATTTTCGACCCGATCTATATACATTTGTAAATGACTTGCTACACAGAATATTTCATGTTCAGTAAATTGGAACTGCTTCTGAACCGGTACTTCAGAAGCAGTCTCTTTTTTATTTAAATCTTGATTTTCCATCATCCTCACCTCTTAGTATTTTGTAGTGTTTTTCTTAACTCTGTAGCAAATCTCTTTGTGGCTTGTATTACTATTTCGTCAATGTCTGGGTCACTGTTAAAATTATTTTCCACATCAACATTTATATCTCCATAACTAGCTCCGGCCATAGCCACCTGTGGTTGAGAAGTATAATAACTTAAATTTTCAGGAATATCCTTATTTTCAGTATCTGTTAAACTTAGTCCAGATACAGCATTTTTTATCCTGTTTATTGAATTTGCAGCCCTATCCATCAAACTTACAGATTTATTATGAGTTAATACATTTTCTCCACCAGCGAAGTCCACAAATTCCCAACCTCTTTCGTTTATTCTAGCAAGTCCTTTCTTTGCGTTGTCTGTACCGGTTGCGTAGCCTACATATGATCCACCAGCTAATTGTGAACGAATTCCTGGTACATTTGCTATACTCCCATATCTGCCTATCATATACCTTATAGAAGATACGATATTATGGATAGGATTCCATATATCATTCATTCCAGGTAAAGCCCAACGGTTGAATGTCTCGTCTATCATCTGCATAATTCCCTTACTTGGATGTCCTGCGGCGGCGTTACTATCCCATAGATTAATGGCTCTAGGATTCCCGCCCGATTCATGCATTGCGATATTTTGGAGCATTGGCAAGAAACTCATAGGTGTTCCTGTTATGGCCATAGCTGCACTTAACCATCCAGATACATTACCACTCATGCCACCGGCCATGGATGAAATATCTCCAATCCAGCTTTTTATAAATGCTTTAATATCTATAGATGTCATTCCTTTTATAACTCCTTGTGGGATAAATTTAGATAGTCTAGTCATAACCGCAGATGGGGAATGTATTTCAAAGCCTGTCTTGAATTCCTCAATTACTTTATCTGTGAGAATTTTTACTGCACTTGTTACATCTGACGTTGCAGCCCTTATACCTTGTGCAAAGTCGTTCATTATGGCACCGCCATACACATGCCCAGTTCTCGAGAATAAATTAAGTATCGAACCAGATTCATTTGTAACTCTATTCACTGAATTGGTTGATACTTTTTTATTATCTAATATTCCACTACTTAAATTATCATTTATTTTATTACCATATTTTTTAAATTGAGTTAGTGCATCATCTCCTAATGTTATGGCAGTTGATATATTGGCTGTAGCTTTTGCGACTTTAGATCCACCGGCAGAACCATTTCCTACAATACCACCGTTAGCAAACATTTTTACTCCTAACATTCTTCCTGCCTGCTGCCATAGCTGTAGTCCTCTGCTTCTTCGGCCACTGGATAATGGAATTATGGCTTCTGTTCCTGCTTCACCGACCCAACTTAATTCAGGTCCTGATGTAATGCCTCCATTGGCATTTTTACCTGGTGTTTTACCACCATTATTCTTACCATTAGCAGTACTTAATCCTGTTGTTTGTTCCCCTCTCTTTTCTGCCTTTTTTATAAAATCACTAACTGGTCCACTTATATGTTTTTCAAACCACTCTGAAAAGTCAGTCCATGCAGTTTCTGCTGTTTTTCTGGCTGCGCTAAATTTTGATCCTATCCAGTCTCCAACAGTGGTAGCTACACTTTTTGTTGGTTCAGCAATATTTTCACTCCACCATCCCGAGAAACCTGTCCATGCAGTATGGGCTGTAGATTTAGCATCATTAAATCTTTCTCCTATCCATTGACCGGCGGATGAAGCATATCCTTTTACTGGTTCAGACACATTAGTTCCCCACCAGATTGAGAAATCACTCCATTTATTCAAAGCCCAGGTTTTAGCTTCTCCATACTTTTCGGCAATCCATTGTCCGGCACTTGATGCAGCATCTTTCACAGGAGTTGCCACATTACTACCCCACCATGAACTAAAATCAGACCACTTATTTGAAGCCCATGTTTTGCCTTCTCCTACTTTATCGCCAAGCCATTTACCTGTTTCAGAAGCTTTATTTTTAACCGGAGTAAACACATTAGTATTCAACCACTGTCCATATGGCGACCAAGCTTTAGCAGCTGCATCTTTCCCCATTTCAAAGGCGCCAACAGTGAAATTTATAGTATTTATAGCTCCATTTTTAAGTGGAGTACCTACTTTATTACCAAACCAAGTTTTGGTGTTAGACCATTTGTTTTCAATGGACTTTTTAGCATTATTAAATCCACTAGAAACTGGTGTACTTACATTACTATCAAACCATTTCCCGAGTCCATTCCATGAGGTCTGAACTGATTTCTTGGCATCATTAAAACCTGATTTTAGATATTTAACTGCTGGTCCTGTCTTATCATATATCCAATCAAGGGCTTTTTCTCCTCCTATTGAACCTGCTATTCCTCCGGCAATACCTCCAACACCAGCACCTACTGCTGTTCCTACTGGTCCGAAAATCGAACCTATAGTCCCACCAATAGTAGCTCCTGCTTTCATTCCTACTAATCCTCCTGCAATGTTACCTGCTGCACCAACAGTAGCTCTTTTCTTATCAGAAGATGTTACTATGTCAAGTCCTGCACCCGCAAGTGTAAGCCCTGCACCAAGCAAAGGAACCTTTTTAGCAACCTTCCCTACTTTACCGAGCAAAGGTACCCTTTCGGTTAACTTTCCTATTTTACTAAATATGCCAGCAAATGTCCCTTCTGATACCCCTTTGCCAACATTTTTAACATCCTTAGACTTTTTTACAAAATCATTATATTCCTTTACAGTTTTATTTAATTTGTCTTGATTTGCCTTTCTTAATTTTTCTGCATTTGCAGAGTCATTTGCCGCTTTTCTGAAATCTTCTGCTGCTTTTTTTAAATCGGAAGTATTACCAACATCTTTAGCAGATTTAAATGTATCTCTGGCCTTATTATAAGTTTCTTTTTTCTTACTTTCGTTTATGCCGGCACTTCTAACTTTTTTTCTAGCATTATCAACTCTTGTTTGTGCTGTATTTATTTGCTTCGATAAAGATTCAGGTACATTTTTACCCTTTCCTACATTCTGTGATCTTTTTATAAGGTTATCATAATTTTTTATAGCTTGATTCAATTTTTCCTGACTGGATTTTCTTAACTGTTCTGCAGCCTTTGATTCATCTGCTGCCTTTCTAAATGCACTTGCAGCTTTACTTAATTCAGAAGAAGTTTTAGTGTTTCTCACTTCTTTAAATGTATCTCTGGTAGTAGTATATGACTTCTGCTTATTTTTCACATCTTTACTGGAGTTTATAACTCCTTTTTTAGCATCTTCGATATTAGCCTTTAATCTATTGATTTCTTCTGAAAAAGGATTAGATGCTTTACTGGAAGTACTTGAAGCACTTCCGGCTGCACCTGCCATTTCCTCGGCTGCACTTGCTGCAGTTTTTACTCCTTTCTTGCCAACAGCCCATTTACCTAATTTAAATGCACCTTTTGCAGCTTTTGCACCGCCTTTTATTAAAGCTCCTCCACCCAATGCGTATAACCCGTAGTCTAATATTCCAGCCTTAGCAATACTTTCAGCACTTGGATTTTTAACAGCGTTCAAATTAGTATCCTTAAAGGCAGTTAAAAGTTTCTTTATAATTTCATCAGTATTAAAAGCTTTGAGAAATGCATCTAAGAAGGATTTACCTGCTGTATTTCCAGTTTTATTTATATCATCTCCACCAGAGAAAGCATCCAATACAGCTATTATACCCCCTCCAAGTACACTTCCTATACTAGAACCCATTTCACTGGCGACTTTATTTATTTTTGGTCTACCATCACCACTCCACCAACTCGAAAGAGGTTCAGCTATAACCTTATCCCAAGCAAGCGTTATCTTTCCTCCAAAGTCAGCATTTTTCCATTGGCTGCTATCCATTAATTTACTTAACCTCTGTTGGCTTTTCTCAAGCCCACCACCTATAAAAGTACTTACGTTTTCCCCTGCTTTTCTAAATAGCTTGCCAAGTTCAGTTACCTTTTTATCGTTTTTATCAAGCCATGTTGTGACTTTAGTTAGTCCTGGCTTAATTCCACTCCAAAGGCCAGTGCCCCATTGAGTTAAAAATTTGTTATCAAGAGTATCTTTAAGGGTAGACATTAATCCAAGTGCTGTTTTGGCTTGATTCTGCATCATTCCACCAAATCTTTGATTCATTCCCGTAAGCAATGCTTTTATAGCTTTATCTGATTCAAGTCCTTGCTTACCTATTTCACCTACTTGTTCAGCTGTCAACCCAAGCTGCTCCTGAAGTATTTTAGCTGCAGGAACTCCTGCTTCTGTTAATTGTAGGATCTCATCACCTTGAACTCTGCCTTTTGCCTTCATCTGACCTAAAGCCAAGGTTATCTGGTTTATACCTTCAGCGCCAAGTCCTAGTCCGGATGCAGCATCTCCTATTGTAGCCAAATCAGGCAGAATACTTTTAACATCCCACCCAAAAGCAAGCATTTTTTTACTTGCATTAGCAAGCTGAGGGAACTCAAAAGGAGTTGCATTCGCCATATCTTGAGCTTGTGTTAGAAATGAATTTGCCTGCTCTGCACTTTTAAGCATTGTAGTAAAGGCTATCTGGGTCTGTTCAAAATCCCCAGATAGCTGCATGGGTTTTATTATTCCCGCCCACGCACTGCCAACTCCCAAAAGTGCTCCTTCAAGTGATGTAGCTGCAGATATTACTTTATTTATCCCACTTCTCATTATACTTAATGAGCCAGATACTTTATCTTTAATCATTACAGTAGGAGAAGCTACAAGCCTATTTAACTTGTTTAAAGTTGAATTGATTTTTTCAATCCTGCTGGTAGCTCTATCGTTTATCTTTGCAGAAGGTGATACTGACATCTTGTCCAATATATTTGCTCTTTTTTGTGTCTGCTCAAAATACCTGTCAAGAGCACTTATCTTCTTTTTACTTGATTCATCCCCCTGCACTCCGATCACTATATCCAAGTGATATATTTCTCTTTCGGCCATAATCTCGCCTCCTTCCTAAATGATCTTTATTTTTTATATTTCAAAGCACTATAATTTTGGCACTCACCTCCTTATCCCATTATCTTCTAAAGGTTATAATATTTATTTATAGAATTATCACTATAAGAAAGTGAGGTGTTAATTATAAATAACAATTTATTTACTCAAATAATTGCATTAATTGGTTGTATAACTGGGGTATGTAGTTTAGTCTTGAATTTTTATAAAATATTATCTGAAAAACCACGAATAAAACTTGAAGACTATAGCCTCTATTTAAATGGTTTTTTCAATAACAACAAAGAAAGCTTTAAATGTCATAAAATTTTAATTATAAATTTAAGAATAAGCAATATCTCCCTTGTTCCAGCATCTTTAAAAAACGCCATCATAAAATATAACACTATAATTCTTAGACCAAATCCTAGATATAAGATAAATGAAATTTCAATCAAGCATAGCGAATCAAGTGGTACGAGCTATCTAATTGACAAACAACTTGATTTCCCAGTAATAATTGAGCCAATGCAAATTATTAATTGTTCACTAATATTTCCTTTTGCTGACGAATTATTTAAAGTTTATGTTGATAATAATTGCAAACCCATAGAAATTGTTTTGACTTTATTTACCCCAGATAAAAATTTAAAATTTAAAACCAAAATATTTGAATTAAACAAAGAAAATATTACAAATTGTCAACACGAGAATAAAGAAAAGCTCTATAGAATGTAACAAGCCATATATTATATGGCTTTTATAATTACGCTTATCATTATAAATTAATATATCTAATTGTCCTTGAACTTTTCTCAAGCGTAGCTACTTCTCCAATTCTTTAATCTGTTGCTCCACCTCTTCCTCCCCCCTTCTTTCACCCATAACAAAAGCACTTGCCATATAAAAACCGGCCTCCCATCAGCTAGCGTTTATGTCTAACTTCTGGGGGTCGGTTCATTGCAGCAAGTGCTTATTTATGTTCTAAGCTATTTTTGTACTTTGTCTTAAAATTTTAAGTGTAATATTAAAAAGCCTACAATAATTTCTTTCCCTTCTGTGGGTAGAAATTTAAAGTCATTTCTTGAAATACACTTTTTCTTTATGGATACCACTTCATCTACTGTGTAAGTTTTTAAATAATGTCTTAAAAGCTCTAATAATTTCTTTGCAAATTCTTCAACATCATCTTCATCAGACTTTATCATATCTATAATTTCTGAACCAATTCCATTCTTTTCACAAATCATTTTATATATGGACATCTTTATAGCTTCATTTATTTTAAAATCATCAGCAATAAATTTACAAACCTGCAGTTGTTCCAGGATTGGCATATTATTATGTGTTTCTTGAGTTTCTGTCTTGAAATAGTTCTCAATTTCTTGTATATCTTCCTCCCTGAGAACCAATAATTTTACTAACTTATCAACACCCTGCTTAGGCATAATGATTAAATTACCTATAAACGGAGAAACATTATTATACTCTTTAAATCTTTTAAGTTCTTTACCTTCCAATAAAAAGTAATCTATCCCTCTTTTAAAACTACTATTATTTCTAAGGTAATAACTCAAATTGCCAGCCGGAACATTTAGAATTCTCTCCAAATCTTTAAGTACCATAACAAGATTGCCATTGTAAAACTTTTTAACTAGGTTGCGTGGAGCTTCAATTTTGGGTTGCTCTGCTTTCTCTGTTGAGTAGAAGCCTGTTTTTCTTATGGATGGTAAAACCTCATCAGCTACCCAATCTGAAAACTTTTCTGCATTAGGTTTATGACTTTTAAATGCCAATTTATATACTCCACTTTCAGTGAGAAACTTTTCACCTGCATTATTTAACTTTCGGATGTCCTTTAAGTGGACATCCGAATTCTTTAACAATCTAACTTGATTATTATTCATTTTAGATAAATAATTTCTAACCGTGCTATCTGCCATTTCCAAACATTTCCCCACATGATATGGATTAAAATAAGCCATGCCATTAAGTTCAAAAACTTCTACTTGTTGTTCTTCAAACAACATTAAATTAGCACTCATATCACATTACCCCCTGTAAAGAACTTAATAGCTCCACAAGTTCTAAGAATGAACTTTCAAAATACAGAGGTTGGGTTTCCTTTTCTGTTCCTCTGGAAGAAATAACATTTTTACCATATTTCAATCCTTGTCCAATTAATACCTTATATCCTTTGTACCCCTGTTTGTTAGTTGATTTTGTGGTTCTTTCTTCCATAAACCTATTTTCTATCATAATTTTATTAAATTTTCTTATTGTATGGGGCAAATTAAACTTTTTCAATAATTCTGTAGCAGACCTTCCGATCTCTTCATCCACATATTCAGGGAGATATGCAACACTTAAGCCTTGTGAGATATTAAAATCTTTTATCATCTTAACTTCACTAGCCTTACTTACTTTCAGCCTGTTCATAGTAAATTCCAGCTGTAACTGCTCCATTTTTAGTTTTTCTAACTTTTCATCAAGGTTTATTACATTGTTATCTTCATATTTACCTGTTTCTCTTAACTGTGGTAATACATCAATTGCAAGCCAATCTTGGAACTTTTCTGCTATTTCATTACTTGCCTTAAATGCTAGTTTATATACTGCCGGTTCTGGAATAAAATCTCCTTTTTTAATTTCGCCCAATTGTGGTTGAAAACCTCCTAAATATTCATTAACTCTTTCCCATCTAATCCATGAATATTCTTTTCCACCACTTTTGGTGGAAACTCCTATAATTCCTAAGCACCTAGCAACTCTTTCGGCATCAAATACCCATTCTCCATTTTCCAACTTTACGGCCAGATTAAATATGTCATTCTGAAAAAATCTTACTAAATTATTCATATATTATAATCCTCCTTTGATTTTATCGCCAGAATAAGTTATAATACATATAGCGATTGTATTATAAAGCTTATTCGGCAACCAGCTTGTTATTTGCGGTAACAAGCTGGTTTTAGTTTTCCTTAATATAAACAATTTCTTCTACATCAACATCTAAAGCTTTTGCCAGTCTTCCTGCTATTGTGGGTCTAACATTTGCTTCATTATTCATAACTTTTGATATTGTATTTCTACCTACCCCTGATTTAATTTTAAGTTCTGTGGTTGTCATTCCTGACTTTGCAAGAGCCAATAAAAATTTATTACAATTAATTTTTAACATTTAAACCCTCCCTTTTCGTTTATTTAATACTCATATTGTTTAGTTTATATTTAAATATTACTACTCATATTGAGTAATGTCAACTATTTTATTCAATTTGTTTGTTTTTTTACTCAATGTGTTTATAATGTAAATGGAGGTGTTATTTTGCAAATAGGTTCAAAAATACGTGAATTAAGAAAACATAAAAATTTAACCCAAAAAGACCTTGGCAATAAAGTTGGCTTATCAGAGCAAGCTATATCTCAATATGAAAGAGACGAAAGACAGCCTAACCTAGAAATTTTAAATAAAATAGCTAAAGCCCTTGAAACAACTATAACTGAATTAATATCAAATAATAAATTACATAGATATAATGATGAAAAAAATTATAGTACACTCTACATGGATAAAAATACTCTTGAAGACGCAATTTCAGAACTGAAACAAGCCAGAATCAAAAACGGTATAAGCTTAAAAAAGATTTCTAGCTTATTAAATATTGACTGCAATTTATTAAAAAATATTGAGAATGAACATATCCCTAATGCTGAAATTACTATTAATTATACTAGCTTGCTAGATGATTTAATTGAATTAAGAAAGTCTCTTATTTCTTCGCTCATTGATTATGGAATATTTAATGATTACAGTGAAATAGATTTATCCGTTCTACTAAAATTAGATAATGGACAGTATTCTACCTTTATTTCAAGGATTCAGCGTTATATTAAATTTGTTCTTGATGAAATCAAAGAAGATTAATACCCACACCCGCCTTTAAAACGGGTGTGTTTTTCTATTAAAAAAGAACCACGTTTTACTCTATAATTAAATTAGAATACCCTTATTAACCTCAGAGTAACTTTTATACTATTCTGCGGTTTATTTGTCTTTCAGTTATTTTTGAATTCTGTAGAAAGTAGCAGGAAATTTTTAAATTTTGTAGAATTTTATACTTATTGGAATTATATGAAAAATAACTTTATTTAAGCTATACGGTAACATCACATATAACCATACTTAAATATTCAATGAACTGGAGGTTTTTTATATTTATGAAACATGATGATTTCTATTCAAAATTAATAACCGAATTTTTACGACAAGGTTTTTATTTTGACGTAGAGAATTTTTCAAAAGAGCAAATAGAAGACAACAGTTTACTTGCATTAGCTCTTAAAATAAGCACTCCAATTGTAAGCCATTTTTCCCATTCACCTATAAGTATGAGAATACACCCTATTTTTAAAAAAGAGGCTTTTAAAAATGATATCTACAAAATTTATTCTTTTGCAGATATTGTCCTTTACAAATTTATCCTATCTCAACCTGTAATAGCAACAATTATAGACTCAAATTCAATTGAGAATTATAAATTTAAAAGTATTTTTGAGGAATTTGACAAAGCAATTTTGAACTTTAGACAACATGCTGCAACAATAGGTTTATCGAAATTAGGTGTAACGGGTATTATTTTTTGGGTGTTTCATGATTCGAATATGGCAAAAGATTTTATAAATAACTTTCAAAGGCGATTTAAAATATTTCACCTTTGGAAGAAAATATGGAGCATTTCATGGGTTATAGATACTTCAAGTAAAAAAGTTTATAGCCATTCAGGCTTGCCTTTCTTGACAAAGGGTGTTATTAAAAAAGATGACTTAGAAAATAATATTTTTAAAAGCTTACAAAAAACAATCAGCATCTAACTTTCTACTGTTTAAAGGGATATGTATTTTGCATATCCCTTTAAGCTATCAATCTCTGCATTGGTAAGTAAGCATATTTAACTATTTGCTCTGCTCTTTCTTTGCATATAGCATAAATATCATGGTATTCTGTACCATTTTCCATTTCTTCTCTTACTGTATTCAATATCATATCTTCTATAAACGCTATAGTGTCTAATACCTTTCTGGTTGCATATTCTCTTTGTCCTTTTTTAATACCTACTTGGGTATTTACCAACCTTGAATAATTAGTAAATATTAAATCTGGATTCTTTTCATATGTTTTGCTACCTTGATTAATTGCATATTTTAATAATTCATCTAAAGAATCTGTCTCATTTCTTCTTACAAGCTTTCCATTCTTTCTTGTTTGGAGCCATTCACTGGATAACTTTTCTTTAATAAAGGCTTCCATTTTATTAAAAGCTTCTATATATTTTAATTTCCACTGTAAGGCTTTTTGTCCTGTAAATCCCATAACAAGCAAGCTAAATCCATCACGTGTCATAATATATTCTGGGTATTTCTGATTATTTTGCTTATGCAAATAACTACTTTTTATAAAATAATTCCTTATAGGGGTTTCCTCAATTTTGTGGAGACCCTTAATAATATTTTCAATATCTCTCAATACCTGATCGTGCCTTTTATCAAAATTTTCGGCAATAATTCTACTGCTTACTAATACTTTTTCTCTCTTTGTAAATAACCCTAAATCTATTAATTCTTTCATTTAATTTTCCTCCCAAGATTTATTTAATCAGGAGCGACCGGAACATACCCGGTCATGCTTCTCTCCTGGAAGGTTAGAGGGGATATCTCGCGACATGCCATAACCTCTAAAATAAAAAACGCCCCAAAAGGTGTTTTTTATCATTTTTGAACAATATAAAAAAGAACCACATGAGTGATTCTTTTTCTTACTATTACTGTATATTCTTAATCAAATACACTACTTAGCTGTTCCAACTGTTCTAATTGCTGTAAATTAGTCTTAGCATATTGATTGTTAGAATCTAATTGTATAGCTTGATTAAAATACTTCTTGGCATTTTCATAATCTTTTTTACCTTCATAGCCTAACCCCAATATATTATATGCATTTGATTTTTCTTCATTAGTTTTAGTATTTTCTATATATTTATTTGCAGCACTAATTGATTCATCATATCTTTCTAAATGTGAATAAACATATGATAAAGCATAATAACTTTCATTATAACTAGGAGATATTTTAATCGCTTCATTTAGGATTGTTGCTCCTTGATTCAAGTCTTTATCTTTTCCTTTCCCTTCAATATACATCCAAGCTAAATCGTTCATAGAATCTGTTAACACATCTTTTCCGTTTTCTTTTTCCCGATATACTTTCCATTCACCATTGTCATTAACAACATATCTTTTATAATTTACTGACGTATCCTTATTATTATAATTATCATGGCTACTATCAGCTACATTAAATTCAACAGCATTTTCATAAGTAACGTTATCTAATTTTTTATTTTTGTACTCATTACCTTTATCTACTTTTGCACCTTTAAAAGTATAAGTTTCACTTTGGGTTTTAATCCATTTAATAAAATCTTCTTTTTGAAAATTCTTTTTACTTGCCTCTGCCAAGGTATCATAAGCTGCTTCTGCATCTCCATTTTTAATATTGTCATAATAACTATTCAAAACTTGAGCAGGATCTCCTTTAGGTGCACACCCCACAAATCCAACTGATAAAATTACTATTGACATTATTGCTAATTTAGAAAGTAATTTTTTCAACATAATCTCCCCCTTAATTCATACTTTATCAACAATATTGTAACAAATTGTATATATTTTGTCCAACCTATTCCATAATACAAGATTTATGGGGGAATTTCTATTAAAATGTATTTTTGATATACATGTATCAATATTCCACCTAAAAGAACCTTAATTATACTACTTCTTTGTAAGCTTATTTTCTGCTTCTATTTCAAGTTCAGCACTGGCCAGATACAGTTTTTGCTCGTATTCAGACATATTACGAAATTCTCTAAATTTCAAGTTATGTCTTACCCATAAGAAATTCATTAAATAGAGTCTGTATCTGGTTCTAATGAGTTTTTTATCTCTTCTATATCCTCAGCTTCATCATTATATCCACTTAAATCAAAGATCTTGTTTATTAAATCATCCATTTCTCCTGCAAGTAATCGCCTTTTTATAACTTCTTTTCCATTGCTGACTTTTAATGCAGCTTTTAGTTTCTCATTATTCCAATTAGGTGACACTGTAGCCTTTTCAATTGTCTCCGCATTGAAATTTTCATCATCAAATACATCTTTTTCAAGCTTAGAGCCTTTTACCTTTTCTGAATGTGTATTGTCCTTTCTTATTTTACTTATCTGCTTGCCTGTTAGAGCCTTTAATTTTATTGGTATTCCAAGCCTCTGTATAACAACTGTCCTTGTAGGTACCTCTATTTCACCTAAAAGAGCATCTATAACATCATCTTCACTCATGTTTTGCATTTTTTCTATATCCATTTCTTAAATTCCTCCTAAATAATTATTTTAAAACATAAGAAAAGAACCACATTTAAGCGATTCTTTTAAAATTATTAACTATTAATTTCTAATATTAAGCCTTTCTTTAATGGCTGATTGTAATACCTATGAAAAGTTAATTTTATTTTCTTCAGCTATTTTATTTAGCCACCAGCGTGTTGTTTATGCGTGTCAAGGGATATTAATATATACCTGAACTTGCTTATTTTTTATCTACTCAGCTTCTATTGCATCCAGAAGATCAAAACCAATGAAATTGAAAGGTGTTTCCTCTTCTACAAGGTCCCCTGCTTTTAAATTTACTAACTGCAGCTTTGTAGCCATGCAATTCTTTAACCTTATGGATTCATACCCATAGGCTTCCGGGTCATCAAGTTTAGTTATTATTTCAAACCTTTTAAACCCTCTTTTTATCATGGCAGAGGTTACTTTAAATCCTTTCATATTGCCTGAGCCCTTTTTTGTACCTGCCTTATATTGAGTCCAATCTGATCCCAAAAGATTAAGTTCTTTAACATCTATTTCCACATCTGCTGTACATTCCTGTAGATAGGTTTGCTTGGTACCATCAACTAACACTTCTCCAAAACGCCCATGTATCGGTCTTCCTGGTTCTAATACATCATCCATATTTTATCCCTCCTATTCCTAACTTATATAGCCAGTTCCGTATATCTTTTTCATTACATTTATATAGTCTGCAGCCCATTTCCAGTAGAACTCATCATCTTTTGCATTGGCCTGCAGGTCAGCGTCAACCTCCACAGTAAAGTCTCCTATTACACCATCACCTTGCAATGTTTCAAAATACTGTTTTAGAGCCGATAAAACAACTTTCTGCCCCAAATCCCCATTAGGAATTTTTCCTATATAGTCTCTCTTTGTAATAGTCGTATCTGCATTTACTGTGTGCATGAATCTTACAGCCCTAATGTAGCCAAGAGACTCGCTCTGGTCTTCTCCATAGGATTTTAATGTGTTCACATCATCAACCACTATGGCATTTGTAGCAATACCATCTCCTGCAAATATCAAAGTACCTGCATTTAAGCATTGTTCTATCTGTTCCCTGGTTAGTTTTGGGGATACATCTGAAAAGATAGTTTCTTTATTGCAGATACTTTCCTTCATAGTTGCGGCTGCAATTATTCCTGCTACATAACATGCGCTTTCACCAGGAGTATAAGTTATGCCCTCATAAATACCTCCATTACCTACATTTACTACGCATTCATTATTAAATGCCTTTGATTGTGTATTCGCAGCATCAATAGATGTACTTGACAAACCACCGAAGCAACCTATAACGTCATAGCCTACAGCTTTATTTCTGTCTATCCATGCCTGTACAGTTGTCTGGAGAGCAGTATCTGCTATACCATCCAATGTAAATACATTTATCTTGTATTGTTCAAAAGCTGCCATAGCATCCACATAGTTTTCATTTGTTATATTTTCAGTTCCATTACTTCCACCTTCCAGTGGTTGGTTTACTATGCTTGCCAAAGTATCGTTGCCATCTGCAATTTTAGTAGCTTTAAGCCACAGATTCTCTTCATTGTTATTTATTGATTCAACCATTTCCTGTATTGTTCCAGATACCTTGAATGTATATAACTGTCCAGTTCCTTCATATAAAGTTACATCTGTTAAGGTTTCATCTGCAATATCAGGCTTTACTGAAACATTAAAGTTCCTAGTTGTAGAATATAAAGTCTCAAGTTTTATAACATCTGTCGGAGTTCCCGCAGTATCTTTTAGCGTAATACTTGCAACCTTCTCTTCTCCATCACCCATCCTGTATAAAAAAAGTTCTGAAGGCTGCCCCAAAAGAACTAATTTTCCAAGTTTATAGGCACTCAAAGTACTGTTGTTTCCAAACGCCTTTTTTAATTCAGGTTCTGCACTTACAGAAGTAACTTTTCCCATAGGACCCCAATCAGACTTTACAGGCATAGCCACAACTCCCTTAGTGCCTTGTGTCAGCCTGTTTTCAGCCATCCATTTGAACCTGTTATAAAAACCTGGTATGGTTTGTTTATTTGTTTCACTCCATGTCCCTGCCATTTATTTCACCTTCCTTTTTAGAAATACCTCTATTGCCTTTTTAAAATCATCTTTAGTTAATTCTTTTTCTTGGCAATCAAATAAAGCACCCACTGCCACTTCTCTTTTATGGCCTGTAAGTGCTTTACTGTTTTTAATTAACTCCTCAACCGAATATTTAATTTCCTGACGAGGTATATTTATATTAATCGTAGTTGATGGTATTGTCGATCTTCTATCCTCTATAACATTATTTACAGATATAACCGGTGTTAAATCTTTGCTACTAATTGATGAAGTCTTAGTATCTGAGCTTACAGTTGAATTTACAGTTTCCTTCTCAGTATCGTTATTTTTAACTTCAGTATCTGCCATATTATCACTCCTTCATTGAACCTCTGCCTTGAATTTTATTCATGACAGGAATATTTTTTCTCTTAATATTTTCTAATCTAAAAAAATCCACACTAAGTTGACCCACTGTAAATGGATCTGCTTCTCTGTCTTCTCTTATGCTGCTTATGGTCAAATACCTTCTATCTTCTATATCTAAAGGTATCTTTGTGTCCTGAATTAATTGATTCTCTACAGTATCAATTAATTTATTGGCCATACTTTTATCTTTACTTACAAAATGGCATCTTATAGTCTTCATAACCCTGTTAGCTCCAAGTGTCGCAGGAGATAAATTACTTTTAATTATCCTACATAATACAGAAGGTGCTGCAAAATTTTTTATCCAATACTCAGAAGGATACGCCGGAATATTTATAAGATTATTTATATAAGCAGCCACAGCACCAGCCCATGCATCCACATAAGAGTCATTTTCTTCATGCAGAGCTATGACATTAAAATTCAGTCCTCTTGTAATAGCATCCCACTCTTCGTCTGCAAAATCATCACCTACAGTGCCATTAAAAACGCATGTATAACTTTCTCCTGTATCTTCAATTATGGTCTGTAAATCCAATGCTGCTATAACCTTATCCATTAAACTATCCAGTGTATTAAACGTAAGTCTTTTATCGTACAACCATATTTGTATACCTCTGTTATAGGATGTAGGATTGTTCTGCTTATCATCAGACCCTTGAAGTATTACCGCATAAGGCTTTTCTGTGGATTTATCAGGAACAGTAGGCTCATAACACTCTTTAAGTGCTGGAATACTATCTAGCAACTTCTCCCTTATTCCGTCACGCATTGTTTTTCTACCTTTGCTTTAGTTTTTATATTTACATTATCTGCATAAAATTCTACAGCAACTGTATGCACTTTTTCAACTTCAATATTTGCCTTTACACTTTTTATAAATATTTTCTTTGTATAATCAACGCCATCTATAAAAATTTTACACTGTTCTGACGTACCATCTGAAATTATTTCAACGTCAGGGAACCTTTCATCATGATTTGGTGCTTGTATTCTTTTTTCATCACTCATCTAATCAATCCTCCCATAATTTAATTGCAGTATCCTTGATTTTATATTTATTCTTTTCCATAGTAGGACCTACTGTTGCATATTTCTTGGTACCTGGGTGATGTACAAGTTTAACAGGGTGATCTGCATCTTTCCAATATAGGGCTTTCTTATTCTTTGGCCTTATTATATGTGGTTTTGAACCCCCTTCAAGCACTCCCCCATATTCCACTCCATGACTTAAAGAAATAGTATATTCTTTATTTTCAACTTTCACATCTCCATGAAGTGACTGCCTTGCATGTGCTGATCTATCTTTCCACGGAGCATTTACTTTAGCCTGGTTTTCTAATTCCCTTGCCCAATTGTCACAGAAAGAATACATCATAGCATTTTTTCTATTTATAAAATTTAGTACGTTATCGCTAAAAGCCATTACATCACCTTCTCCAAGCCGCAATCATAACCACATATCTCCCCTTTTATAATCTGAGGGTATACATTTTTTACTTTCATGTGGCCATAAGGACAGTTAAATTCTATGGAAGTTTTACTATCTACGTTCAAATCTGCCTCACTGTCAGCAAGCATTCCATAAGCTGTATTTTTATAAGACGTACCTATTGTACCTGAAGAAACTGTTATGCTGCTGTCATAAGTTTTCTGTGGAAATATCCTCACTGTTAGAATTACATCCTCTGTTACTTCTTCAAAATGTCCGTTTACGGGCTTTTTACCAACCTTAGTAAAAGATATTTCTGTAGGATTCTGAGCTATACTCCAGTTTATATCCCTTTTCCTTCTCTCTGCTGTAATCATAAATTTACCTCCACATCTGCACCAATCATAAAGCTTGACCTTCCAGCGCATTTAGCTTTATATGTCTCTGCATTTTTATAACATAGATTTGCAATATCAGTCACAGTTGAATATTGATACCTTTCCTGCCCTACCTGATATACATTAGGATTATCTACATTACTCTCCTGCATAGTAGCTTTCATCATCCATCCTTCACTGGCAGCACAATATATACAATCAGCATCAGATATTAGAGAATCTAGTTCATCATCAGTGAACGTCTTGCTGTCCCTATCATTTAGTACCATTCTTAATTTTGTTCTTAAACTATCAGTGGGTGTCACAATATCACCTCCATGAAAATAGAGCCCATTTAAAAGCAATGAACCCTATCCTAAAGTTATTTCCTGTACATTTTCATCTAATGCAGCATAACAACCTCTGTAAGCATATCCTACAATTTGCTGTTCCACTAATCTTGAAAGATCTCCTGCATGTGATTCTATTTGAAGATCCTGTTTTAAAAGTTCCTTGAATCCTCTCTTAGGTCTTATCAGGTAACACTTTCCATCAGCTACTCCTGGATATGAATAGCTCTTTCTTCCAACTTGAGTAGACCATCCGTCATAATAAATTATTGAGCTTATTCCACTAACAGCAGGATAAGTAGTACCGTTTATCTGGTATCCACCTTTAAGAGCCATTTCAATATTATCTTTATTCATACTGGATGCAAGTAAAACAGTGCCTGGTCTTTTAGCCTTGTTACAATCAATTATAGCCTGGGTCAATGTTTTATAGTACCTTACCCACACGTCCTCATCAGTTGACCCCTGATATGGAGTTTTATTAGCTGTCTTGTAAGTATAGTTGATTATCGGAGAAAGATATATGTGGTTAAGAAGAGCATTATATGCTTCACCCATAGACCTGTTCAGTATATCCACAGAGAAATTATCATTAAAATCCTTCATCTCTTTTGTATATTCAAAACCAGCTGTGTAAGTTAAAAGTCTTGCAGTTGGCCCATATTCAACCTGCAGAGAACCAAATTTAACTTCTTCCCCTTCCATGTGTTCTGTAAATACTACTGTTCCGGTTAAAGCCCATTTTGCATCTATAAGTTTAGGCATAGTTGGATCTGAAAGCAAATCATAAATAGGAGAATATAAAAGTGGTACCTGCTCACGTCCAAGTTCAACGTCAAGTACCACTTTTTTTAACAAATCCTTATATTGTGCCAAGCTGTTACTTCTTAGCATTTCCCCTATAGGTTTTGTGAGAACATAAGTTTCCATCTCACCATTGACTATCTTTTTAGGTGCTGAATACTCTTTCCCATTTAATTTAAAAGGTATTACAGTATCTATAGTCTGTGTTTTTTTTGCTTCCCTTAAAGAATCTATACTATAAATTTTTACCATGTTTTATAAGCCTCCTTATACTTGTGGTCCTAATATGAACCATATTACATTATTGCTGTCTTTGGCAGCCGATATAATCCCAACTTTTTTATTGGTACCAGCAGTTTCAGTTAAAACTTTACTAGCAGCATCAAAGTAAATTAATGTACCCACTGCAAACTCCTCATCAGTCTTTATCTGGTTTGTTTCATACTCTGCCTGTTCAATCGCAAGTACCACTTCTTCTCCCACTGCTGCATCTTGGTTGGCAAGTCCGAAGAATCCTCCTATCTGATAAAAGTTCCCCTGTGCAACTTCCTCAGTGGCTGTAAGTCTGACCGATTTACCATCACTAATTTTTCCACTTGATATATTTATTATCGTACTTGGTGTAGGTTGTCCTGTAAATGCCATTTATACTCACCTTCCTTATATTGATATCCTTCTTGTTTTTAATATACCTGATGTTTCGGTTTTATTGTCAGTTGAAGTGCCTATCCCCGGTGCCATGTCAATATGTTCACCAGATATAAAGCTCTTTACAAAATCATCTTTTAGTATATTATCAATCTCACCTGATATAACTTCCTTTGTAGCTCCATCTTCAACCTTTAGCATCTTTTTTACCAGGTTCTGAGCCATTTCACCTGCAACTTTTTCTTTGACAACATCATCAATAGTCTTTTGAAACTCTGCTTTTTTAGAATTTTCTATAGCTTCATGGGCTTTTTTAGCTGCATCTACTATATCCATTTCTCCAGTAACCCCTAAAGCTTCTTTTACTTTTTCAAGCGTCTCATTTTCCTTCTTAATAGTATTTACTATATCCATCTCACCAGTTATTTTAAGATTGTCTTTAATCTTATCAAGTAAACTTTCAGCATCAACAGCACTTTTAACATCTGCCATTTCTCCGGCTATCTTTTCTTTTGTAAGGCCCATCTCCCCAAGTACCTGGGAATAGGTAACTTTTCCAGTCTGTAATAATCCATTTAAATTCGCCATAATCTCTTTAAATTCCATGTTTAAATTTCCTCCTTTATTATCCATTTCACTCGAAGTTACAGGTTCATATATCCTTTTTTCCATAACTTCCGTCTTATCTCCAAGGGCTATTTTATTATCTTTGTCTATTGAAAATGGTATGCTGTAAAGTTTTGTAGGTTGATCCCTTTGCTCATGCTCTACTATAACAGTATTATTATCATATCTGATATTTCTAACCCACACATAGTCTTGACCATCTTTTACGTTTAAAACACTTTTAACAGATTCCTTTAACTCCTGTTTAAGTTGTTCAAAGGTACCATCAAGCTGCTCTCCTTTCGCATTTAAATTATCCATCTCCATACCTACTATATTTGTGGGCATACCTGGCCTATGAAGTGGTGTCCAATCAATACTCAAAGGATTGTATCCAACTACATTTATATTTTTATTGTCCCTCTTTATTTTTGGATAACCAAATATACTGACCTCCTTAATTCTTTTGGTTCTTATCCATCTCTTAAGGTCAGGAGCAGATGCATCAACTATCCCCCTAAAATACGCCTTATTGTCTTTCATCTCTGCCCCTACCCAATGTGTTACAGGGGTCTTGAATTCATTAGATAAGTTTTCTGGTTTCTGATGCCCTAAAAAGCCACTTAATGTATTTTGATTTACATAGTTTACTATATCCTGCAGGGCTTCGGGTTTATAGTTCCAGCCCCTTTTACTTTTAGCAGCAGGTATTTCAACAACTACTTCCAGAGGATCTTTGTCCATTGATTTCATTAAATCCACATCTACTCCAGGAGCTGCTGAAATAGTACCCGGTTTAATTTGTGATATGCTTGCATTTATGGGATCTATTTCTCCATAAACTTCATTATCTATCTCTCCTATAGGTTTGTATAGAAACATTATTACCACCTACCTATTTTTATATCTCTATTTTCTTTTTCCACGTACATAGACATAAATTAAATATATTAATTTGTATCCAAGCCTCCGCATATCTTTTTCCATTTTACTCATACTTTGTAATGTAATGATGCATTCTTTTCCCTCCTATCTTTTCATATCTTGAAGTGTCTTCCTAAACTCTGCAGCAAATTTATTAATAGCTTTATCGACTAAATCATCTACAAAGACATCATCATCTATTTTTACATCAGCGCATATATTACTCTGAGTCAATTTCTCATTGAATACACTTGGATTATCCTTGATAAAAGCATAAATTCCTGCTTCTAAATCATAAATTTGTTTATGCTCTAAACCAATATTGTAAACAAAATTAATTTGGTGAAGAACCTCATGTATAAATGTAGTTTCCTTATACTGACGTGATGCACTTTTATCTATCTGTATTTCTTGTGAATTCCCACAGCTTCTTCCCGAACTTGAACCATTTCTCATAAGATTATCAATTAAAGCTACTGAAAAAATCATGCCACCAATTTTAATTTTACCAGGTATATTCAACACAATCCCTCCCTTAATTTTAAGCACAATAAAAGCACTCACTATTTTTTACTTAGTAAGTGCTCCCTAAATAATTTCTATTTCTTTAATAATCTCACTTAGAGATTTCCCATTAAAGAATGGATCTGTTAACAGTATATCTACGTCATTGTAACCTTTATTAACGTCACCATACGACATTGAAATATTGTCATGACTTAATGGAATAATTGAACCATTCACATTATTATAACTAAACTCTATATCCTGTGTTAGTGACAATATTAAATCTTTAATTGATTGTGCATTCATAAACATCACTCCAATATATCTTTGTGAATTTTTCTTTCCTTTTCGGTTAATTCTCTCGCATGTCTTCCGACTATCTTACCATTCTCCCAGATGATATCATGCGCATGTTCTCCATTTTTACCATATGGGTGCATCTTGGGATTTCCATGATTGGTTGGATTTATTTGTGTTTTCATTTTACCTTCATTATCATATATAGTTCTATTATTAACTTTGCCATCTTTACCTAATTTATCTATAACAGAATTAGGTGTAGTTTCTGCCGGAATCTTACCTTTGCTATCTACTCTCTTAATACCATTATAAGGTATTTTGCTAATATCATCAATATACATAGAAGATTTCTTATAAATATTCTGATACCACTGCTCAAGTCCCGGTTCACTTCCTGGATTCTTATTCCACCTTTTAAGCCTGTCAACAAAATCACTGGGGTTTTCATTTATTGTAAGTGTTACGCAAAGGCAATTCGGGTGAAAAGGATATGCAGGAGCTTTATCAACTGGATAACAACCAATTCCAAGTCCATAATCATCAATACCGCATATATGGTCACATATATCATACTTAGGGTGAGAACCTGATAATATAAACTTTACTCCACTGCATGAAGGACTTACCATAGCACTTTGAATTGTAGCCTCGCCATATGCAGCAGTCATTTCAGTTCTTGCAAGTCTTAGAGATTCATAACATATATCCTCTGGTACCCTGTTTCCCATTCTTTTCATCATGTTAGGATATTGCTTTGCCAATGTTTTTTTGCCAGTTCTCACATACTTCTCAAGCATCCTGGCAGTCTTTACACAATCTTGCCCCTCGGCTACTGCACTCTGGATTATCTCAGTTATATTCTCCCTGTATCTCTTTGACTTTGTCCATATCCTGTCTGAAAGATATAATCCCTTATGTAACCTTGCCCAACATGCTTCAATAGCTCTTTGGTTGGAACTGAAATACAGTTCCCTAACCTTGGATGTAGATACCTTAGATACTCCAGCTTCCTGAACTACTTTAATATCTATCGCCTTTGCATATTTTGTAGCTGCTTCTGCATTTGCCTTGATATATTTTTCAAGATTCATAGTGAGCTGGCCTTCCAGTTTATCCTGCTGTTTCTTAAGAGCAGTAATGAGAGTTTCCAGTTGTCTTCTCCTAATCTTAGAGGTACCTTCTTTTTTAAGCTCATTAGATATATCATGGACAAGTCTTACATACAATGCTCTTATTTCAGTTTCATTGTTAAGTCTCAGGTCTATATACTTACTTCTAGCTTTAAGTGCCCATGTCTTGTAATCGCCTGCTATCTTTTTAAGCTCGTCTATTTCCTTACTCATCTACAGTACCCTCCTGAGTACTTGAATTATTTATCTCAACATCAAGTTTTTTCTTTTCATCCTCAAGGCCGCCTGAATCCTGCATCCTGAAATTAAGCATCTTGTCTTTAATAATCTTTTCTCTCTCTCCAACTATCCCCTCATCACTAGATATGTAATCACTCATGGTATCAACATATCCTGAAAGGAAATTAGCAGCAGACTCAACAGAAATAAATCCTCCTGTAAGTGCAGTTTCAAGTGCAGTTGCAATATAGTTAAGAGTTTCAGCACTTTCCTTATTATCCTTAGGAGTGACTTCATCCCATCCTAAGGTAACATCATAACTTGCAAAACTACCACCCGTAGATTGAGCAAACATTATAAGTACCATTCTTGCAAGCATACGCCATTGCTCTGTGAATTGTTCTCTTTTACGCCTTATCTTATTGGCCATTATAGGCATCTGCTCTTTTACACTGGCAAGAGCACTTGGAGTATGTACCCCAAATACAAATTCAGGGACTTCACTAACATCAACAATACAATAAAATAAGAGGCTTAAGAGTACCTTTGCATCACCTGTGGCACTATTAACCTCTACAAAACTTGCATCTTCATCACTTGTCATAAATAAAACTTCATTACCATTTAAGTTTATTTTTCCACCATCTTTTGAAAACTTTTCCGGATCTTCTATACCAAAGTTATTAGCAAGAAATTTTTTTACATCTTTAAGTTTCAATTTCAGCTTAGGTGTACTGTGCATCTTACTTCCTTTTAATGCATGGAGCATAACATCATGATAGGCTTTTAGTAACGGTTCTATAGGCTCAATATCACTCTGCCCATACTTTAGTGTTTCATCAGGTTCATTTTTAAAATGGATTATAGGGACAAAACCCCAAGGATTAGGTATTGTACCTGCTTGTATTCCTTCTGGAGTATCTCCTGTTATTTGTATCGTCCTCTCCGTTGCTGTTATGGCTTGATTAATATCACATTTAAATTTATTGCTCTCTATATCCTG
This sequence comes from Clostridium kluyveri, assembly GCF_001902295.1. Lineage (NCBI taxonomy): Bacteria > Bacillati > Bacillota > Clostridia > Eubacteriales > Clostridiaceae > Clostridium > Clostridium kluyveri. The sequence continues at coordinate 78,926 of NZ_CP018335.1, read as the reverse complement.
CCATTCCTGGTGGCTTTTTAAAATATATGCGGTTGGTTCTCCGGTAGTTGGATCAAGTAATATATCCTTAATTTGCTCTGGAGGGATAAAATTATAAACCAATCTATTAGGTTTATCGGGGTATAGTGGATTTACAGCCTCTTCCCTTGTAATCCATACGTAACTATCCCCAAGCTTCAAGGCATCAGTATGGGTCTTAAGCATATTAGATGTATTATCAAGTGCAAAACTATCCAGTATTTCTTGAGCTGCATCATCTTCACAATCAAAATGAGGCACCCCCATAAAACCTACAGTGGAATTTATTATAGGTCTTACAAAAGGAGCACCCAATTTATAGTCGTCATTATTATTCTGATATAATTGCCTTGCAAGTTCATAATCCACCTGTGAACTATCCAATTGATATGTTGATGTAGCAGCTCCACCAGATATACGCATCTGCTCACCCTTCGGATTCAGCAGTTTCAATTTTACACTTTTAATAAAAGACTTTAACCCCATATTCTCACCCCTTTCAACAAAGATAAATCACTATTGCCATTTTCAGCGAATGAATATATTACTGCATCTGCACAGTCAGGAGATTCTCCTATCCTCTTTTTCATCTGCTCCTTTTGTTCAAGATCTATCCTGCCTTTTGAGTCAATCTTGTATTTTCTATTTGACAGCTGCTTAATTAATTTCTCATTGTTAGGAAGCTCTATAGTAGGAGTTCTTCCTTGTACAAAATTAGTAAAATTCTCTTCAAGAATATCTCTCATATTTCCCCACATCTCTGCAGATTTATCTGAATAATGTTCATCATCATCTGCCTTTGCACCATTTTTAATAGGAATAACCTCATAACCAAGCCTTTCTTGTCTTATAACTTCATTTAGCCTATCAGTTACTCCTCCACCTAATCCATCATCATCAATCTTAATTCTAACTTTATTAATCTGGTGGTATTCATTCTTAAAATTATCTACAGTTCTCAATATGTTCCCACTGGTTTCCATAGTATCTTTCTTGCTATATTCCTTTAGTTGAAATACCCTGTTCCCTATTCGTGGAGCCAAAACAGTATTATCATTACCAAACCTGGCAATATCGGCTCCTAGGTTAAAAGTAAAACAGTCTTTTATACTCACCTTTGTACTTGTAGCAGTTTCAGCATATTCAAGTGGAATAAGTGCATCAGATTCACCCTTTGGAAATTCTCCAAGCACCCTGACTCTGTACACATCAGAATCTTCAAGATACTTTCTTTTAAGCATTTCAATGTTATCCTGAGAGGTTCTAGGGCTATCTAAGGATGATACTTTAAAAGTCCTGTATAAATCCCTGTCTCTGTTATGGCTGTCGTAAAATGTTCCACTGGTTCTAGTAGGGTTTCCACACATGAGAAGTTTATTTTCATATCCTGAAAGAGTACCAAGTATAGCTTCCATAATTGGATCAGAAACACCAGAAGCTTCATCAACAACAAAGAGCATATAATCCTCATGAAATCCCTGCATGTTTTCAGGTTTTACAGCAGTTCTTGCAGTAGCCCACCATCTTTCCTCATAACCTTTCATATATACTTTTGTTTTGGTCCACTGGAGTAATCTATCAACCATACTTCCAGATAGCCACTTTGATATTTCTGCCCAAAGCACATCATACAACTGTTGTCTTGTAGGTGCTGTAGCTATAACTTTTGGGAATGGTCTTGTACATAAATACCAGGTAACAGCTATACTCTCAAGTCCTGTTTTTCCTACTCCTTGTCCTGACCTTACACTTACTTTTGGATTGCCGGCCAGTGCCATAAGTACGTCAGACTGCCATTTGTCAGCATGGAATTTAAGCATATCCTCAGCGAACCATACAGGATTATCCCAATAATTATCAAGTAGAGTTATAAGTCCATTATCCATCTTGGCCACGCCTCTTTGATGCTATTTCTTGAACTTTATCAGCCCATGTCTTAGCTTCATCATGTTCACCATCACCTTTAGCCTTCTCAATCTCAGCCCTAAGTTTTTCCATTCTCAACCTCTGTTCTTCTGTTGCCATATCCATATGCTTTGACAGCCAGTCAAGGGCTTTCATTGCATCATGGAGTTTTATACTTACGCCATCCTTGCCCTGCTTAACTTCACTTATTAAGGAGCCATCTACCTGGTCGGATTCTTTAAAGTCAACATAGCTGTATTGATATTCTATTTTATTGCCTTCATTATCCAATAAAGGCTCTCCTGTTTTCTTATCTCTCATAGTCATAGTTTTTTGTCCAAATGAAATATAGTCGGTCACATTACTAAAAGCTATATCTAAATACTTCTGAAATATATCATCTGGACTTAGCATTGCCCTGTTAAGTTTCCCTTGTTTTAATTTTTGTACTTCTTCTTTTATACAAGCATTTACAAGCAACCGAGGTCCATTGGTATTAGCAGTTATATAATCACATCCATATGCTTTCTGATAGGCCTTGGTGGCATTAAATCGTTTGGAGTAATAAATACAAAAAAGCCTTTGTTTATCGGTAAGTTCAGGGTTATTTAATACCTCCTCAACTTCCTCAAAAACAGGCTCTTTTTCTTTCTCTGCAACTTCTTTTTTGGTTGCAACCTTTTTGTTTTGGTTTTTTGTTTTGGTTGCAACCTTTTTCCATGGTTGTCCATTATCTTTATCCCTCTTAGCCCAACTTTTTATAGTTCCCTGGCTTATATTAAATTTATTTGCCAGCTGCTTAAAAGTATACTTTCCAGTTTCATACTCTTTTCTTACGGTTTCCTTATCTGCCATCTCTACATTGTCACCACCTGCCTATTCGTTTTGTTTTGGACATAAGAAAAGAACGAAATTAATCGTCCTTTTTATCGCCCTTTTCTATTTTATTATTATCATTCTTCTTTTCATCTTTATTAAGTAAATAACTAAAATCAGTTAATTCTTTATTCTTCCCTTTATTATTTCTACGTCCCAAGTAAATCACCTCTTACCATATAATAGGATGTATCAACTTATAAGATTTATTTCTATATAAAAATATAGATATCTAAATTAATAGATATCTAAAAATTTAATGGTAGTTGCATTTATATTTTACATGCCCTACAACCACAAGCATAAAGACCATATTCATGATTTCATCCTCATTATGCAGAAACTTTTATTCCACACGATTTTCTAAGTAATTACGTTTGCGTAACTTAGTAAGTATATCACTTCATCCATCTAGTGTCAATTATTTCTATAATTCCCTGTATTATTTCCATTACTACCTCATCCTCCTAACAGCACCCTTAACCCTCCTGTAACACTCATGCCGCATTAATTTTTCTATATCAGAAAAGGAGAGGTATTCGCCTCTCCTTAATTTATCTTTATTTAGTTTTTTATCCTGATTAAGCTTTTCTTCTATAATGTCTCTTATCTTCATATCCATCACCTATTTCTTTTTTACGTAAAAAGAGTATATTTGAAATTTAAATATTAGTGTAAAAAGGAGATATGTTAAACAGATATACTCATAGCAAGTAACTATCCGGAGTTTAGTTACACTTATATTTATATATATGCTCTAATTTTAATATTTATACACCTTCTAATAATTCTTAACTCTTATTCACAGATTTGATATTTTACTCATAGTATGCATTGTAAATAAATTTTCGGAGGTACTTCATGAGTATTAGCAACTCTAGTGACAACAAAAATAACAAAACAGTTGAAAATTCCTATGACTTTAACGCTCCTATATATTGTCCATACTTATCAACACCTTATAATCGATCAATAGACGATGAATATTTAGACTCAGATATAGATGATGATTTTGATGACGATGATTTTGATGATGATGACTTTTATAGACAAAGAGGGCGCAGGCGTAGAAGACGTAGACGTAGAAGACGTAGACGTAGAAGATGCAGACCTTACCCACCTTACCCATGCTATTACGAATGGTATTGGGATTGGTATTAAAAGAGTATTGAAAACTCCATAAATGTACTAAGTGTAAACCGGTACAAATTTCAAATAAGAATAAGCACTAGTTCCTACCAGTGCTTATTTCCGATATATACACATATATAGTATAATTTTTATTTGCAGTTTCCCGCATTGGCAGCCCTATTTAACCTCGGGGCTAGAGGCATAAGTAAATTGAAAGATTTATTATAAGTTACTATCAGTATAATCCCTGACATTCTCATTATAACTATTATACTACATTTTTTCAATATTTTAATTCCAATCTAATTCCATTTTAATTCCTGTTTAATTCCACCTTAATTCCTGAATAATTCCTAATATTTCTGTTTTACAAGTATAAAGACACTGTAAAATTCAGTTTTGAATAATACAGTATTTAAAAAATCATTTAGTTCTTAGTATCAATACAGACATTATAATTTATAAAATTTCATTGTAATCTGAATATACCATACTAATATTTATATTTACTACATTTTCCTATATCAAACTCCTACCAAATTTTCATGGTTTATTGCCTGTGGGGGCTGTTCAAACCATTCATTATCAATCATGATATTTACACCATCTTTAGAATACTCCATAGCTTCATCTAAATATTTTCTATATGTAGCCTTCAAGTCACTTCTCATTATATTTGCCAATGCTAGCCCTATACTACCTATCTTTAACCTATACATTAGAGAAACTTTACTTAACATAAGTTTCTCTGAAAATGGTGAAATTGTTGAGTCAGTTACATATGAATCCGAAGAGCTTCCAATTGGAATAACTTCATCTACTAAGAATGAATTAAAACCATCATTTTGTTTAGTTGCAAGATTTATAACTCTTGATATATAATTACAAACTTTTTTGTCTTTACACACTTGATTAAAACCAACTAGTAAAGCTCTTCTTATCACGGTATCATTGGTGATAGAAACAATGTCCGTTATTTCATCTGCAAGTAAAGCTCTCTTCTTTCCAAAACTATCTAAAATAAAACTTTTACTTTTTATATATTCAACTTTTTTAGGTACTTCTATCCGAGGTGCTTTAATAAAAATACCCTTTGATAAGCCCAGTTCTGCCGCCCTGTTATAGACGTCAGTACTTTCTTGAATGCATTTTGAGAAATAATCTCTAATATCAGGACGTGTCACATGACCTAAAATCACACTATAGCTACGCACTGCTGATTTTGCCTCATATGCTATATACTGCAAGTAGAGAGTGTCAGAAAATAAACGTGGAGCATTTACATCAATATCGCTGTCTGTAATACCTTCTGGTAAAGGTAGTTTCTCTTGATTAAATAAATTAGTTAATACTTCAATACGCTGATTAAATAAATTTAGAGCATACTGTAAAATATCACGAATTTCATCATCATCAACTCTGTTGGAAAAATATCTAACTATGCGTCCAACTAGATTTCCAGCCATATAAGAGTTCCAAATACCTGATATTTCTGATGCAACTAATGGCGTTTTTGTGGTGTTCCCCATTTATATAACCTCCTAACATAAAAATATTTATAAAATTAGTATTGTAAATTATTTTTATTCTTATACATATAATAATTGTTTTATAAATTTTAATAACTATGTCGACTTAGTAATTAGGCACTAATCCACATATCCCAGTTAACTATATTCTCAATCAACCTATGCCTTCTCTTTGTAACTCCCCCTGGAGACATATTAAATTTTACTCCAACCTGCAAATCTGTTTTCTTGTACTTATACTTATATTTCAAAAACTCCTGGTCCTCAATTCTTAAATCTTTAATATTAGCTTCAATAACAGCATTATCTGCTTCCATATTCCTTAAAGTTTCCTCTATATTTGCAACCTGTTCTCTCTTCCATGACTGCTCCTTAATCAATTTATCCGTTATACGCAGCAAAGTCCTCTCGGCATAACTTTCACCTGTAGGACTTGTCTGGACTCTTTCTTCATATACCATTGAACGTGATTCTTCGGGGAGGTCTACTGCAACATTCTTAAGTTTGTACTCTATTACATCTATCTGACTTTTTAAAACTTCTAACTTTTTATTCAGTACACTAATTTTCTTATCCTTATTAAAATAGTTCCGGAGTTTTTCTTCCATCTCAATGAATTTCATTTCATCCATTATTTAATTCCTCCCCTAAAATCTTATTGTTGATTATGTTACGCCTCTACTTACCCATCTGCTTCAAATCATCCTTAAAAGCCCTAGAATTACAAATCATATTGACATATTCTTTTAATTTAAGTTTTGAAACCTTGGTGCTCTCTTTCTTTTTCTCTATATCAACATCAATCTGTTTTATGGTCAGGTTAAGAGAATTAATTTCTTCTTGCAGCAGTTGGATTTTATCAAAATACCTTTCCCTTTCCAGAGTTCTGGCATTTACATAATCGACTATGGACCTTTCATTTTCCTCTAAATCTTCTTTCAATAAATTTATTTCCACCAGAAGGTCCTTAACAATATTTCTATTAGTTTTTACTGGAAAACCAAAGTCAACTTTAATCAAGGTAATTATTGCCGATTCATCACTCCTCAAAACAAGGAGTATATCATCTTTTATATAAAACCTTTTGGTGGTTTTATCTCCTCCTATTTGGTCTTCTGTCAAGAAATCAGAATAAGTAAATATCTTATTTACATCCTGTATTATCCTTTCATTATTGGCTGCTACATATTCCTGGACAGCAAAGTTACCAGTTATACCTTTCACTCTTTCTACATATCTCACTTTACAGTGTTTGGTTAAATCTATATGTTTACGTTCTGCCATTACTTCCATACAATCCCTCCATGCCCATTCACTTTTAAACTAACTTTCTACCGCATATAGGACAATACTTTATCTTAAAATGTCCTTGTGCAAGTCTATGCCTAAATAATACTATTCTGGGTTTATCACCTTTCAGTTGAAATATTACAGCTTCATTAGGTTGTGTTTTTTTACTGTCAGGGCTTTTATTTACAAGAATACCTTTTCCATATTCACCGTCACAATATTGGCACATAAGCTATTCCTCCTTAACTTATTTACCTCCCATGCCTGTCCCACTCCTTTTTAAGATTCTTATAACTCTTAGCACTTTCCTTCTTGCAATTCCTAACAACTATATAAAAGCCTATTATCCCAACTATACTCAACAGAACCCATACTCCTATGAACGTATAACCTAATTTTATTAAATGCTCCATCTACTCACCTTCTTTAAATTTCCAGTATAATAAACCTAATTTTACATACCCTATTCATGCGAAACCTCTTTCGTATGAATATTTTTATATTTTGCATTTACTCCTGAATATAGCCATCATTTTTTTCATTATACCGGGGATGGATAATCCCCGGTGTTTAATTCTGCTTGAAATTTCAATTAATCTATAATTTATATCAAATTCCCTGTATAATAAATCCAATTCAGGACATACTATTCATAAAGCATTATTTTAATCTCCATATTTATTTTTTACTTTCGAATAGTTACTCTTTGTACCAGGGGTTATTAAATCCCTGGTATTTGAGTTTATTACAAAGTCTTTGGATTACGAACTATTTATTTTTTATAAATGGTGTATTTTTCCACCACCTTTGATTTATACATTCACTTTCCAGCCATCTAGCTGCTCCCATTTCTTTAACTTCTTTTTGGAATTCTCTTACCTCTTGCCTTGGATGATCTGGAAATTCAAGAAGTAGAGTTAAAGAATCTAATGCCCTTTCCGGTGATCCAAAATAGCATTCATAGTTAGTCATATTTAATCCCTTCTTTCAAATACATAATATTATCACTTTACATTCTACTTCCTACACACATTAGCCCCAACTTCCCCGCAAGCCTCACAGCCTCTGTCAACCAACTTTTTGTTGTGCCTGTGAAATCCCTGAACTATGTCAAAATTCTCTCTAAAAAGCTTGGCCAGAATCCCAATACCCACTTGAATAACATCCAGCACCTCTTCCATTATCTTTTTCTTATCTCCAGAGGAGAGAGCCTCACACAGCTCTCCTGCTTCCTCTAAAACTTTATCCTTCCAATCCTGCCAAGACATTGTACGATTGTCTATCTTATTTCCTCTTCGGTCTATCAGCTTCCTAAGCACCATTAGCTTTAGTTTCAATGTATTCACCCTCTTTATCTAAGTAATTCCTCTATGGATATATCAAACGTCTTACAATATATTTCCAAACATTCTCTAATATAAGCTTGTTTCTCTTTAGCTGTTTTACTATCATTAGCCTTAAATAAGATATCTACTATACTATCTAACGCTTTTCTTTCGTCTCTACTTTCTAGTTTTTTTCTTAAAGCATGAACTTTTTGCCTATAACATTCTGCTTCATTATTCTTATTTATTAACTCTTGAAATTCCTTATATGACAATGTTACCGTTGCAGTATCAAGCATATTAACCACCTTCTTATCTATCAAACATATTCATTTGCCCATCTTTAATTGGAACTTCTATAAAATCCCCGTCACTATTTTTAATTAATTCTTTTTGCCCTATATATTCTCCATCAGTTTTATCTGTTTGTTTTAGTGTTGTCGTAATGGCATGTTTTATATCTAAGCTTTTATATTCGTATTCCTTATTAATTAATCTGCCTTCCTTCATCACCACAAATTCTTTTGCATTGGTTACTGTACCTAATGTTATCTTTAAAGTTATATCTCCACTTTGAAAGTCCTTATTGTCATAAACTTTATCCATTATAGCCTTTATTCTTACATCCAGCTGACTAAGTATTTTTTTAAATATTGGACTGCTAGTATCGACATTATTAACACTGTTCTTATCATTATTTTGCATTTACTTTGCCCTCCTCTCCCATATTCCATCTCTAGCCAAATACAAATCAAAATAAGTAACTCCCACTGCATAAGCCTGCCATATGTCTTTCTTAAATCCATAAAACCACCCTGGAGCCTTTTTCGTGCCCTTGCCATGGTTCCGTGTTCCATATGCAAATCTATCCACTAGAGCTTGTGTTATAGTACTATCATTTGCTCTCTGAGAATTGCACAAATTCAGCTTTTCATCTTTACGATATATATAATTTGTATTCATGTTGAATTGTTCTACCATCTCAGTAAATCTGCCAATCCATACGCAGGTTTCAAATACTTCACGCCCCACAGCCATACCATAACTTGCTACCATTTCTATTGCTATTCTTAATTCATGTCCATATTTTTTAATATTTCTTCTCAATTCCTGCCTAACATCTTCATTTCCAAACTTTCCAAACTCTATAGGCTTTAAATTATAATCCATCACCACATAGGCACTTTCTCTATTACCCGGATCTATTGCTAAAATCATGCCATCACTTCCTTAAGCTCCCTAAGTTCTGCAATAAAATCATCAATATCCTTGAAATCTACTGGTATGCTATTAATATAAGATTTTTGCCTTAAAAGAAATCCACCCTCTTGAATTTCATAACTCATTACCTTCCCTTGGAGCAACGCTATTTTCAGTCTTTGCCCAAATTTTTTATTAACATCTTTCGCCGATTCTTCGCAGTCCTTCGAGGGTTTATCGGCTGGCTTCGCCGGCTTATCGTCCACAGCAACAGTCTCTTTTTCAAACTCCGTATTTTCACATAACTCATTTATTTCATCCCCCGATAGCTTCGGTTTCACCTCCTCTTTTTTAACTTTTCTTTTCTTAGCCAATTCCTCCAACCTAAATTTTGCAGTATGTTCTTCCAAGTTAAATTTATTTGCAATGCATTTAATCATATTAGTACTTATCGAAAGATAACTGAACCCAATTTTATTTAATTCCTCAAGTATCATCTCATCTGTTAAACTTGGTTTTTTCTTTTCTATTTCTTCCCCTTCACCTTCTCCAAAAATATAATCTACTGCCTTTTCTGCCACCTCATCAACGGAACTTGGATTTTGAGCTTTCCACCTGGAGTAATAGTTCTCTGCTGTCAACCTAGTTATTCCAAATTTACTAACTGCACCTTTTAATAAATCTCCTTTTTCTTGTCCTTTGTTACTGCTAAAATATCCAAAGCACTTTTCTTTATAGCTCATTAATATTCACTCCTTTTTATTTAACAATGCAATATTCACCGCATATCAAACATCTTTTAATAATTCCACCCGACCTAGTTTTACCAACACTTTTCCAGTAATGATTGCACATCTTAGGACTTTTCTTTTTCATCTTTCTCACCTACTACACTAATATTCTAAAACTCTAATATAGTCCTTTTAAACCCATCCTAATTTCAAGACGATTAATTATACTACTTGTCCCCTCTTCTTTGAGATTTGCTATACCTATGGCTTAAATTGGCTGTTATTTATATAAATTAAGTTTGCATCACGTATTAACCTACTTCTCTAAACCTTCCATTGCCTTCGCATAACTCTGGAAGATTTGCTCTTACCAGTGCTTCTGCAAAGGGTGGAGGTACTGCATTGCCACAACGTGCTACTTGAGCTGTTTTCGGATATCTTTTCCCTTCATAATCATGATCTATAATATAGTTACTTGGAAACCCTTGAGCTACAAATAGTTCATGAGGCTCTAGCATTCTCATTCCAATATCAGCTATTTGATAATCTTGTCCATAAATTGTAACTAATCCAAATCTATCTTTACTGACTATAGTATCTAATGGTTCATTAATATCCTGCCCCACACCTTGACCATAATACTTAATCAAGAAAGCTCTTACTTCTCCCATGTGTCCTGGTCCTGCAACAATGGTATTAATAGGTTCTTTCATATCTGTTCCTATCATATTTTTATTCATCTGTATAATAAACGCACTTACTAATCCATATCTGGGTGAACTATCTAATGTCATAATTGGCTCTTTAATAGATTGTCCTCTTACTCCATCTTTAGTGGTTTCTGAATGATATTGAATTAAGTAAGGTGTTACTAAACAATGTTCTGCCTTACTTACTATAGTTGTTAACGGCTCATGAATTGATTTATTTCTATCTTTCGTGAATCCAGTTTGACCAATTTGCATTATAAACGGCTCAGGATTTTCAATTACAAACTTTTGTATTCCTCTTGCTATGCGTTTCATAGTATTTTTCACAAGTGGCTTTTTTCTACCAAATATGCTTTTGCAAGGGATACTCCAATCAATAACCTCAGCTGCTGGAACATACGGCTTTAGTATTCCGTTTTTAACTTCCTCACTATTTCTATCTCCATGAGTTTTCTTAGGCCATATAATAGGTTGACCATCACATCTTGCAACCATAAAAAAACGCTTTCTCTTTGTTGGAGTTCCATAGTCAGCTGCAATCAATTCTCTTGAATCAACTTTATATCCTAAGGCTTCAAGTTGCTTTCTCCATTTCCAATAAGTTTCTCCCTTTTTATTTTTTATAGGATGCCTTCTTCTGTTCAAAGGTCCCCAAGTCTGAAACTCCTCTACATTTTCAAGCATAATCACCCGTGGCCTGACTAGAGCAGCCCATTTCAGTACAATCCATGCTAAACCTCTTATTTTTTTATCACATGGTTTTCCTCCTTTTGCCTTTGAAAAATGCTTACAATCGGGACTAAACCAAGCTAAACCAACTCTTCTACCTCTTACAGCTTTCACCGGATCAACTTCCCAAACAGATTCACAATAATGTTCTGTCTGAGGATGATTCACTTTATGCATGGCTATTGCTGCAGGATCATGGTTAATTGCAATCTCTACGCTATGCCCGGTGGCCATCTCTATTCCAGTTGATGCTCCGCCACCTCCAGCGAAATTATCTACTATAATTTCATCCAGTATACTAATCTGCTTCATTTTCTCACAAACTTTCTGTCATATATTTTTCATTTCGCGAAACAACCTGCACTTCTCCCACACAGAACTCATCATATCTAAAACTTTCACGCCTATCTTCTCCATACTTTTTCCACTTTACCAGCACCAAATAGTCTGTCTTATCGGTCACAATACCTTTTACGATTTTGCGTCTACCCTTACCATAACTTACTCTTAAAGTTATTTTCTCCCCCAGTCTAAAATCATTTTTCATCCTCTTGATGCTATCTATGCGATAGAATGATTCCTTCGACCTACCCTGAATAGGCAACCCCAATTCCGTTCCTATTATGCTCACGGTTGAAGCACTACAGCCCAATTTCTTTGCTATGTCCTTTTTGTACATGATTTCCCAGTTATCTCTTACAAAGTCCAGGGTTTCTTTTTTTCTTTCGAATGCAACTGCCATTTTTATCACCTCAATCAAACAATTTTCATCTGTTCCTCTACCTGAGGTTTATAGTTCATGAGAATTAATTCAGTCCGGATCGGACACTTATCTCCATCACTTCTAACCTCAATCTGTGAAGCTGTATTGTATTCAACCCTGTGCCAGTCATAATATAATTCATCAATCAACGGATCCGGATAGTAGCAGACCATGGCTTTTCCCTTTATTTTTTCAAGTCTCCTTCTTAGCCTCAAATGGTCCTCTGGTTGAAATCCACCCGCATAAATATTTTCATATCCCACATAGGGAGGGTCTAGGAAGAACAATGTATCTTCCGTATCGTAGAAATCAATTACCTCCTGAAAATCCCTGCAGAGTATATTCCATGTCTTGATTATTTGGGCCATCTTAGGTATTAAGTTAACTGCAGACCTATAAGTCCCAGCCTTGTCTTGAGTCTTTGAAAGCCCTAATCCATTCCTGTATTTGTGGCCTCCTCCTGAGAATGTCAACCGCATCTTGTAAAAAAACCTGACAGCTCTTTCTAAACTATCCTCAGGTAGAGGGTCCCATTTATATTTTTTATAAAGTGCTTCACTGTATGGCAGCCCATCACATGCATGGAATAATTCTTCCGGTCTATCCCTTAAAACAAGCATGTAGTTTATAAGCTCGTCATTTTTATCATTGACAACTGTTATTTTGGCCGGAGACTTGACACTCTTGTAAAAAGTCACAGCTCCACTTCCAAAAGTACAGTCCGCAAATATTTTATGTTTAGGCATAAGTTCCAGGTACCGTTCTTCCTTTCCATGTTTGCCACCAATCCACTTTATGTTGCTTAAATTCTTAAGTTTCACATTATTCCTCCTTACTTTCTAACTGTTTAGTATATCTCTGAGTATCTGGGTTTTTCTAATCCCATTCTTTATCCGTATACTTGAACCTGTATTTTCAATAGGGGAACACATATCATGGATTAATCTATCTGCAGTTCTGCCAATATCATATTCACAGTCCCTGTCATATCTTCTCTTAAGCTGATTCATTGACAGATTTGACGTTATAATTAATGGTTTTTTCTTCCTGTATCTTGAATCCAATATTTGATACATGGTAGCTCTGGACCAATCCGTATTATTTTCAACTCCTATATCGTCAATAATCACCAAATCTGCGTTATCCAAGCAATTGAGTATGTTTTGCACTCCTTCATCACCGTAGCTTCTGAAACTGCTCTTTATCCTCTCCAAAATTCCAATAGCAGAAACACAAACCACAGGTATAAACTGTTTTATAAGTGTATTAGCAATACACCCCGATAAAAATGTTTTTCCGTTACCTGGCTTTCCGTAAATAAGCAGGCCTACGTTTTCTTTCAAGGCTTTTTCTTTGAAACATTTCACATACTTTATTCCTAGTTCATACATGCTCTCATTGCCCAAAGTATGGTCCCAGCTTTCAAAGGTGAACTCCCTAAACTCCCTGGTCATTAAGCTGTTATTAAATATTCTCTCAAGCCTAATCTGCTTTTCTCTGGCTTGAGATATACGCTCGTTTTCTTCAAAGGCTTCTTTTTTACACTTACACATCCTTGGGACTATATAATTTCTCCCCATTAGCCTGACCACTTTTCCTGTAGGTTCACCACAAACAGGACAATTGTCTAGTTCTGTTTCAGAAGTGGAAACCAATCCCGGAGCTGTCGATCCCCTTTTCTGTATTTTCTTGTTTTGGGTCTCTATCATGACTTTTACCCCCATTCTTGATATTTTCACGTTTCCATAAATCTTTTATAATGCCTATGCAGTAGCAAAAAGAGTTTATTTTATCATTCTCAGTATCTGGCTTGAATCTATCAAAGGCTTGATCTATACCTCTTAGAACTGTATTGAGGGACGGCACCTCATTACAAATCTTCTGGGCGGCTTCTAGTTCACGAGGTTTTAAATTCAGATCCAGCTTTCCTGATTTTTGGCAAAAATATTTTAATGCTATTTCCCATGGCTCTTTTTCAGTAGTAGTAATATTATTATCTTTATTATCATTATTGTTTGTCTCTGTTTGTAATCCATTATCATTCTGTTTGTAATCTGTTTGTAATCCATTATCGTTCTGGTTATCGGCGGAACTCGTTGATATATCTTCATTTAAACCGTTCTGATTTTGGTACTCTTCATAATTCACTACTGTAATCATAGTTTTTCTTTTATCAGTTGATAATTTTATCATTTCTTCGGTAGCAAGGAGCTTTAAAAACCTTCTAGTTTTTTCTGTACCCCACCCCCATCTTTCCATTAATTTTTTTTGTGACGTTATAAAACTTCCTCTTTTTACATTTATTAATTCACTACCAAGTAAAGTTTTCTTATCCTTATGGTTGGCTGACAGGAGAAGGTCAATCCAAGCCTGGCCTTTAGAAAAAGGCTTCTCTTGCCATAACCAACTGTATTGAATTTTTCTGTGTACACTTATCCATCCTTTGCCTTCTCCCATAATCCAATACTCCTTAAAATAAATCTATCTTCAAACCTTTATCCGCAATATAGGTAGGCTTTCCTGTAAGCCTTTCTATCTCTTCTTGAAACTGTGCAGCATTACTATTGCTATCACTAAGATGTAAAAGCACAATATCTTTAACCTGACTTAAATCAGTGACCTTTAAAAATTCTTTTACATTCTCCAGGCTAAAATGAGATTTCAAAAGCCTGTTTCTAAGCACAGGATGTATTAATCCCTTTTCAAAGTTTTCATTTACAATATCCATACTGTAGTTGCACTCAATCATAATGTGATTAAGTCCTGTAAAGTTATACTGGCAGTAGTAACTATCTGTAATAAAGAGCAGTTTACCCATATCACTATGTTGTATAAGAAACCCTAAAGGCTCTACTGCATCATGTTCAGTTTCAAAGGGAAGTATAGTAAAATACCCTATAGAAACCTGATTTTCAGATTCAATTACTTGTGCTCTATAATCCCCAGCATCTACTGCCTTTAATGTTCCACTGCTGCTGTAAACATCTATTCCGTTATTGATAAACTCCTTTATAGCCTTAGAATGATCCTTATGACAATGGGTGACCAAACACCCTACAACATTCATCAAATTAAAATCCAGTCCTTTTAAAATAGTCTTATAGGACAATCCACATTCTACAATTAAGATTTCGTCTTTATTCTGGAGTAGATAGCAGTTACCACTGCTACCACTCCCCAATACTGTGAGCTTCATCAAAATCCTGGCCCTTCCGTTTCAGTTTGTTCTGTAGGGGTTGAATTATGTTTTTCTTCCACCTTCTCAGGCTCCACATCAATTACATTCTGCTTTTCCGTCTTTTCCTCAGAAGCCTTTATATCTATAGACTTCTTATTGGCCTTTTCCTTTATCTCTTCCTTAACTTCATATTCAACATTACCTACCATGCTCTCCTCATCATAGGTCTTGTCCGTATTGTTAAAAGCTTCAATCAAAAGGTCACTGTCGTCAGAAGTATTTGCATACATCTTGCAAGCCCTGTTTATCACCGATTTCTTTGCCATTTCATCTGTAAAATTATTATGGGCTGTAGATTTTCCACTTTTATAGGCAATACCCTGTCCCCATGCTTTTCTAATCTGGTCGATATTCATTACCTCTACATGGATGGGACCATTCTCTCCGATTACTACTGCAAAGGCACCTTTGATTTTATTTGTATCTATATTTTCAAACTTGGGATTGAATTTACTAATCTTTAAAGTTGCTGTATCCAGATCATATGTCTGTTCAAATTCATCACCCTCGTAAATGCAATAAGCTTTTATATCTTTAACACCTTTTAATCTCTTTGTTACTGCTACAGTTCCCATATAACTTCTCATAAGCTGCAGCTGGTTTCCGTAGACTATAAAATAGCATTGTTTTTTAGCAGGTGTCAGTCCCTGCAGGCACATATCATAAAGAGAACCTATAATTGAATTTTTGGTACATACCTCAAGTGCCGGTTTATTGCTCTTGTCCTTGACTTCCTGAAGTTGGAGCCATGCACTGTTTAGGGCATTGGCAACTGAATAATTAGGAGGAAATGCTATATCATTATTTTTTCTAAGTTCCCCTATCTTTTCCGTTATCTGATTTAGGGCATCCTCTTTGGCTAGTGTTATTGCAGTGCTTTTATTTTCCATTTATATCACCTTCCCTTATTCTCAATTTAACTTGCAAGCTGCTTTTCCTCCACAAGTTCACCATTTTCAATTCTTAATTTTTTATCTGACTTGCTTACCACTAGATTGACTACTTGACTCTCTACATCTATAAGTTTTGTGGTGCTTTCCCTGTTATCTATAAATATTGGTGCATTAATTCCGTAGTGCTGAGACAAGGTGTTTATAATATCTATACCGGCATTAATTCTGGCACCTGAATTCAAGTTCGTAGAAAATGGAACTCCATCTACAAGGGGTTCACAGCCCTCTTCAATCCCTCCATTAACCAAGGTTTTAAAGAATCTGAACTTAACATATTTGAATTTAGAATTAATACTTGATTCCATAAGTTCAACCTTGGTTTTTATGAATTCATCACACAGAGATTCTTTTTTATCCAAGTTGGCAATCTGCTGGCTTAGCTCTTTTTCTTTGTTCAAAAGTTCCTCAATCCTGGCATTTGTTCTATCATTCATTTCCCTGTATCCCAGCTTGTAGTTGACCTCCTCAAGTTCTTTTTCTATACTTTCTTTTCTCTCTTTAAGTTCTCTTATCTGGGTATCCCGTTCCACTGGTTTTGAGAGTTCCATTTCAAGGTCTTCCACCTGTTTTAATATCTCCTGATATTCCATATTACTATCAAGGTCTATGGTCACCTTGAAGTTATCTATTTCAGATTGAAGTTTATCTTTTTCATTATTGAGCTTTTCCAGAGAATCCCTAGCATTTTTCAGGGCAGTTTCATTATTCAATACTCTCTCTTTATACTTTTCAAGTTCATTAGATTTTTCTAAACCTTGAGCTTTTATACTTTTCAAGATTTTGGACTTATTCTGTTTAAAGTTCCCCTCCATCTCTTGCCTGTGGCTTTCAATATCCTCCTCGTCAAAAGGACGGTGGCAGGTAGGACATATACGTGCATCTTCTGGAAGTTCAAAAACTTTTGCATCTTCCTCATACCACTTGTCCCTTAAATTCTTAACTTCTACTTCTAAGTTGCTGGCTATTTTAAGGTTGTTGTTTTTCTCCATTTCAAGGGATTTAATATCAAACTTGAGTTCAGCTATTTCCCCATTCAAGCTGCTTATATCCTGGGCTATTTTATCTCTTCCACTTTCGGCCTTTTCAACTTCCTCATGTTCAATATCTTTTAATTTGGATTTAAGTCCATAAAGTTTATCTTTCTTCATAAATAGTTCATCATCAAGTTTTGTCTTATCAAGGAGCTGCTCCTCCACACTTTTCATTCCTGCAACTATTCCACGTTTTCTAAACTCCAAGGCTTTAAAGTCAATATCTTCTTTTCTTATACTTTTTCTAAGTTCGTCAACTCTAGGAGGTATTGACTCCTTGTCCTTGATCAATTTCTTTCTTGATGCATTTATGCTTTTTTTAAGTTCATCTATATCCTTGTTTACAAGAAGTTCTTCCAGAGGTTTCAATTTTCCCTTTGAATCAATAACATTCTGATCTGTAATTTCACCTATCATTCCCATGAGTATATTTTTTCTTTCCTGCCATGTCATTTTAGTTGAGAAATGCATTGGATTTGTCAGGAGCTTAAATATATCCTCCTGGATGATTTCATTTATTTTCTTCTTATACTCTTTCTCTTTCTTGGGTACATCATCAATATAGTAAGAAGCAGTGGCACCCTGAAACTCTGATTCAGTTTTTCCCTTTGGTTTAACCCACTTTTCTTTCAAGAGTTTCCTTAACAACATGTTCACACCATTTATCTCAAGTACTGCTTCCACTTCCGTATCAACCCTATGAACTACTTTATTGTCCCCATCAAGTGGTTGTACATCAAATTTGCTTATATCCTGGCTGTCTTTGTTAAACAAAAGCCATGTAAAGGCATCAAATATCGTAGTCTTTCCTGTGGCATTGTCACCGTAGATGTTGGTTATGTTTGAAAAATCTATTGTTAAGTCCTTGATACCTTTGAAATTCTTAAGAGTCAGTTTTTCTAAAACTATTGTTTTACTCATGTTCTACCTCCTAATCACAATAAGTCCTATTACAATGTGGACAACCTGTTATAAGTTCTTTACCGGCCTTTTCAGTGGATATCCCTGTTTTAAAATCAGCCTTTTCTAAATCAACTCTTATTCCATCACCAAATTCATCACGCTTCCAGCCAATTTGTTCGTAGATATTTTGATTACAACACCAGCATTTTCCTGAACTTGGTGCAAAATGTGGATAGTCTTTATCTTCACATAATTTTGCTTGAGCCTCTATAGATTCATTAATATCAAATTTTGCCATTTTAATTCCTCCCATATTTGATTTTTCCCCCATTCTGCGGTAGAATGGGGATAACGAAGTTTTAATTTTGTGCCCTTTGGCGAGGGCTTTTTTTATTTCTCTGGCATTTCAAAAATATAATACTCATAATTGTATTGTTCTTCTGGTTGATTAATAAACATTCTATTATGTTCTATCAATTCAACATGTTTTTGTATTGCATCCAATACCTTAACTGCTTTTTCTTCGCTCTCATACTTTCCAATACAAATACCCGATTTTGGGATTTGGCCTGGCAATTCACTAACGAAAATTCTAGTATCACAAATATCCAGCATCCCAACATTTACAAGTCTTTTCCTGTTCTGGCTTCTAATCCACATATTCTATCCCTCCATAAATATTTTTACTTCCTCATCCGTCAGTGCATCAATATCTTTAAAAGTCTCTCCAGATAACGGATCGTAAAGTTCCCCGTTGTTATCCAGTTCGCACTCTCTAAGTTTCTTTACTGTAAGTGCATCCATGTTACTCACCTTCTTTCCTTATAATCTGGACAGTCGATTGGGCTTCCTAATGCTGCTGATATATCCCCTTCCCAAAATTCACTTTCTATGTCACAGTAGCATAAGTCTGCTGGGTAATTTTTATAATAGTCATATTCCAGGTTGTCCTTTAAATGGTTACAGGTGTTACAATTCACTTTCTTTCCACCTCCTAACCCTTCTTAATCTCCAACGGCTTGCACACATCCTCCTGACACTTAACCTTTTCCACGCAAACTTCCGCAAGTTGAATACCTTCTCTTAAAAGTTCCCTAAGCTTCTTGTTTTCTTTCTGCAGCTTCATAAACTCCTTATCTCGCATCTATTGGCCTCCCTTAGAATTTAGATTCTTCAAATACTCCATTAAGTCCGGCATTGTACCAACAAACTCGGCAACCATATGTTTCTTTGGAGTATCTTCAGCTACAGTTTCACCTTCGCTTTTACAAAAGTTCTGTAATCCAACTAAATCTGTCACAACCTTAATGTAAATAGTCCTCTCTGTAGGTATCAGAGCTTTTTTAGCAAGTTTTCCATACTGGTCTATCAAGCACTGTAAATATCCATTCATTTAATTTTCATCCTCCTTATTATTTGCATCTGGTCCCTCTCCAAATAGTTCAGCACATAATTTACTATCAGGCATAAAAAATTCACAAGCACCTCCAGTAATAGTACATGCCCATCCATGCCATTCATCTGTTACCCTTGCACAACTACAACTCATTCCTCTTCCTCCTCTCCCTTTCCTCAACCAGCCTGTTATAAGCTGCCTGATGGATTTCCTTATCCTTCTCTCTGATGTCGTACTTCAATTGCCATTCAAGAGCCGCAATCTGTTTGTCCAACTTTATGTTGTCCTCTGGGATTATTACATTTAGCATTTAGCTTCCTCCTTCCCAACTTTCTCTTCCAGCCAATTATCAAATGCGTTATTATGTTCTCCGTTAAAGTCAAAATCTGCTTTTATGCCTTTCTCTTTCCAAAATTCATCCCACATATCTTCAAGCCACGCCATATATTGGTATCCCCTTACCTTGCTTGGGTCTGTACCTGTGGCTTTTAAATATGCTCTGTATCTCTGGTTAAACATCTTCATCCTCCCTTCCATCACTTTCTATCGGTATACTCATCTTGTCTTCCAGTAACTTGATTTGGCTATCTGTAATAACCACTGTAACGTGTGGGTTATAGTTATCTCTGATATAATCCACTACAGGTTTACATACTTTTTCCAATGATTTCATGCTTCCGTTTAATTTACTCATTTACTTTCCTCCTCCTCTCCCTCTCCATACCTAATACCACTCACAATTCTTTGTAATGTGTAGCCACACACCATCAATCAAAGTCACCTTCAAATACCCCTTCATTTTTTGCACTTTTACCGGTTTATGCTTCTCTGGATATTCCCATGCATCATAAAACTTTTTACAGAATCTTGTGAACAGGTCCTTGTCTGCATTACTTAATTTGTTAAATCCTTTAACTTCCTCGGCATTAAACATTTACTTTACCTCCCTTCCTAAATTTTCAAATACCATTGTCCGTTTTTGATTATCTCTGCTAGTTGCTCATTCTTGAAGCAAAGACTTAAATTATACATGATACATGAAAACATCATATAGCCATCAAATATATTTTTTAGCCCTTCTTTCTGTATTAAAGGGTGCTCCACCTTAACCTTTATGTCTGGATTGTACTTTATAGATTCCAATAATACCTCGTTAAAATCATTCATCCTTAATCCTCCTTTATATACCATTTGCCCTCTAAAATGACTTCTCTCAATTCTGCTGTACCCAAAACATTAGATAAGAGATATAACAAATGATCTATTGAGTTCCAATGTGTTGTATCTCCATAGTCACTCAGGAATCTTTCTGGTTGTATAATCTCATGCTCAACTTTAACCCATTTCCCACTCTCTAAAGCTTCCATAAAAGTTACTGGTTTCTGAACTAATTCCCATTTTCCTTCTATATCAATAATTATTTCATCTCCATGAGCGTTCCTACTAACTAACCAACCTCTATCGTTTAATTTAAGAAAAACAACTCCATCCACATCCGTATACTGTTTAAACTCCAATTTATGATTTTTCTCCAACATTTGTATTGCTTCTGATAAACTATAAGTCTTTGCCATCCTTCTTACCTCCTTCTCCTCCTACATGGTCGTTCCATATTCTTCAATTCCTCTGAATATTCATCTAGGGGTAAATTCCCTAAATTATTAGTATAGTAATCAATATTTTCATGCGGGTAACATAGTTCCTGAATAATAGTTTGAGCCAATTCCTTGCGTGTTACCTGTGCTCCTGCAAATACACTATTTTTAACTGTCAACGTGTATTTTGCCAACTTAGATCATCCTTTCGTTTTTTATTTTTGCTTCCCAACATAGTACAAAAACACTTTTTCAATTTCTTTTATGTTTTCTTCTATGTCTCCAGAGCAGTTGACTATGCCTGAAAAAGCTTCTGTCCTGACTTTTGCATTTCCAACACCTCTTAAAACATCTGGATTTACACCAAAACTCATAAAATCCTTTTCTAGCTGCTTTTCTAAGTTATTGACCTTTAAACACACTAAATTTAAATTCCTTAGCTTTTGTTTTATATTCTGCGGCATTTCAAGCATGTTTTTCGCTCCTTTCCTATAAAGCTCTGTTTTCTTCTGCAACTCTCTCTAACCATAAATCTAGCTTCTTTTTATTCACTAAAATCTTAACGCCATTTCTAAAGTACGGAAAATCAGAATTTTCAGCGTACACAAGCTCCATTAGTTTGTTCCGCCCTATCCCTGAGTACTCCTTACATTCATCTAGTGTTAACGTGGGCTTGCTAATTTCATTTAAAGCTTCCTTTATAGCATCCTTAATTATTTCTTTGAAATTAACATTCTGCGGCATTTCCATGGTTGTCCCTCCTTTCTATTCAGATTTTTGTTTTGCAAATTTAAAAGCATAAATTGCTTCAACCACATCATTAAGTTCTTTAGCTATTCTTTCAAAATCACATTCTTCATCCTTGCTTACTTTTCCGTCAGAGCAAATCCTAATAAGTAGTTTTTCACAATTGATGTAGTCTCCTACTTGTGTCTGTAAATTCAAAATAGCAGTTGATAAATCTGTGATTTCAATATGAGGTAAATACTTTTGCCCTACCTCTGCACTCGTCTTTAGATGTTGATATGCCAAATACTGTGTGTTGTAAATTTCTATCATCTTGATAACCACTTTGTCTGGAGGTATTCTCTTGCCACCTTCATAGGCCCTAAGGCTATCCACAGATATGTCCATTAACTCTGATGATTTTTCTTGGGTAAAACCTGCACTTTCCCTCGCTATTTGGTAGATATTTCTGTACTCTTGTACCATTTATTTCACCTTCTTTTGGTAGTAGAATTAATGTATGAAGTATTTACACTACTTCTTTTTGATTTCGTGGGATGTGATTACTAATTTTCAGTTGAATGTCCACTCCTAAGCCATTGGCTATCTTATTCAAAGTTTCAATTGTAGGAGTGGCTCTATGGTTCTCTATATTGCTAATATGTTTTTGACTTACTCCTGATCTTAAAGAAAGTTCATCCATTGTTATTTTGTTTTTTATTCTTATGGAAGTAAGTTCATCAACTATTTCTCTGAGCATTTTTAATACCTCCTAGTCATTAATTTAATATAATCTTATTACTTTAAGGTAATAACGTCAAGTACTTTTTTATACCCATAGGTAATATTTTTTATATAACTTGAATTATGTAAAAATAAAATATATTATATAATTACCTAAAGGTTATAAAGGGAGTCTTTAATTATGTTTGATATTGGCGGTCGAATTCGTGAATTACGTAAATTAAATAAATTAACTACCAAAGAACTTGGGTGTAAAATGGATGTTCACCAAAGTTTCATTTCGGGATTAGAAAATAATACCAAGAAATGTTCTATGGATAATTTATTTAAGTTATGTAATATATTCCATATTACTATCCCTGAATTTTTTAATGACGATTCAGAACATGTAGTTCTTACTTCTGAACTCAAAGAACTTTTAAACAGTGCAAAAGATTTAACTCCTTCCCAACTTGAAGCTCTTAAGATCTTTATAGATAGTTTCAAGTAAGGGAGGTGATTCTGTGAAACGTGTTTATGCTAACTTGTTAGGTAAATGGACTGATATAACTGAATCTGGTTTATTACATCAAAGGAGACCTTTAACGTATGTTGATGAAGAAATACAGGATATGTCCGAATATGATTACATTAATGTAGCATATAACGGAAAAAACTATCGTATTCATCCATCACACGACCTCCTTTACTCCATCCGATTCCAGCAATTTGCTTATTGATACTTCTAAGCTTTTAGCTATTTTTCTAACTGTGTTTACTGTTGGGTTTGTTTGTTTATTATTTACAATGTCATAAAGTTGTCCAGCTGAAACTTTACTTTTTTTCATAACTTGATATATTGTCATGTTTTTACTTTCAGCTATTTTTTTTATGTTATCTCCTAGCATATTTTTCGCTTCCTTCCGTTGTATTGATATAACACTTTTCGTATGGTAAAATTTATATAGATTTAACAGGATAAAGAAATATGCTGAGCTACATGGCAACATGTAGAAGTAATGAATAAAAAGTCATTACGATAACAAGTATGAGTGCAGCTCTTGCTAATAATGTAGTAGCATTACCAAAATTAAACCCTGTACCTAACGGACTTAACGCATTTACTCAAATTACTAAAATAACAAATGACAATTTGGTAAAGGGAGTGGTTTCACCAGTAGCAGGAATTAAAAAAATGATGGGATATTCACCAAATAATGCATCAACTCAGGTCGTTGGTAGTTTACTGCCCATTCATAAAGCAATTTATGAAATCGAATCGGGTAAATTCATAGGAACTCCTACATGGACAATTATGAGCCAAGCTATGGGAATTCATCTTTGTGTACCATAGAAGGTGCAACGCATAGATAGTGAGGAATGATACCAATAACCTATCCACGAACACCCGATATCCTGTTAAATCTTTTTATACTTGCTTTCTTAAATTTTTATATCGTTTTTTACTACATATTTCGTTATTTCTATAATACGATTATTTAACGTAATAATCAATTTTTATATTTCGTTAAATAATCATATCAAGTGAATATATCTCTAATTTTCTCAATATTTCCACCATTATCTTGACATTACGAAATATTTTGTATATTATGTAGATATAACGAAATATATTTCATAGAGGTTTAAAAATGTTTAATAAATATAAAATCATAAAAATAATAGATGCTAAAGGTTGGTCTAAATACAAGTTAGCAAAAGAATCTGGATTGGCTCATTCTACATTGCATGATATATTGAGTGGCAAAAATGCAGGTCCAACAATTAGAACACTCCAAAAACTTGCTAACGCTTTAGATGTATCAGTAAATGATTTTTTTGATGAAGATGAAAACATTACTGTAAAAGAACCTACAGATAAATATAACCCCACTAAAAAAGATTCCTCTGAAATGGATGAAGTAGACAAATTAGAACAAGAATTTGAAGAACTAAAGGATAAAATGAAAAACATTTCTCCGAGCAAAAGAAAGAAAATCTTAAAGATGATAGAACTTTTTGAAGAGGATGAAGATGAATAATAGCTTAGAATAGTAAAAAACTATCCTAAGCTATTGTTTTTTATGCATTTTTAAGAATGGTTACGATTTCATGGCAAAGTTTGCTATATATTAACTTTGCCATTTGCATTATTTAAATATATAATATTAGTTACAATAAGATAAATATATACACAATAAGATAAATATAGGTACATCAAAATAAATATAACATATTAGTAAAAGACTTATATTATTCAAGAAAGCATTGAGGACAAGCATTTATGAACTACAAGTTATGGTTTGTATAAATTTAAATAAATTGGTAATGATTTCAGATAGGATTGAATATACATGGATAATGAAAAAAGAACTTTTATTGGATACCATGGAACCGATTATGAAGGAGCTCAGTGCATATTAAAATTTAAGAATTTTAATCTTAGTAGTAACGATAATGAATGGTTGGGCACTGGGATATATTTTTTTATAGATAAAAATAAAAATAAAGCAATTACTAATGCACATAAATGGACAAAAAATTATAAGCATTTTAAATTTTATAGAATATTAAAATCTGTTATAACTATTGATAGCAACAAAATATTAGATTTTGATAATGAAATCTTGAGAGATTTATACCATGAATATAGACATAAAAAGGTAGAAGATACTAAAAAAAGAGGCATAGACATAGAAACAAATAAAATTAAATTTGATTGCCAGGTAATTAATGATATTTGTGATACACTTGGATTTTTAGCATCAAAGCAACAGAGATATATATCTGTTTTAGAAGATAAGGGAGTCCCTAACTCTGAAATACCAAATTGTACTATATTATGTGCTAGGAATAATAACTTGATAGACAAAAATTCTATAAAAGTTCAAAAAGGAGGATCAAATTATGGATAAAAATGAAATGCTAAAAATATTATTAGATAAACTAGAATCTATGACTGATGATGAGGTAATTAAACATTATGAAGAAGATGGTATAAGAGTTACCAATTATGCACCTGGCAGTATCGGAAAAGTTTGCTTATATGATTATGATTTGGACGATGACGCTAGAGAACCTATATTTTGCGGGTGCATAACTAATTCTGAAACTGTAAATGAAAAATTTTCAGGAGCAGTTTCACAATCTGGAAATATGCTTTTTTTTGAAACTATTAAGTCAACAGAATTAAATAAATTATTAGAACTTGAAAGCTATGACGTTTATTATATTTATAATAAGGAAGAGGATGCTGCATAATGGAAAATGTACAAGCTGGTACTGATAAATGTAAATTAAAATTGCATAAAATATATGTTCCAAATATTTCATTTAACAGAAGCGATAATTATTCTGAAAAAAATTCAAAATTTCAGGTCAAAGTTGGATATGAAACTGCACATTCTGAAAATAATTCAAAAACTAAAGTTACTATTAAAATAGAAATAGCTGATAAAAAAGATGATGCACTGACCATTAATGTATCATTGTGCGGTATTTTTAGTATGGAGCCTAACGACAAAGAA
Organism: Clostridium kluyveri; assembly: GCF_001902295.1. Lineage (NCBI taxonomy): Bacteria > Bacillati > Bacillota > Clostridia > Eubacteriales > Clostridiaceae > Clostridium > Clostridium kluyveri. The sequence continues at coordinate 52,627 of NZ_CP018335.1, read as the reverse complement.
AATGAAAAATTCTTTATAAAACAATCTTTAGCAATATTATTCCCATATTTAAGAAGCTTAGTTACAAACATAACAGTTCAAGCAGAAATCCCTCCAATAGTTCTACCTCCTATTAATTTTAATGCTCTAATCGATAAACAATCTAACAATGAGCAAAGCTAGAAAAAATAAAGCCTTTTATATTATTTAGGCTTTATTTTTTATTTAGAAATCATTTTTTTCTTTTTCAGATAGCCATTTGTATAATAACTGGTTTATTAAATTACTCAAACTTTGATTTTCCCCATCTCTAACAAGCTCTATTCTAACAGCCTTTTTCAAATCAGGTTCTAAGTATATTGTCGTCTTTTCATTCATAAACAACACCTCATCCCAATTTTAAAGAATGGAGGTAAAACATCATACCGTTATGACGTCATGATTAAGGTATGATATAATAAGATTTATAATAATAGCATTTAGGATTACAGTAGCCCCCATAGCAACCTCCTAATAATCTTATAGGGCATACCTGGAGGGCATATCCTACTCTAACAAGTATATCTAATCCTGGATTCTTTTTTATATTGTTTTCCAATTGGTTTAAATAACTATATGAACAATTTGCTTGAATGGCAAGACTTCTTAAATCAATATTTTTGTCTTCTCTGTATTGTTTTATAAAAAGCATCATTTTTAATTATTTCCCACCTTTGTTTTGACATTTATTACATAGTACAATATATTAAATGTCGAAACAAATATTAAAATGCTGGAAAACTTCAAATATTGACATACGATTGTCCTAAATTACGCTGCCCGCAAACAAGAATCGGGTTATAATATAGGCAATAAAAGGTGCACTGTTTAAATTTAATAATAAAGGAGGCCTCTCAGATAGTGAGGGAAACTTTAAGAAAAGTGGATATGCTAACAATTTTATGGTAATATGGTAGTAACGAATTAGAACGGATGTTCTGTACAAAAGGCATATTATTAATAAAAGGCAAGGGGGAACTAAGTATGGAAGGAGAATTTAATAACAGAGAATTAGCACTACAAAATAAAATAGAAAAACTAACTGAAAAAAATAGGCGATTGAAAAGGTTACTGAAAAAGATTTATCACACTTTAAAGAATAATGATTAATCAAAGGGGCTTTAAGGCTCCTTTCAGTATAATTTTATGTTTAAGGAGGATTTTAAATGGCAAGAAAAACTAATACTAAAATTAATGGTTCTGAATATTACAGAGTTACAGCCGTAGTAGGACGTGACGGGAATGGAAAAGTAATACGAAAACAATTCTATGGGAAAACAAAAAAAGAGGCTGAAGACAAGAAAGATGAATATTTAAATGGTATAAAGAATGGACTTGCTGTAAATTTTCAAGATGTAGGTTTTGGAAATTTAATGCATCTGTGGTTATTTGAAGTAATGAAAGATCAATTGAAACCATCTACTTTTGAAAGATACGAAGGAATATATAGAAATTATATTAAAAATAATAATATCTATGGTGTTAAAATTTGCAATTTGCAAAGTATACAACTTCAAAGATATTATAATAAATTGTACAAGTCAGGTAAAAGCAGTAATGTCATTAAAAATCTCAATAAATTACTGAGAGAATTTTTAAATTATGCTGTAGATGAGGGCTATATTGCTAAGAATCCCTGTTATAGATTATCTATCCCTGGTAAAAAAGACGTACAAAAACGAGAAATACAAGTCTTTACAGATGATGAGATTATAAAATTTAAAGATTCCTTAAATAATAATCGACTGAAAGCCTTATTTTTACTTGATCTCGGTACAGGATTGAGGCAAGGAGAATTACTGGCTTTAAAATGGTACAATATTGACATGGATAAAATGGAGCTCCACGTAAAAACATCTCTCAAAAAAGTTAGCATGATAGAATCTGATAATGTTAGAACATATAAAACTATAGAGCAAACTCCTAAATCACAAAGTAGCATAAGAACTGTTCCAATACCTTCAAAATTAATCCCTGCATTAAAAAGGCATAAAATACAACAGAAAGAAGAAAAATTACTTGCTGGCGACTCATATATTGATAACAATTATGTTTTTGCAACATCAACAGGAGGCACTATAGATTCAAGAAATTTGATTAGAGCTTATTCACGTGCTTTAAAAAAGGCTAATATTCCTTATCGTAATTTTCACTGTTTGAGACATACATACGCAACTAAACTATTTGAGCGTAATAATAGATTAGAAACTGTTCAAAGACTTCTTGGCCATAGTCGTAGTTCTATAACAGCTGATATATATACTCACGTTATGCCTAAGCAAAAAATGGATACTGTGGAGACATTAAATGACTTATTTGTTTAACACATTTTTAACACATTAGTTATATATACATATCAATATTTATTATATTTTATAGTCAAATAAATACATTAAATTAAGTACTATCAACAGATATGCAAAATTATCTGAAGTTATTTTTTGTATGTGGTCGTTCCAGCGTGCCGGGGGTTCAAGTCCTCTCTGATGCACCAGAAACCGTTGGAAACACTAAGTTTCAACGGTTATTATTTTGTCTTTAAATTAAATTTTACCCCTTTTTTTACCCCTTATAGATTTTTATAAAATAAAAAAATAGAGGGTTATTTTTCCCTCATACTTGAATATAAATCATTCAATTTTGATACTGCCTTTACTTTCATATCAGCTAATACATGAGTATATGTATCTAAAGTTATGGAAATATTACCATGTCCGAGTAACTCCTGTACTGTTTTAGGATTTTCACCTAATTCAAATAATCTAGTGGCAAAGGTATGTCTTAAATCGTGAAATCTCCTATCTGGAAGGCCAATGCTTTCAAGTATTTTCTTTAACTTTTTACGAACATTGCTGCTATCCAAATGCTTGCCAAACTCATTACAGAACACGAGGTTATTATCTTCATATAAATTAGCTAATTTGAATTTCAATTTCTTTTGCTGTAATTTGTACTGTTTTAATTTAGGTATTAAATGTTCTGGTATAGGTACTACTCTAATAGCATTGATGGTTTTAGGTGTCTGGGTAATACTTTCATATGTCCCGCTATCAATATTCCTGATGCTTTTAAAAGACTTATTCACTCTAATACATGAATTATTAAAATCTATATCCTTCCAGGTAAGAGCAAATAATTCTCCTTGCCTTAGTCCAGTATCAATGGCGGTAAGAAAAAGCATCTCCAAAGGCTCTCCTTCTATGGCCTTGATAAATTTCATTTGTTCATCTATAGTAAATGGCCTTACATCATTAATTTTATTCAATTTCTTTTGCTCATTGTCCTGTGGTAATACTATGGCTCTTGAAAAGTCTTTTACAATTTTATTACTATCATAGGCGTATCTGATTGCAGGAGCTATTAACTTATGAAGGTTCTTTATGGCTGCTATACTTTTCCCCGCTGCCACCAGCTTTTTATAATAGTCCTGTATATCTAATGGGGTTAAGTCCTTTAATTTAATATCATATATAGGACTGTCATCAATATAATTTCTGAATACACTGTCATACCTCTCTCTAGTAGAGGGCTTTTTGTTTACTAGATGTGTATTATACAGCCATTCCTTTATAAAGGCTCCAAAGTATTCTCTATTATCAGTAATACCATTATCAAGCTCATTTACAGCACTTTTTATTTTAGTATTAAGCTCCTTAACAGTGGTGCCATACATGTCTTTAGGCTTTTTTAAATTCTTATGTCTTAACCTGTAAAAGTAGTATTCCTTGCCATTGATTTTTCTTTTTCTGTATGTAGTTTTAGCCATAGCTTTTCTCCTTCCAAAATGAATTATGTGCAGTGTGCAAGATGTGCAAGTGTATTTTTTATTTTTGTTTTTTTATCTGTACTATGTGTACTATCTGTACTAATTGAGTATTTTCAAGGGTTTAAAGGCAGTACAGATTGAATTTATAACAGTACACATTCTGTACTTTAGATTAATTATCATTAGAATTAGTGTTATTAATGGCGTTTCTATTTCTATCTTCCATAAATTTAATTTCCAATCTAATTTGTTCTCTTATCTTATCATATAAGTAAGTGATATCAATATTATTTACATCATATTTCATACTTTTTAATAGTTCTTCAAATATGAGTCTGGGATTATTCTCATGTAAAAGTAATCTGTATTTATTATATATGGCCATTATTTCATCTGGTAGAACTTCATCACCAGATTTAATTCTATCCATTATGTCACTTAAGTCTTTGGCACCAGGAAATACTTTATGGTAATGCTCCAGATTGTGAACATAAGTTGATTTATTTTTTTTAGGATCTACTCTGTTAATAAAAAAATTATTTACCGCCTCATGGTTACCTAAAAAGGCACTAGTTGGTGTATTAAGGGCTTTCGATATTTTATTTAATGCACTTAAAGATGGCTCTTTATCTCCACGTTCAACTTGATATAAATATGATGTACTGAGCTTTGTATGATCAGCTAGTTGCTTTATAGACATTTTTGCAGATTCTCTTATATCTTTTATAAGTTTCGTATTAATCATGACTTCAACCTCCAATATTATTATACATTATAATTACAAAAATTGCACCTATAGTATAATAGTATGAAAAATAAAGTATACGATACATAATTAAATATAACCACCAATTATCGCGGTATTTGCCCATTGCACTAATATCATAAAATAGTATACTATAAGTGTAAAGAGGTGGTGAAATGAAATATTCAAAATTAAAAATTAAAAGAATAGAAAAAAGAATATCGGTATTTACAATTTCAAAAGACATAGGAATATCAGAATCATACTACTATCAAATAGAAAATGGAAGTAAATATCCAAGTGTTAAAGTAATGAAAAAAATTTGCAAACAACTTGACATAGATCCAAAAGAACTATTTTTCAATGATGAAGAAAAGGAGGGATAAAGTAATGAAAAAATTTACAATGAGTTTTTTAAAGAATAATTTAGGAATGAATGAAACTGATACTAAGTTAGTTATAGAGGCACAAAGAAAATTTCCATCAATAATGATTGAAGATAGAGAAGGAGCTTGTGTTAACGCTAGGACGTTATGGGAAGAATTAGCGAAACCTCACAGGGAATTTAATAAATGGATAGAACGAAAATTGTTAAATCAAAATTATAAGGAAAATGAAGATTTTTCTAAGGTCGACAGATTTGTCGAGGTTGGAAATTTAAAAAGGCCACAAGTTGATTATACCCTAACCCTTAATTGTGCTAAGAAAATTGCAATGAGAGAAAATACAGTTTATGGAGATTTAGTTTGTGATTATTTCATTAAGTTAGAGAAAGCCACTAAAGACGGTATTGAATGGGAAAAATTAAGATTTCCTCAAAAACAGGGATATAAGGAAATGTGTAAAGTTATTGATGCTAATTACTTAGAAAATCACCCAGATGTTAAAAAAGCTCCAAATTATGTATATAGCAATGAAGCAAATATGATAAATAGAGCTTTATTGGGATATAGTGCTAAGAAACTAAAAACTATTTTAGAGGTAGATCAGAAGGATGCAACTAGAGATAACTTACAGTTGGAGTGTAATAAAGCTCTATTAGAGTTACAGATATTAAATGGCAGTTTGATTTTAAACAACATGGATTATAAATCTAGGAAAGTAATGATTAAGAATACTTGTAAGATTAGATTTACAAATTTAAGAAATAGATTTAATAAGGTATTTGCTAAAGACATAGCGGCTTAATTTTAAAAAGGAGATGGGGTAAGATGCTAGAATTTATACCACCAAATGACTTAAGGAAGCTAGATAGAGCTATAAAGGCTCTAAAGACAATTATACCTAAAGATAGTCCTAAAGATAAAGCGATACATCAAAAAGCACTTACTGAACTGCTGAAACAAAAAAAGAATTTACTTGATAAGGGGGATTTAGACTAATGGAAGATTATAAAATTGCTGATAAATTGAAGCATGATAATAAAAAGGTTATATTAGTTACTCCAATAGAAACTATGGAACTCTTAGGAGTTGGCCGAAACACAATGTATCAAGATTTATTGAAGAGAAAGGATTTTCCAGCCTTTAAAATAGGTACAAAATATTTTGTAAATGCCGAGTTACTTCAAAAATGGGCAGATAAGGAATGTAATAAAAGTAGGTGAAAACGAGGTGACAGGGAAAGAATTTACTTCAACAATAGAGAAAAATTTATTTCCAGCAGTTCCTCTTGTAAATTATTCTAAGATTCCAGTATTCCCGTGGAAGAATAAGGATTTTTGGATTAAGAATATCAAGGAGCTTGAAGTTTTAGAATCTATATATAAGAGAGAGGTAAATGGGGAAATAAAAGGTGGCAGTTTAACAGGAATGTCATTAATATGTGGTAAGGATAGCGGCATCATTGTTATAGACATTGATTGCAACCATAGTAATATTAATGGATATGATAGCTTTAATGATTTTATAAAAGATTTCCCTACAGAGCAAAAGGATATTATAACTAATACTTTTAAGGTTATAACCCCTAGAGGCGGTACTCATTTATATTTCAATTATAGAGAAGGATTGAAAAGTAGAGCCAATTATATACCAGGTGTGGACATAAGAACTGATGGTGGTTTAATAGTAGTACCTGATAGCAAGGTAAAAATTGATGATGAAGTTAGAGGGTATAAAGCATTAAAACAAACTATTCAGGATATACCGCAGGTGCTATTTGAAAAACTAATAGAACTGGATAAAGTGCAACAAAGGAACATAAATGCCATATCTGATAAGTCTTTTGATGGAGCCACTATTATGTCAAAAAGTAAATATTATAGACCTGTAAATGAAGGAGATAGAGATACAACACTGATAAGTTGGCTAGGTTCAATGATTAAAAATAACCCTAATATGAGAACTAAGGAAGCTCTATTGCCCCATACAATCACATACAATAGGAGTTGGTTTATTCCACCATTAAGTAATGAGGAAGTAGAAAAAAAAGTTGACAGTATTCTTAAATATGCTTTTCCTCCCTATTGTGACAGTAAAGGTAATATTGATAACTGGAGTTTAGTTCAACATATAATTAAGGAACAGCCAAGTTATACAAAGGGTAATCTATGGTACTTATATAATGCCAAAAAAGGATTTTACGACTATATGGAGCTAAGAGAAGTCCAGAGAATGTTTTTCAAGTATGCAATAAATAACAAGGATAAGACAGTTACAAGGTCAAAAAACTTTGCAGAATTATTAATGTTAAATAGTGAGGATGCAAGGAATATCCATGATGAAAAAAGATATATTAACTGCCTTAATGGTGTAATTGACATAGAAACAGGACAGTTATTACCTCACAACCCTAAATATAAGCTAGAAATTCAATTTCAGGCTAACTATATAGAAGATTGGAAAGATCAGTTTAATAATTCAGAATTTAAAAAGTTTTTAGAAAGTACACTGGATGAAGGCAGCATAATAACACTTCAAGAATCATGGGGACTTATGCTATCTCCCCACAGCAGAGAAGTACAGCAGTGTTTCATATATAAAGGTGAAGGCAGCAATGGAAAAAGTGCCGCATTTGATATACAGGAAGCTCTAATAAATGATAATAGATATATTTGTACTATCGGACTAGGTGATTTTGGAGAGCCTTTTGTAATATCTATGGCCGAGGGAAAACATATAAATTCAGTAAGGGATGACGAACTCTCAGGAAAAACAGTGCATAAATTTTTTAAATCTATGTGTTGCGGGGAACCTGTATTGGTAAATAGGAAAAATAAAGATTTAGTTAGAATGGGATTCAATATGACTATGTTTTTCGGATTAAACAGGATGCCAAGTGCAGCAGATAAATCTACGGGATTTTTCAGGCGGCCTGTGATTATACCTTTCAATGTATCTTTTGGAACAGAGAAAGAAGTTTCAGAAAGGGTAAGGGATAAGGTTAAAGATACAGGTATTTCAGATAGAATTATTGCCAATGAATTAGATATTGTTTTTATGTGGAGCTATGAAGGGTTGCAAAGAGTTAAGGCTAATAAGTGGAAAGTTACAACAAGTGAAGTATCAGAACAGGAAATGGAAGAATACAGACAGGAGGTTGACAGTGCATACTCTTTCTTTAAATCCAAGATAGAAATATCATCTACAAAAGGCACTAGGATTTTAAAAGATGATGTATATAAATGTTATCTTAACTGGTGTTATCTAAATGAAATTACGCCAATGAATAAGGTACAATTTGGAAGACAGTTTAAGAGCTTTGGAGTAAAAGACAAAGTAAGTAACAGTCTAAGATATTGGCTTGATATAGAAATTATTGACTTTGAAGAAGTTAATGACAATATAAATCCATTTGAAGGAGGTAAGTTATGAATAAAGACTATTTAAGGGCAATGGCAATAGCTGAAAATGCTTTAATACAACTTAAAGGAATATATGGAAGGTCTGAAGTAAAAAGTTTTGAAGATGGCAAAGCATACATGGCATTGGAAAAAGTGCTTGAAGATATGGGAGACTTTATAAGGGATATAGAGCATTATTCAAAGGAAACAGAACAGGGTTATTTGCAATTAAATTCTAGTAGTAGATATATGTTAAATGATGTGGAATTGACATGTGGATACCCATTAGAGATTTACAATACTAAATATGGTGTGTGGGAAGATGGAAGAATAGAGCATAGCTCCAAGTATGGTGGATATTATTTCTATAATTATGATGAAGAAAATATTCCACTTAATGAAGGAATAAAGGCCAGAATAAGAATTTAAATAAAAAAATAAGTTTGCCGAAAGAAGCAAACCCCACAGTTTTAATTTACTTCTTTTAGCAGCAAATGTCAAGGAGGAATAAATAAATTATGAAAAATAATGATGTAATTGAAATTAAAGAAAGAACGTTGAAGAATGTTGTTGATGGGGCTATAAGAAATGAATTTGAGCATATTTCAGAAGATATAACTGATATAAAGAATATTGATAAATGGGATCAATTAACTTCTGAACGTGATGAAATGTACCATACCTTACGCAATCAGCTTCCAAAAGAATGTCAAAATTTATTGGATGAATTTGATTCTAAAGTTACGGAAATGACTTGTTTAGAAGCAGAATATTATTTTAAAAAGGGTGTAGTGGCAGGATTTACTAATTTAAGTTTTCTAAAAGAAGTAGAAAATATTAGTTATATGGATGTTTTTGGAGGAAAATGACCATGATTAAATTAAAAATTTCATATTCTACGGAACAGGAGAGAGATAAACTTTTAGCACTTATAAAAAGTGGTTTTAAATTCAAAAAAGAGCCAAAAGAATATAAAAAAGAAGGTCCACACAAACATATAAGAATGGACCTCTTAAATAAATAAAACCTTGCTTACCAAAGGAAGTAAGGTTATCACATGCAATTAAAGTTTACTTCCTTTTAAGTAAAAAATCAAATTCAAGAGAAAAATTATTCATATAATTCCAGGAGTGTGAGTACATGCATTTAAGTGATGAAGCAAGAAAAGCCAAAGCAGCATATCAGAGAGAGTACCGAAGACAGCATAAAGAACAATTTAATGCTTATAACAGGAGATGGAGAGCTAAAAATAAGGATAAAGTACTGAGATACAATGAGGCTTATTGGGAAAGGAAGGCAAAACAATCCAAAAAGAATGACAATTCTATAGAACTATTTATAGAAGAGAAGTGCATATTACAAAGAGATTTATCTATAAGCAATAAACAACTAGTACAATCTTTTAATGTTTGGAATGGAAGTAATATTTCTAATACTAAGTTTTCACTAGAATTTAAAGATATAGCTTTACTACTAGGAATATCAAAGAAGAGGAATAAATATGGTACTATACGGCAGGGTGTAGATATTAGATTGTAAGGTTACACCAATAAAGGATACACCTACACCATACACCCAAATAAAAAAGGATGATTTATAAGGGTAGGGTTGCCATAGTATTAGTGATATGGTACAATAACACTATAGTTAAATATAGGAAGTACCCCACTAAAAATAGTGGAAGCTGTAAAAGGCACGGGAAAGTTATGAAACTCCAAAGCTGGAGAACCATTTTTCCTGTGCTTTTATATTTTGAAAGGAGATTTTAATGAATATATTAGATAAATTATTCAATAGAAATAAAAGCCCTGCAAATAAGTCAAATATTCAAAGAATTGATGTCATGAATGGCAGTCCACCAATATTTACACCATTTTCAGGAGATGCCTATTCAAATGATTTATATAGAAGTGGCGTTGATGCTATAGCAAAGAATTTTGCGAAATTAGTTCCTACTCATGTAATTACCCAATCAGGACAGAGAAAAGATGGAGATTCCACATTAAATTATATATTACAGACAAGACCTAATCCATATATGAACACCTATGATTTCCTTTATAAAATGGCAACACATTATTTTTTATATAATAATTCATTTGCATATCTGTCATTAGATGGTAAAGGCAATCTTTCAGGTATATATCCACTATCACCGTTAAGTATGGAATTTGTTATAGATGTAACAGGGACATTATATTGTAAGTTCCTATTTTTAAAGGGCAGAGAATTCATAGTGGAATATAGTCAAGTGGTTTTATTAAGAAGATTCTATAACTCAAATGATCTGCTAGGCGATGATAACAAAGCAATAATGCCAACTCTGGATTTAGCACATACTCAAAATCAAGGTATGGAGAATTCAATTAAGACTTCAGCACAAATACGTGGATTACTGAAATACAATCAAGTTCTATCTAGTGAAAAGCTGAAAGAGGCAAAAGAAGACTTTATAAAAGATTATTTAAGTATTGAAAATAATGGTGGTATTGCTGCATTAGATACTAAAATGGATTACCAACCAATAGAAAATAAACCTGTACTTATAAATGGACAACAATTGGATGCAATTAAAAATAGAATATACAGTTATCTAGGTGTAAGTGAAAGTATTATAAACTGCACATATACGGAGGATGAATGGTCAGCATTTTATGAAAGCACAATAGAACCTTTATCAACTCAAATGAGCCTAGAGCTTACAGGGAAATTATTTACTCAACGTGAACAGTCCTTTGGAAATTCAATATTGCTTGAATCTGATAAATTACAATTCACATCAAATACAACTAAGATAACAGCACTTAAAGAATTGATGCCACTAGGTCTACTTACAATAAATCAGGCACTTGAGATATTGAATTTACCTGGAATTGAAGATGGTGACAGGAGATTACAGACTTTGAATGTGGCTGATACAAATATTGTTAATAAATATCAGATGGGAGGTAAAAATCCAGATGAAGGAAATCAGAACAGCACAGATAAGGACTGATTCGGCAGATGAAGGTCTTACTTTAGTGGGTACACCAATAGTATTTGATATACCTACTACAATACATGATATTTTTGGGGATTATACAGAGATTATTAAAAGGTCAGCATTGGCAGATACAGACCTAAATGATACTCATTTACTGTATAACCATGATTTAAGCAAAGTGCCACTGGCAAGAACACCTAGGACTATGAAATTAGAAAAAACACCTAATGGAATAAATATGAGAGCATCTTTACCTGATACAGAAACAGGAAAAGAAATATATGCAGCAGTTAAAAGACAGGACTTATCAGGTATGAGTTTTGCTTTTAAAGTACCAAAGGGTGGAGATGAATATGATCCTGAAACCAATACAAGAACAATAAATAAAATTGAAAGATTGTATGAAGTAAGTTTAACTCCATTCCCAGCATATCCGCAGACAAGTGTAGAAGCAAGGTCTCAGATAGAGGGTACATGGAATAAACTTAAAGATCCAAAGAGAAAAGAATTGAAAATTAAGGTAAATCAAATTTTGAAAAGAGGTAAATAAATGTTTTTGAAAATTAAAGAAAGTCGTTTTATAAATTTAGATCGTGTAGATAAAATTATTATTCCTAATATGGGTATATATACAATACGATTTGTAATGGGAAGTAATGAAGAAAAATTAATGTTTAAAACCGAAAAAGAAAGACAAAGCTTTATAGAAAAAAATTTGAAATCAATAATAGGATAAGGAGAATTTAAAATGGAATTTAAAACAATTCAAGAAGCATTTAATCATTATAGAGCCAAGGATATTAAGGAAATTGAAACACGAGCATTAGAAATAGGAAAATTGATAGACAGTGATCCGGATGCCAATATAGAAGCATTAAATATTGAACTTGATGGATTGAAGCAGGCCAAAGAAAATATTATTGAGAAAAGAAGTAAATCAAATAAAGGATTTAATCCTATAACAGGGATGGAATTCAATAAAGGTGTTGATATTCCAGAAGGAACGGACTTATTTAAAACAAAAGAATATAGAAGTGCTTTTTTCAAGTCAATGTTAGGGCAGAAGTTAACTGAAACTGAAAAAAATATATATGACCGTGCAAGAATAGAAAAAAGAGCCAGTAGTTTTTCAACAATGACTAATTCAGCAGCAGTATTACCAACACAGACATTAAATGAGATTATTGAAAAGGCAAGAAAACAGGGTGGACTAATATCAGCTTGTAGGAACTTCAATATACCAAGTAATTTAAAAGTGCCAGTGGGTACACCGAGTTCAAAGGCTAATTGGCATATAGAGGGTGCAGATGTTGAAAGTGAAACCGTAGATACTGCATCAGTCAGTTTTTCAGCATATGAAATAATAAAGATATTCAGTATGTCAGCAGTAGCAAATAAAATGAGTTTAGGAGCCTTTGAAAATTATCTTGAAACAGAACTTAATAATTGTGTTATTGATACTATAAACGAAGCTATAGTAAGTGGTACAGGTTCAGGGCAAGGTACCGGAATATTATCAGGCATTACATGGGATACAAGTAATAGTCTCACATATACAGATAAGCCAGCATATACAGATTTCACTAAGATACTGGGAATGTTAAAAAGAGGATATGGAGTTAACGCAAAGTTTGGTATGAATAATGCTAGTCTATATAATCTTATATACAGTTTGACTGATGATAACAAGAGACCTTTATTTATAGCAGATCCTCAACAGCAGCAAATAGGGTTTATTCTAGGGAAGCCAATAATCGTAGACGACAATATACCAGATGATACCATACTATTAGGAGATTTTAATTATATGGGATATAACATACCAGAAGGTATATTACTTGAGGTAAGCAGAGAATCAAGCTTTAAATCCGGGCTTATAGATTACAGGGCACTGGCAATAGCTGACTGTAAGCCAATAGTACCAGAAGCATTTTTAAAACTTACAAAGTATGAATAATTTAGGAGGTATAAATAATGGATTATATAAAAGTTATTAATGAACAAATAGAAGAATTACAAAAAAGGCAAAAGAAATTAGAAGGTAAGCCAGTTGCAATTGACGAGTATCTTAAAATTGCAAAGACAATTAGTGAATTAGCAGTAATGGCAAGTCAAATGTAAAAGATAGGGGTATGCGTATTATACGCAACCCCTTTAATTAAAGAGGTGAATATGTATGAATATACTTACCATACCAGAAGCACATGACATATTAAGGGTTGATGGGAATGACCTTGATGTTAATATAGTGCAACCATTGATAGATGCTATACCACCATACTTAGAGGCTACTACAGGTAGAACGTGGATAGATGATGCAACTATACACCCATTAGCAAAGAGCGCAGCATCATTTATATTACAGTTATGGTTTCAACCTAAAGACAAGGATACAGATAAGTTGAGAAATGCTATTGATTCATTATTGGTTGCATTACAGGCAATAGGAAGAAGTATGGACAATGAGTAAAGAATATGCTAAGAGTTTTTATCAAAGTAAAGAATGGATTAAGTGTAGAAAGGGGTATATAAAGAGTAAATACTGTATATGTGAGAGATGCGGAAGGTCTGCAACGATAGTTCATCATAAAAAATTTATAAATCCCAGAAATATAAATAATCCAGAAATAACATTGAATTGGGATAACCTAGAAGCCTTGTGTATAGAATGTCATAATAAGATACACAATAGAAATCATCAAGTAACCACTAAGGAAACTATATTTGATGAAAATGGAAACCTTATAAAGTCCCCCCAATAGACCGAAAAACAACGCTGTGGCTAAGACCATATGCCCGCCATTTCTAAACCCCTCCCATTGATTTTATATTAAGGGTGGGAAAATATATAAAGCAGTATTAAATATCATTTAAAGAAAGGTGAAGTTTCATGGAAAAAACGAAAGTTATAGATATTTCTAAAGATATGAAAAAAGTTAAAGCTATATTAGGAAAATTACCAAGAGATAAAAAAGTTATTGCAGAGAGCTTATATAATGAACTTGAATTTATGCAACGGACATTAGAAACATTAAAAAATGAAGTTGACACAAAAGGCCCTACTGCAATGTTTAAACAAGGTAAACAAGAGTTTTTAAGGGAAAATCCTTCATTAAAGGCTTATAATACTACTATCCAGAGATACAGCCTAATATATAAACAAATTATTGATTTACTTCCTAAAGACGATAATAAATCAAAAGATGAATTAATAGATTTTATAAAAACGAAGTGATTATATGAACTATATAAAAGAATACTACAAAGGAATTAAATCAGGAAAATATATTGTATCTAAAAGGATAGAAAAGGAATATAAAAGGCTGGTTGATGATATTGACAACCCTAATAAATATATATTTGATGAAAATAAAGCTAATAGGCCTATAGAATTTATAGAAAAGTTTTGTAAACATTCAAAAGGTGAATGGGCAGGAAAATCGGTAATATTAGAGCTATTCCAGAAAGCTTTTATATCGGCTCTATTTGGATTTATTGATAAAAATACAGGTTTAAGGCGTTATAGAGAAAGTATGTTTTATGTGAGTAGGAAGAATGGTAAAACGGTAATGTTATCAGCCATAGCGTTATATATGTTAGTTGCAGACGGTGAAGCAGGGGCAGAGGTGTACTCATGTGCAAGTAAAAAAGACCAAGCTAAGATATGTTTTGACGAAACTTTAAATATGGTAAATCAAAGTCCATATTTATCAAAACATCTAAAGAAACGTAAGACAGATTTATACTTCCCCCTTACAATGTCAAAATTTCAGGCATTAGGTAAAAATTCAGATACACTTGATGGATTAAATTCTCAATGCGTCATTATAGATGAATTACACAGTATTAAAGATAGGAACTTATATGAAGTTATGAAACAGTCTCAAAGTGCAAGGCGGGAACCATTATTGATTATGATAACCACAGCAGGAACAGTGCGAGAGAATATTTTTGATGATATGTATGAATATGCTTGCAATGTAGTTGATGGAAATTTCGAAGATGATACCTTTTTACCTATTCTTTATGAACTTGACAGTAAAGAAGAATGGAGAAATCCAGAATGTTGGCCAAAGGCTAACCCAGGATTAGGAAATATTAAAAAGCTTGATGATTTAGAAATAAAAGTTGATAGAGCAAAGAATAACCCTAAGGATGTTTCTGGTATTCTCACAAAAGATTTTAATATAAGGTGTACTGTATCAACTGCATGGCTTACATTTGATGCTATAAACAATGAGGAAACTTTTAATATAAATAACTTCTGTAATTCCTATGCTATAGGAGGGGCAGACCTCAGTATTACCACAGATTTAACAGCAGCAACATTGTTACTGATGGATGCCGAAACTCAAAAGAGATATATAACACAAATGTATTGGCTCCCTAAAGAGAGTTTTAATAAAAGAGTTTATGAGGATAAAATACCATATGATAAATGGCTTGAACGTGGCTTATTAAGACTATGCGAGGGTAACAGTATTGATTATAGGGATGTTACAGCGTGGTTTCTTGAAATGTTAAACGAAAAGGAAATAACTCCATTATGGATATATTATGACAGTTATTCAGCTAAATACTGGGTTGAAGAAATGAAAAATAATGGCTTCAAAATGGAAAGATGTATTCAAGGAGCTAAGACCCTGTCATTACCAATGCAAATGATGGGGGCAGATTTACAAGCCAAGAAAATTAATTATAATAATAATCCAATGCTAAAATGGTGTTTAACTAACACAGGAGTTGAAACAGACAGAAATGGTAATATAGTACCTATCAAAAATCAATCGGCTAAAATGAGAATAGATGGTATGGCTTCAATGCTAGATGCCTATACTGGACTATTTGAACATTATGAGGAATTTTTAAGGGCTATACAATAAGGATGTGGTAAATATGAATGATATGAAAAATAGGAAAATTAATATATTACATTATGTAGAATATGAGAATGAATTAGGAGAAACTGATAAAAAACTTGATTATTTAGTTAAAAATATATGGGCATATTATAGACATGCAACTACAAAAGAGACTCAACAGGCAATTATTGCAAATACTGAAGTGCAAGCTGTATTTAAAATAAACTGGCGTAATGATATAGATCTGGATTGTATCATAGAGTATAATGGTAAAAAATACTATATAACAGATATAGACGATTTAGAAGGTTATAAATCAGATTTAAAAATTACTGCCTATACTAAAGATAACTATAATGAAAATAATTAGGGGGATTAAAAATGAATATTAATGATTTGGATAAGGCTCTTAGAAAATCATTGGGTGATTTTTCATATGAAATGGAGGTCAATGCAAATAATACTGATGGATCATTAAATAAATCTCATATGGAGGAGATTTCAAAGCAAGTATTTTATACAATGAATGATTTCAGAAAAGGCATAATTGAGTATTTGAAGCAACATTGAGAAGATATTTAATGTTATTCATAAATAAGTAAGGAGCTTTATATTTTAAAGCTCTCTTTTTATACCTGAAATGGTGGCTCCTTAGACATTAGATACATAGATTCTGATGTTATTGATTGAATCCTAGCTATAACTCCTTTTAATATTTCATTCTCTCGTTTAAGGTCTTCCAGCTCTCTCTCCAGTCTTCTTCTTTCTACTGGTGAAAACTTTTCAAGCTTTGTTCCTTCAAGTTCTCTAATATACTGCGGATTAAATCTTATTACTGTGATACCTTTGACTGGAACTAATATTTTGTCCTGTATATACCTGTCTATAGTTGCCGTTGATATTTGCCATCTCTTAGCGAGATCCTTTTTGGTTAAAAGTTGATCCAATGTCACACCTCCTTTAATATTTTTCTTGCTTATTAAGTTTTATCTAATTAGATCGCTCCTTGTAATCTTTTTATTTCTATGTAAAATAATATTTTTTATAATATTCTCAATATATTTACAATATTATACCACAAAAGTACAGATAGTACACATAGTACAGATTGAAAGTACACATAAAATATCTGTACTTTCCTTTTATATGAAGGGTTTAAGGGGATCAGTACAGATAGTACAGATGTTTTTACAAAGTTCATGTTTTTATATTGTATATCTTGCACAGATGCACATAATTTAATGTGTACATATATAGAGATTATAAAATATGAATAATTACTTGCAAGAATTTTTACCCCCTTTTTTACCCCTTATAGGATAGAATAAAAAGGTATAATAAGGGACAAGACGAGAAATAAAATGACAGTATAACAGGGTTTAGGGATAGTGAGGAACTATGTAAAATTGTTTATTACGTCCCAGCGTGCCGGGGGTTCAAGTCCTCTCTGATGCACCAATATCAAGACTTTTACTAACATATAAAGGTCTTTTTTAATGCAAAATAACACAACCCACAGAAGTTTTTTTAAGATAACACAACCAGTAACACAATAAAAAGTGATAAATATAAAACTACCCTATGAGTTCATAGGGTAGTTTTATAAGAAAGTTAAATTATTTAAAAAGTATTATTTGGGAAAATTATTTAATTACAACCTTTTATTTTAAAAAATCTTTATATAATAAGCTAGGTTGAATACCTTTGTTGTTTTGATATTTTTCACTTTTATATCTATCATATTCTCCTTCTATTGCATGGTAGTAAGTTTGACATATTTCAACGTTTGGATATATTTTTATTGGTTGTATACAGAACATTTCTAAGGTCCAATACCCTTTAAAACCAATATCTCCAAATCCAGCAGTAACATGTATAAATAAACCTAATCTTCCTACAGAGCTTCTACCCTCAACCATAGGAACATATTTATCAGTTTCTGTGTATTCTAGCGTTCTACCTAAATAAAGCTTATTAGGTTCTAGTAAGAATCCTTCATTAGGTATTATAATCTCTCTTGCAGAGTTAACTTTTTTCATATCAAGAATATTTTCTTCATAAACAAGTAATTTATTATGAAGCCTTAAATTATAGCTATTAGGATTGAGTTGTTTTTCATTAAAAGGTTCTATTATAATTTCCTTGCCTAATTTATTCTTTATTTCTTTTCCACTTAGTATCATTTAAACTCTCCTTTACCGCGTATAATTTTTATATGTTGAACAACCTCTTTTACAAATCTGCGAATAAATCATTTAATGTATCAACTGCTTTTACTTTTACATCAGGCAATACATGCGTGTAAATATCACTTGTAATTTTAATGCTACTATGACCAAGAAGTTTTTGAACAGCAGGTAGGTCTACTTTTCTTTCAAATAATCTGGTGGCAAAGGTGTGTCTCATGGCATGAAAATTTTTATAAGGTATGTTAGCTTTCTTTAGTGCCCTGGCATAACTTCTAGTTAAATTTCTTGTATCTGTAGGTTGGCCTATTTCATTGGGGAATACTAGGTTATTATCTATATAGGTTTCACCAGCTTTTAATTTTTCTTCAAGCTGCCTTGTTTTGTGCCTTCTCAATTCTTCTATAATATTTGAGGGGATATTTACAGTTCTGATACTATTTACAGTTTTAGGCTGTTGTTCTATTATTGCAGTTTTATTAGAAGATGATTCATTGTTTATCAAATGAACTCTTTTAAATGTCCTCTGAACTTTAAGCTCACAATTCTTAAAATTTATATCGGACCATTTAAGGGCAACTACTTCACCAATCCTTAACCCAGTCCCAAGGACTAATATAAATAATGCTCTATTTCTGTGGTTAATTAAAGATTTTATAAAGGTTATTTCCTCCTCAACAGTGAATATTTGAATTTCTTTCTTAGGTGGGAGTTTTGGAAGAGTAACATTGTCACATGGATTAAATATTATATAATGTTCTTTTACTGCTTCATCTTTCTTTTTTATAGCATCAAGTTTGGTTTTACCATAAAAGGACTTCCTTTTGAGTTTTCCCATATCATCCCTACCAATAGTAATAGTACATCTCCAGGCTTTAAATTCACCATTTTTATAATATTTTTGTATAGACCCCTCTCCGTTTGCTTTTTTAGTTGGCATAACATCCACCATCCTTCATTCATATATTGTGGTTACTATGAAATATTATAAAGTACCTACACATCTAAAGTATTAAAGTCAATTTCTAAACTGTCATATATCCCAACTTTTATTGTATCTGTGAAATTATAAGTTTCAGGAGCGGCATAGTGCATTGTATCATTAAGTCTATAAATTAATATGGATTTATTCATAGGATTTATTATCCAGTATTCTTTTACTTTAAAGTGTTCATATAGTCCTAGTTTCCTTACATAGTCATTAGATGGATTATGGGGTGATACTATCTCTATTATCATATCAGGAGCGCCTATACATCCTTTATCATTTAATTTAGTTTTATCACATATTATCGATATGTCAGGCTGGACAATGTTCTTACAGTTATCAAGACTTTTATCATCTGTGAGAAATACATCAAAAGGTGAAGGATATACCTTGCAATTACCATTATTGGATTTAATGTAATTATTAAATATAGTTATTAATTCAGAAATTAATTCTTGATGTATTCTTGATGGAGCTGGAGACATAGCATATATTTTACCTTCTATAAGTTCAATACGTTCATTTTCAGGGTAATTCATATAGTCAGCATAAGTGTATGTTTTGTTCTTAGCTGTGTTGTCCATTGAATATTACCTCCCTTTTACTAGAATATATTTTCCAGTTTAATAGATAAATCTTTAAATATACTGGACTTAACCACATCATCCTTTGAATAAGCCATAGGTTCCGTATAAGCTCTTAAATTCTCATCATACACGTATATATCAACTGTCTTACTTTTAGGCCGTACAATCCAGTATTCAGCTAATTTAAATCTCATGTATAAATCCATCTTTTTAATGGTATCTTTTGCAGCGGTTGAAGGAGAAAGAATTTCAATTATCAAAGTGGGAATACCTTTGTAATTGCTGCTGGTAAACTTTGATTTATCACAAATTACCATTAAGTCCGGTTGAACTATGTCGGTTTTATCTCCGCTATCATTTTCTAAAACTATATCCAAAGGAGCGGCGAAAGGTTCACATTCTTTATTTTTAAAATAATTTTTCAGTTGAAAAAATATATTTCCTGATATTCTTTGATGCTCTGGCGTTGGTGATGCAAGCATATATATTTCACCATCTATAAATTCAGTTCTTTCCGTATCTTTGGTTAACTGTAAAAACTCATCATAAGTATACTTTTTAGATTCAGGTAACATAGTTTATTCCTCCTTATAAAATAATTTATAATAACCTTTTATTTGGTTTTATGGTGTAGTTACTTCAAATAATTCCATAGTAACTACTTTTAATTATGGTATCATGGAATTCTAATATCACTTTTTATGGAGTCTTTGGTATTCAAAAAATATGCTTGCATTATTATGAAATCTTCTACTATATTCATTTTCAAGTTCTCTTAACATTGAAGAAATCTTTTCACTAATATATGGTATAGCTTCTATCTTTTCAAAAAACCTAAAAAGTTCTTCACCGTTCTCATCTGGACTTATAATACCATTTTGTATATCTTCTCCCATTAAATTATATCCTACAGAATATTTAAAATTTCTATCCTTTGATAGTTTCACAATGAAGTCTGTAAAGTGAATTAAGTTAGAAATAACATCTATTAAAACTCCAAATACTTCATCATGATTAACTTTTATGTGGGATTTATAATAGCTATTTAAAACCTCATTTAATTTAGAGGTACGCTCATCTATTATTTTTTTTACTTCGGTGTTATATGCCTGCATTATATCTGTTTCTCTAGAAGTATTAAAACATCCTAATTTAATTCTATTCTCAGCAAATTCTATTAAATTTTTATCGGTTCAGGTTTGAAAATTGCTCTTACCAATAAGGTAATTCGTTGTAACATCAAAAAACATAGCTATTTTATTTAATGTAGTGATATCTGGTTCTTTTCCACCCTCAAATTGTAAGATTTCTTCTATTGAAATTCCTATGGATTTAGCTAAATTATCTCTGTTTGTATTTCTATCTTTTATTAACTGACCTAATCTTCTGCCAAATATTTCGCTATTTTCTATCAATTCAGTAACAGGAACTCCAAGCGCTTTACTAATTTCTTTAATTGTATCTATATCCAGTTTTTTATTTCCATTTTCTATTTTACTAATTGCTGATTGACTTATTTTAAAACCATTATTACTTATTATGTCTGCGAGTTTATAAGTTGAAAGCCCTTTTTCTTCTCTTATTTTTTTTATTCTGTCTCCAATGTCCAAAATGATAATACCTCCTTCTTAATAGAATTATAATTCTAAAATAGAATTACTTCAAGTATTTTAAAGATATAGAAAGATAATTTAAAATAAACTGTAAATTTAATTCTATTATATAATCAATTGCTTATTTATATAATTATATAATAGAATTAAAGGAGGAGATAAGATAATACTAAATAGACTTAAGTTTTTACGAACAAAGAAAAACATATCTCAATATAAACTAGCAGAAATTTCAGGATTAAGTCAATCACAGATATCAAAAATAGAAAAAGGAAGCCCTATAATGTTAAGAATTATACATACCTGAACCAAAATTTAAAATTACAAAATGATTTAAGCATTAGGTAAAACTGGTGCTTATTTTTTAAATATTTTCTATACTTTACTTATCTTATATAAGGTATTATAATATAATAAAAAATTCGTAGTATAAGCTTAAAATACGAGAAAAAAGGTGATTTTTGAGTGGTTATATATTGGAAAGACAAAGAGAGGAAAGACAAACCTGCTCTTGAAATAAATGGAATAGAAAATAAACTGATAGTATTAAAAAAGCTTCTAAAAGATTCAAAAATTGTGGGTATACGCAGAGCCATTAATGATGTAATTAATCAGTATAAAAATGCCATAATTGAGTTTACAAGTATGTATAACACTCTAGATGAACAAATGCAACATCTTAGACGTGAAAATATGAAATTACAAGTTGAAAATGAAAACTTAAAAAAAGAGCTGAATAAGGGGGATATACATAAAAGGCAAGGTGAAAAATTTGATTCTAAGCTTTTAGCTCAGAAAAACAACATACTTTATTGGAAGATTTTAGGCATATCTAACAATGAAATAGCTAGAAGACTTAAGAAAGAAGAATATGGGAAAATCAATATAGGTGAAGGCGGTATAAGGCATTTTTTAAAAACTTTTTCTCAACCTTAATCAATGAGAAACAATAGTCAATGAATTATGCGACAATAAAAAAGAAGTAATAAAAGAATTACTCATTTCTTCATTTAATATTAGAGTCGGTGAAAAAGTGACATTAAAATTAATATTCAATATTTAAATTTAAATTACAATAGAGGAACTATTAATTGTAGATAATTCCTCTTATATATTAATATAGTGGCATATACTGCCATCTTTTTTATTTTTAAGATGGAATTTAGAATTATAAAAGGATGATTTAAATGGAAAAACAAAATAGTGATAAAAGAGAAAATAAATTTAAGGTTGTATTAAGTTTATTAAGTTCTGCTGTGATTATTGCAATTATTACAAGTTCTGTTTCCAATTCTACAATAAATATCCTTAATAGATATAAACAAAATCAACAATTGAATTATAAGAATATAAATAAAGTAACTACTCTATATTTTCAAAATGGGAAATTAGTTGCTTAATTTTAGAAGGGAAGTGGCAAAAGTACCGTCAGCTTGCGGTATGACATTATAGAGAAATGTTATTATGTACACTAATAGCAATATTGAGTGTATGAATTAAATCTATAATCTTTATGTATTTATTTAGGTTCTTATAGATTTTTTAAAGCTGATTAAATAATGAAGAATATAATAAACGTAACAAGCGGGAAAGGTAGCAGCACTGCATTTTTGATACTTGGAAAAAACAAAACAGCATTAATTGATTGCGGAATGGCGTATTGCGCTTCTAGCCTTATAGGAAATATTCAGCAAGTGCTTAATGATGAAAGAAAGTTAGACTATATACTTCTTAGTCACTCCCATTACGATCATATTAGTGCAGTACCATACTTAAGAAAAATATGGCCTGATGTTAAAGTGATGGCAGCAGAACATGCACAAAATATTTTAAATAAAAAAAGTGCGTTAAAAACAATTAAAGAGCTAAACAATCAGTCTGCGCTATATTATGGATCCAGCCAATTAATAGACTATGATGATACTTTAATGAAAGTAGATCATAAAATCTCAGAGGGAGATTCATTAAATTTAGGTAATATAAGTATTAATGTATTAGAAACGCCTGGTCATACAAAGTGTTCATTATCATTTCTAGTTAATAATGAGGTTATCTTTCCAAGCGAAACAACTGGATGTATGAATAAGTCAGGAAAAATTAATTCTGCATTTATAATTAGTTATAAACAAACAATAGACTCCATCAATAAATGCCGAAAAGCGAATCCACGATACATTATATCTCCTCACTTTGGCTTGGTTGATAAAAGTGAAACGCCTACATATTGGGAAAAATGCATTGAAGCCGCAAATAAAACCAGAAATTTTGTACTTAAATTATTCACATTAGGATTTGATCAAGATAAAATTTTTAAAGAATTTGAAAAGTTTTTTAGAGATGAAGAGTACAAGTTATATCAACCAGATTATGCTTTTGAGATAAATAATCGAGCTATGATTAAATCAATAATTAATAATAAGTGAAAAAAATAATATTGTTAAAAATAAGCACTCGTCATCTAGGGTGCTTATTTTAGGTTTAGAAAATAAGTACAAGAATTATTCATTGCTTTCATAATCCACAATTTTTTCTTCCGCCTTAGTACTAATGTGAGGCACTTCCTTTCTTAGTGTTTCAGTTACATACTTCACCTGATTATATTGATGATTACTAACTGAAACATCTTCTAAAGTTACTGGCTGTTTATATATATCGATACGTTCTTCACTAATAGGTATTCGAATAGTTTCAGTATGAACATCTGATTTATCATGAAATTGGGAATCAAAAACAGTCTTTTCAATAACAAGTTCCTCCCGTTTCACAGGTACAGTAATATTTTTTTCTTCAGTTGAGACTTCCTTGCGAATGGATACCTCACCAGTTTTTATTTTGTCCTTAGATATTTCCATTTGTTCCTTGCCAAGTTGCATATTTACACTACTGTCTACATTATGAGGAATCTTATTTGAAACTGTTTGAACACTTTCTATACTAGGCACATATTTGTTTAACATGTTCTATCCTCCTATATCAATAACTTAAAATTATCTTTTATTTACTTCTATTTTCATAGAATTCTATTATTTATAAGCAAGTAGTTCTAATACTTACCCCATCATATATAACATAATAAATATTTATATCTCTACATATGGTTTTTCAATACAAAATGATTTTTCAATTTTCTATTGGTTTCTCGTAGATGGTCTAAAAAACACCTCATAAATCTGACATATAATTTGAGAGGTGTTTTTAAATTTATTTTATGAATTTTCTAACGGAAGCCATTATCTGTATTGTCATCCACTATATCCGCATTACCATTCGTGTTTATACGAGCTTCTTCTCTTTTTAGTTTCTCATCTACTCGCCTTGTTTCTCCAACTTCACGTTTATGGGCAGATACTTCTCCAGTCACCACAGTATGTTTATCCACATTGACCTGTTCTTCACTGACCGGAATACGTATGGTTTCTTTATCATCAATAGGTGTATCGCTGGTTTGATTATCTACTGCTCTTCTTTCGATAACAACTTCTTCATGAGTAACTGGAACATCAACTGTTTTTTGTTCTTCAACAATTTCTTTACTTAGTTCAACTTCACCTTTTCTAATCTTGTTTTTGTTTATATCAAGTTCTTCCTTATGAAGTGTAAGTCTTCCTTCATCTTCACTTTTCTTATTATCATTGTTATTTCCCAAAACATTGTTAAATAAACCCATAATAAGTATTACCTCCTATAAGTACATATTTTCAATTCATTAATATTTTATCCTTGCTGAAGTAATATATCCTTTGTGAAATATGGAGCTAAAGTAAATGGTTTACAACCAATAAATGTAATTTTTATTTAATATACGAGCATCAACCTATCAAAAATTGCACATTCTGAATATAAAGATATTTTGAATTTCATATTTTTATCATAACTTCTTCACAAATTTATCACACACTGTTCCTATAGATTTAAAAACAATTATAGATGGAACTTGCTTAGATTTTACTTTATATAATTTGCATCCGTAAGGAAACTTTATATCCCATGTAATGTAATAATATTTACATTTATAGCACTGTATTTTTTTACCGTTCATTCTATGATATTTCCCCGTTTCTTCACTTAATCTTTAAATCTTATAATTTAAGAGATATAAGTATATTATTTTACTTCTTTTTACTGCTTAAAAACTTATTTCTAAAGTTATTTTAAAATTTTAGCTAATGGAATATTGTGGATAATGTGAATAACCTGTGGATAATTTATAAAAATATAGCATAAAATAATAGATTAAGTTCTTAATTTATAACTTTTGTGTTTATTTTACTACAATTAATACTACATTCCCAATAACCTTTAATGCATATTACTGTTGAATAGTTACCTTAATGAACTTAATTTAATACATGTAACATATATTAAATTTTAATAAATTCTTATGAAGAACTTATTATTTTCCCATACTGTTGTATACAGCTAATGCATCAGTAATATTATACTGTTCTGAATGGTGATCCCCTTTCGCACCAGCTGAAATCAGAATATACTCTTGCCTACCCACTTTGGCGAGACTCGCAAGACATAGACCGGCTTCATCGGTATATCCAGTTTTTCCTCCTAAAATTTCCCCATCAATAATGTTTTGATTGTTGAGTTCTTCAAACATGGTACTATAAAAGGTTATCCCGTCAGGGTGCTTATTCGTAGGTTGCGTGGAGTGACGGTACGAAGTAAAAATCTCCCTGAAAGTATCATTTTGCAATGCATAGCTTAGAAGAATAGCCAGATCCTTGACTGTTGTATAATGATTTTCATTATGAAGCCCTGTCACATTTTCAAAATGAGTGTTATCCATACCAAGCTCTACCGCCTTTTGATTCATCATCTTTACGAATCCCTGCTCCGAACCCACAATTTGATTTGCAAGCCCAATACAAGACTCTGCCCCACTTGGAAGCAGTGCTCCATATAAAAGGTCAATAGCACTTACCTTCTCACCCGGCTGAAAACCTGTCATTGATGCATCTGCTTCGTACAGCCCCTGAAATGTGGAATTGGTAAGTCTTATTTCTTCCTTCAGGTTAGGTAAATTTTCTATTGCAACAATGGCCGTCATAATTTTAGTCAAAGAAGCAGGATAGATTTTTTCTTCGCTATTTTTTTGCATTAGGATAGCATGATCTTTTAAACGGATCAGAATCACATTGGAGCTGTTCAGCTTATCGGGAGATATAGAGACAGTTGAATCCGGTTCTATCTTTAAAATATGTTGGTTTTCCGGGGTAATGATGGATTTATAAACACTAGCGGTAATGACAGCCATCAATAGAAATGTTACAAATATGCATATTCCTGAGTTTTTCTTTTCTACTTTTCGTACCATAATAAAACAGCTCCTTATTCTGTACTGATATTATTTAACCACAGAAAAAAGAGCTATGTTGGAATTCCATCTTATGAACTTCTTATGAACTTCTTAAGATTTTCTTATCTTGGTATCTGGAGTTTCACTATGACATACATGTTCTTTGCTATTCTTGATTCCATACCATATACACTGACCTCTCAAAGCAAAAAGATTGGCTATAAACTGTCAATTGAACATATTATAATCGTATATATCTTTGTGTACTACCTTACTGTTATGCTAAGTTTTACTGGTATTCGCTCATACATAGAAAATATATTGCTTTTTATACCTCTTGAATTTATGCTTCCATGTATTTGGAAAAAGTATGAAGTGTTATTGAAAACAGCATTCACCAGTATGCTCTTTGTGTTTTACCCATTTTTAATATCTTTACTGCAATTCGTACTTAAAATTAAAGTTAATATATAAATTGTATATTACAAATTGCAGAAGATCTTTATTTATAAGAGGACAAGCTATCTGACTTAAGCAGATAACCTATCCTTTTCTTGCTTTTGTGGAAGCACCACAGTAAAAACTGTCTTTTCTGTATTACTTTGCACGAAAATATTGCCTCCATGCGCGTTTACGATTTCTTTGGCAATAGCTAGTCCAAGCCCGGCACCGCCTGTATTGGTAGAACGGGATGTGTCCAGCCGAAAAAATTTCTCAAATATTGTTTCCAGTTTTTGTCGTGGGATAGGATTACCTTGATTCGTAAAAGTTATAATAATATTTTTGTCCTGCTGCTTAGCAGAAATGTCAATGACGCTGTTTTCATAGCTATAGGCTATCGCATTTTTCAGAATGTTATTGAACACACGGGCCAGTTTATCTGCATCTCCCCACAGAGTGAGTCCGTCAGGCACATTGACGGACACCTGCTTTTCCTGTGGAGTCAGCATTGGATAGAATTCGTCCGCCATCTGCTGGAGCATGAACAGTAGATTGATTTTTACTTTATTCAAAACAATCGTTTGAAGATTAAATCTTGTGATCTCAAAAAACTCATTTATAAGCTGCTCTAATCGATAAGCTTTTTCCAAGGTAATACCCACATATTTTGCCTTCTGTTCCGGAGGCATATCAGGAGCTTCATCCAGAAGACTTAAGTATCCTATAACGGAGGTCAGAGGTGTCTTTATATCATGAGCCAGGTAAACTACCAAATCATTCTTGCGCTGCTCGGCATTAAGGGCAGCTTTTTCTTGCTTTTCCAAGTTGTTTTTTATCTGATTAAGCTTATTTTCCATAAAATCCAATTCCGGTGATAATGTAATTTTTTCATCAGATTCCTCAGCAAGTTTATCCATTCCGGCACTGACCTCATCGAAATATTTAGTAAACCAAGAAACAGAAAATCGAAAAAGGATAACTAAAAATATTAGGATTACAACAAAAAGGATCATGTCCATATTGTTGCGAATCACCAACTGATAGATTGTCTGCGCTTCCGAATCTTTAAATTTAAAAGCGTTGACTAAAAATCGAACGATACGATCTCCGATCTGTCCACGCAGGATATGGCGCAATAGATAAACAGTCACAGCGGCGGCAACTGTAATAAGAAGCATTTGAGAAAATACTTTCCTTTTTAATTTTGTATAATCATTCCTTCTTTTATCTCTCTTACTTTTCAATTTTATAGCCAACCCCCCATACCGTTTTGATATATTTAGGATGTTCCGCGCTGTCGTGCATTTTTTCTCTTAAGTGACGGATATGAACCATTACTGTATTATTGCTGTTAGTAAAATACTTATCTCCCCATACCTCATGGAACAATTCTTCCGAACTTACCACCCGTCCGCGATTGGAGCAAAGGGCCCAAAGAATTGAAAACTCTTTAGGAGTGAGAGATATCTTTTTCTCATTCAGCGTACATTCATGGGTACCCATGTCCAATATCAATCCGGAAAAGGCAATCAAGTGTTCTTCCTGGTTTGGCTCCGCATAATTATATTTGGTAAATCTCCGGAGCTGCGCCTTGACACGGGCAACAAGCTCCAAAGGCCGAAACGGTTTTGTTATGTAATCATCCGCACCTAGTGTCAATCCGGTAATTTTATCAATTTCTTCTTCTTTAGCAGTCAGCATGATAACAGGAAAATTATGATTTTCCCTAATTTTCTGGCAGAGAGTAAAGCCATCAATATCCGGCAGCATGATATCAAGTATCGCAAGCTCTAACTGTTCCGACTCAACACACCGGAACGCATCTTGACCGTTATAAAATTTGTATATTGTAAAACCTTCATTTTTTAAATAAACTTCAATTAGGTCCGCTATGGACTGCTCATCGTCTACAACCAAAATATTCATACTCATAAGTTCTATCCCTTCTTCCTGATTAAGCACTCATTATTATTATAATACTGCAAAACAAAAATTTATATCATAATAATTTTCTTATGAAAACCTTAAGGTTTTATTAATATAGGCTTTAATCTATTTCCCATACTAATATAAAGGACTGACATGTGAAATGCAATTCTTTCATAGACAGCCAAGGTATACTTTTACAATTTACAACTTGAAAAAGATGCGAAAATCAGTCGGCTTCGAAATTGTGCAACCGTTTTCTATACACCTACGCCTTTATCCGACCGCCGTGCATGGGGGGATTAAGAGAAGGTGAAGAATGGCATAAAATTAATTTTAAAAATAATACCATATATATCAATAAAACTTATAGCAAACAAGCCATATATGAGAATAATAAAGTTATAGGCTATAAAAAAATACTTGCGGAAACTAAAAATGATGAGGTTAGATATGTACTATTTCTAGAAAAATAATTCCTTTATTAAAATCTATGCATAAAGAATTTTTAAAAAATAAAATTGAAAGTCCTGAAAAATACAAAAAATGTGATACAGGCTTTATTAGGTCATATAGACATAAACATCACAAGAAAAACTTATGTACATGTATCTGAGACAAAGAAAAAAGAAGTTGCCAACTTACTGGATAACTTCTTAGATTGATTGCTTCTATTTTGCTACAATTATATTGCATTTTAATAACTCTTATTGAAACTCAAATTTCCTAAATCCTTGATTTTAAGCTATTCTTGAAGCTTAACACATCTTAATAAATATCATGGCGGAGAAAGAGGGATTTGAACCCTCGCGCCGGTCACCCGACCTACGCCCTTAGCAGGGGCGCCTCTTCGGCCACTTGAGTATTTCTCCATGTCCTACCATTTAAATATATTAGTGGCGGAAAGAAAGGGATTCGAACCCTTGGTACGGTCACCCGTACGCCGGTTTTCAAGACCGGTGCCTTAAACCAACTCGACCATCTTTCCACAGTTATCTTTAAGTTATAATAACCTCTATTGATTAATGCTGCATGATATTCTTTCGTTCACCTTAAATACTATAACATGAAGTTTTTTAGCTGTCAATAGACTTTCCATTAAAAATGAGGAAAAGTTTTATACCCTCAAACTATTTTCATTTTCAGGTCCAGATGAAATTTATTCACAACAAATGCCTTTTCCATCTGGACCTTAGTATGTAACACTTCTTATCTCCATTTTGATGAAGTTAGTGTGTGAACTAACTACCCCTTAGGTAAATTCAATTTTTATGAAAACTATTTTATTACTTCTCTTCCACCCATATATGGTTTTAATACTTCAGGAATCAATACACTTCCATCATCCTGTTGATAATTCTCTAAAACAGCTGCTACAGTTCTCCCTATAGCTACTCCAGAACCATTTAATGTATGAATATATTTGGGTTTGTCTTTTGGAGTTTCCTTGTATTTAATATTAACTCGTCTTGCTTGAAAATCTTCAAAATTACTACAGCTTGATATTTCTACATATCTATTGTAACTTGGCATCCAAACTTCTATATCATACTTAAGGGCAGCTGTAAATCCAAGATCCCCCTTACATATCTTAACTACTCTATAGGGAATTTTTAATCCTTTAAGTACATCTTCCGCATCATTAGTTAATTTCTCAAGTTCATCATAAGATTGTTCAGGCTTTGCAAATTTAACAAGTTCAACCTTGTTGAATTGATGCTGTCTTATAATTCCTCTAGTATCTCTTCCTGCTGAACCTGCTTCAGCTCTAAAACATGCACTATATGCAACATGTTTTATTGGAAGATCTTCTCCTTTTAATACCTCATTTCTATAAAAATTAGTTACTGGCACTTCTGCAGTTGGAATTAAGAAAAAATCATTATTTGCTACCCTAAAAGCATCTTCTTCAAACTTTGGAAGTTGTCCTGTACCAATCATGCTGGTTCTATTTACCATATAAGGTGGCAATATCTCTTCATATCCGTGTTTTTCAGTATGAAAATCCAAATAATAAGATACAATAGCTCTTTCAAGTCTTGCTCCTAACCCCCTATAAAAAGTAAACCTAGAGCCTGCTACTTTTCCTCCTCTTTCAAAGTCAAGTATATTAAGATTCGTACCTATATCCCAGTGAGCTTTAGGTTGAAATTTAAATTTAGTAGGTTCCATCCATCGTCTAATTTCTACATTATCTTCATCTAGCTTTCCTTCTGGAACTGCTGGATTTGGAATATTAGGTATTCTAAGCATTATGTACTCTATTTTATCATTTATTTCTGATAGCTGAATATCGTATTGTTTTATATTATCTGAAACTTGTTTCATTTCTACAACTAAAGTATCTGCATTTCCACCAGATCTTTTTATTTTAGCTATTTCTCCAGAATCTTGATTTCTTTTATTTTTTAAAGCTTCTACTTCAACTAAAATTTTTCTTCTTTTTTCATCTAAAGATACTACTTCATCAATAATTGACAGTTCAAAATCTTCTCCCCTATTTAAAAGTTGTTTTTTTATTTCTTCTGGATTATTTCTTATCCTTTTTAAATCTAACATAGTTAATCCTCCTTAGTTTATGCATAATTTCTATTTTTCTATTCAAAACAAATGGAGCCTTATACCTCTCAAGGACCAAAGACTCCGTGTTGACACTCCAATTACCCAATAACCACTTAATGATTATTCTCAAAGATTATGACGATATAATATGATTTATTAATATTTCAAAGACAAATTAACAATATCATTATATCAACTTACACCAAAACACTGACTCCCCTAAATAATTATATAAAGCTAATAATCTATTTATCAGTTAATTTTATTTTTAGATTACACAAAATTAGTCTAATATTGATATATAACTACATATCCATCATTTATTATAACCAACATGTAGAAAATAATAAAGTAAAAACTAAAAATTTATTACTTTCTTTTATCAATACTTTTAGTGCAGATTATATCAACTCCAGTATTTAATATATTCTTACAAATTATATCTCCCATTTTTATAGGTGCTCCAACATGTATCCTACTTAAAACCTTTGAACATTCTACCCATAAATTCTTATTTAAAGGTCTGGAACTCTTTACTGGTACTACATTATAATTTGAACCCTTTATTCTAACAATAGTGGTAAATATGCCACATTCACTATAAATATTTAATTTGGTGAGATTGTCCTTTTCACTATATAAATGATTATTGATTTTTAAATCATCATTTATATCAAACTTTTCATTGCACTCACTACAAATTACTTCTTTAACCAATTTATAATTCCTCCTGATCACATCTCGTCAAATTCTTTTATTCTACCCAATATGATATTAGAATCTTTAGAATCCTTAAGTATATCTGTCATATCTTTGTTTATCTCTCTGGCCAAAATTGATGCAACTTTACAAAGGCATTGAGATCCTTTACAATTTCCAAAAGTAGCATTTGTCCTTCGCCTTATTCCCTCTATAGTACGTGCTCCAAGAGGTCTCCTTATGGAATCTATAATTTCACCTTCTGTAATTTTCTTGCAATAACATATTATTTTCCCATACTTTTTATCCAAATTTATTATATTTTGTCTGTCTATATTTAAGAGATCCCTAAATTTATAGACTTCTCTTCTTTTATCTATAAAATCTTTTTTTAAAACACAGTTCAAATTACTAACTATAGTTTCACATACTATATTTGTAATCGCCGGAGTCATGGTAACTTGACCATAATGTTTTCCAAATATCCTAATATAGCCTTTATCAATTAGACTATCATCTATAATTAAAAAATCATCATAAAATGTAGATTCATAAAATGGTATTATATTCTTCTCTGATACATTTTTTATAAAATATTTAATTTTCCTTAATCCCTCTTCATTACTTATTTTTCTATTGTTCTTTAAAACTATTAATATCCCATTTTCTTTAGTAGGAATAGTGTATATTTTTTCATCATTTTCTCCAATAACAGATATGATATTTTTATATGCTTTAGATGAGTTTTCTTCCAAAAGAAAATATTTTAAATACTTCTTTTTTTTATTAAATTTATTTTCCTTATCTATGCTATAACTTTCTCTTGGAGTAGTATTTACAACCATATTACAAGTAAATTTATTCTTATTAGTTATTACTCTAAATCCCTTAGATATATTTTTTATATCTAAGACTTCTTCTCCTAATTTAAAATTCACACCATTATCAAAAGCAATCTCACCATATGAAATTGCTAAGTCATATGGTGAAATAACTGCTGTATTTTTAGAATAAATAGCCTTTCTTATATTTCTATTTAAACTTGGTTCTAAATTATATATATCTTTAGAATTATTGAGTAAATATATATTTTCTATACCCCTATTTAACGCTGTATCATACATCTTAACTAATTTTTCTTCACTTTTTCTGCTGTCTGCTAATAATAAATATCCCTTTTTTTTAAAGAATATATTAAACTTGGAGGCAAGTTCAGGCATAATTTTATTCCCCATGAGTTCTAATTTTGATAATAGAGTATCCTCACATTCTAGTCCATCGTAAACTATAGAAGAATCTATTAAAGCTACGTCATCTGCTATATCATAATCTTTCTCAATCAATGCTATATTTAAGTTATATTTCGAAAGTTCATATGAAACCGCACATCCTACTATTCCACCGCCTAATATAAGTACATCATAATCCATATTAAATCTTCCCTTCAACAAAAACAAGATTATTTAATTTTACATCTTTTATTTTTGTAACGAATCTATTATATCACCAAGTTTTTTAATATTTTCTCCATACTTTGACCAATCCCCATTTTTCTGAGCTTCCAATGCCTGCTCATACAAACTTTTCGCCTCTTTTAACTTTTCTGCATTAATATCATAAGAAGGCGTTTCTATTTGAGATTCACTGGAATTTTCCTGATTGTAATCTTGTTTATAACTGAATATCTGCTGCAGTGCATCATCTATACTTTCAGCTAATACCATTTTATCACTATAAGATACTATAACTCTTTTCATCTCTGGTATGCCTTCTTTTCCACTAGCTCTTAAATACATAGGCTCCACATAAACAAGAGATTGATTAATAGGAACTATTATGGTGTCACCAAATTGAACTTCAGAACCATCTTTATTCCAAAGAGATAACTGACTAGATATTGTAGTATCTTGATTTAGCTTTTGCTTAAATAAATAAGGACTATATACAGTTTTTTCTGCAGGAAATTTATAGAGAACCATCTTCCCGTAATTTTCCCCATCCATTCTAACGCCAAACAATGCTACCATATTATCTTTATCTCTCATGTTAAAATACTGTAATAATATCATTTCCTCTTTCTGCTCATTTGGAAGTTTCATAACCATATATGAAGAATCCATTGAATATTTTTCCCCACTGACTTGCTTTTGATTTTTAGCTACTTCCCATAGATCTTCACCACTATAAAATACCCCAGGATCTGTTACATGATACTTCCCAAGTACACTGCATTGAATATTAAATAAATCTTTTGGATATTTAAAATGTTGAACTATATCCGGTGATAATTTATTCATATCTTTAAATAAATCTGGAAATATCTTGGCATAGCTCTGTACTATAGGATCACTCTTATCCATTATATAGAAATTAACATTTCCATTTTCAGCATCTACAGTAACTTTCACAGAATTTCTTATATAATTTAAATTATTTTGTGGTTGTGCGAAAGGATACCTATCTGAAACAGTATATCCATCTAATATCCAATAAAGTTTACCGCCACTCATAACTATATAAGGATCCGAATCATAATTTAAAAATGGTGCGATTTTACTTACTCTATCCTTTATACTTCTATTTATTAATATTTTACTTTCTTTTAATATGTCACGAGATAAAAGAAAGTTTATATCTTTTTGATTTATTGCAAACAATATTCTATTAATAAATCCTAATTTTATTCCTGCACTACCATCATAATTATTAGTTGCATTTTCACTGCCTTTTGGATAATCAAACTCCTTTAACTTGGTATCAACTATAGCATAATCATCAGTTTTTTCACCAAAATATATTCTTGCATTATCAAGCTTTATATCTGTAGAGTTTTGAGGAGGCATATCTTTTATAACAAAATTAGGTTGTCCTTCTGAAGTTACAGAATTAACTTTATTCATTACTATGCCATAACCATGGGTATATATAAGATGTCTATTTTGCCAGGTATTAGGATCTATAGCTTTAGTATTTATTTCTCTAGTACCTATAAATATCTGATTGAATTTTCCATTTATATTATATCTATCCACGTCAATATTATTAAATTTATAATAATATCTTATTATTTGAACCTGATTGTAAAATTCTAAAGTAGGCTCAAAAGAATTTATCCTTATATTATTTATTGTATCCATATTGTTATCTATATCCTGTGAAGTTAAATTATCTTTAACTTGAAAAGGATTAGCATCAATATTTTCAATATTAAATGCTTTACGAGTATAATCAATATTATATTTTATATAAGGTTGCTCTAATGTTTTTTGATTAGATTTTACAATAAAATTTTGAACTACAGTATAAGACAAACTTTTAATTAAAATTAAGGCTACTATTACAGTTATGGATACTATTATAGGTTTAACTTTACTTACAAGTATACTTATAAATATAATTACAGCTGAAATAATTGATGCTGCTGCTATTATCTTATATAATAATAAACTTACATGAGCATCTGTATAGCCTGCACCAAAAGTTACACCTTTTTGGCTATATACAAGTCCAATACATTTTAAAATATATCCTATGGATACACAAATCATTACAAGTGCAGCTAAAACTGCTAACTGTTTCCCAGCGAACCTGGTTATCCCACTATTTAAAATATCTATTTTACCGGAATCCTTTTTAAAATTTCTCCATATTACCTTATCTTTGACACTTAATATAAAATAGGTAACTAGAGTTATCAATCCTAAAAAAATTATTAGACTTAAAATCATACTATGTAAGGATTGTATAAGTGGCAATTTAAATATATAAAAAGATACATCTAAATTTAAAATTGGATCTTTAATATTAAAAGGAACGGAATTATTAAATTGTAAAATTCTATACCAATAAGTCGCTGCAAATGCATAGGAAAATAAAAATGACACAATAAAATTTACAATAATAAATATCCTTTTTTCATTTTTAACTTTATTATTATTTACTTCAAAAGCCCTTCTATACTTTATAATACTTAACCTTAAACTTCTCCAATAAAGTACTATACTTATATAAATTATTATAAATAAAGGTATCATAAGTTTACATATGGCTATAAGCTTTGTAAAATAAACCGTTAAATATCCCACTTCTTTATACCATTCTACATTGATTATGAAATCTACAATTTTATTCAAAAATAAAATACATACAAATAAAATTACTATTAAACTACTCCACAGCATTTTCCTCTTCACAATATCACCTCTTTTTTATAAATATAATCGATATAATTTAATCATAGATTATATAATTTTTATTTTTTAATTCACCTTTTATATTTTCAAGTATATCATAATTTTCTGCCACTATAGTATGTAAATGAACTCCTCCTGTTAATATAAGCAGCGGTTCTGCCCTATGTTCTTTCACCTTATTCATAAAATTTTCTATATCATATAAGGTCTTTATCATAAGCATGGCTTTTATTTCTCCATAAATAGAATGTTCCACTATTACATCTTGAACTTTACCGCCAAATTTAACTATAGCTTTAAGTTCATCCTCTATTTCAGTGGTTTTATGAGAAACTGCTATTACCTGTTTTACTAAATTTTTTTCGGATTTTGGAATTAAATATCCCTCTGGAGTTGCTATTATATCTGTGCCTTCTGCTCTTAGAATAGCTATATCTTTAACTATTATCTGTCTGGTAACACCTAACTTTTCGGATAAAATATGACCTTTTTGAGGCATATCACTTTTCTCTAAAATTTCTCTAATATATATTCTTCTTTCTTTAGAATTCATTATAACCTCCAATACTATACTCCAAAATATAAATAATGATCTTACTTATATTCTAACATTATATAATAAAAACTTAAATACTTTTCCATATATGAACAATTTATTTAATTATATCAAACGATTCCCAAGTAAGGTCAAAGTGTATCTACTATAATTTAATTTTTTTTATCATAAAATCTAAGTGTATTTAATTCCAGATTATTGTATATTTCAAAATTATGATGATGCTCTACTAAATAAAGTAATTTTTTATCACATTTTATTCTTTCCAATAATTCTCTTCCAATTCTACCATGATTATAATATACATTTATTTTTTCATTTTTAAAAAAACTTTTTATTTTTCCTTTAGATATACTATTCAATAATACTATTATAGATTTATCTATCAAATTCAGTTTTCTATATATCTTGCCTATGTCATGTAGAAGTGCCGCTTTCAATAATAAATCCATATCAATTTCATTATTTTCTTTACAAAAAAATTTTATATCATATGCCACTTTTATAGAATGTTTCTGTTCTTGTATAGATAATTTGTTAAATAATTCTAATTCTTTTACATTCAAAATATTTGTTACAAATTTAATATCATTTTCATTAACCTTAGACGTAATAGCCCAATAAAACTGTTTTATTCTATAAAATATATGTGTTCATCTCCCTTCAAATGCAGAGTAGACAGTATATATTAAAAATTAAGATATAAAGAAAAGAACTACATCTACTATGTAGTTCTTTTCTTGGTGGAGATAAAGAGATTCGAACTCTTGACCCTCTGCGTGCAAGGCAGATGCTCTCCCAGCTGAGCTATACCCCCATATGGTGGACCTTCAGGGACTCGAACCCCGGACCAACCGGTTATGAGCCGGTTGCTCTAACCAACTGAGCTAAAGATCCTTATTCTTTATCCGGCAGCGACCTGCTCTCCCACAGGGCCTCCCCTGCAGTACCATGGGCACTGTGGAACTTAACCTTCCTGTTCGAAATGGTAAGGGGTGTTGCCTCCACGTTATTGCCACCAGATTTGTATTCTCTTGTTCAGAAGACTTTATCCCCTGAAAATTGCACAGTAAATATTATTTGGTCAAGCCCTCGACCTATTAGTATCAGTCAGCTTAACATGTTGCCATGCTTACACCCCTGACCTATCTCCTCCTCTTCTCGGAGGGGTCTTACTGGCTTTCGCCATGGGAAATCTTGTCTTGGGGTGGGCTTCACACTTAGATGCTTTCAGCGTTTATCCCTTCCCGACTTAGCTACCCAGCTGTGCTCCTGGCGGAACAACTGGTTCACCAGCGGTCAGTCCATCCCGGTCCTCTCGTACTAGGGACAGCTCCCCTCAAATTTCCTACGCCCGCGACGGATAGGGACCGAACTGTCTCACGACGTTCTGAACCCAGCTCGCGTGCCGCTTTAATGGGCGAACAGCCCAACCCTTGGGACCTACTCCAGCCCCAGGATGCGACGAGCCGACATCGAGGTGCCAAACCTCCCCGTCGATGTGAACTCTTGGGGGAGATCAGCCTGTTATCCCCGAGGTAGCTTTTATCCGTTGAGCGATGGCCCTCCCACGAGGTACCACCGGATCACTAAGCCCGACTTTCGTCCCTGCTCCACCTGTGTGTGTCGCAGTCAAGCTCCCTTTTGCCTTTGCACTCTCCGAAGAATTTCCAACCCTTCTGAGGGAACCTTTGTACGCCTCCGTTACTCTTTTGGAGGCGACCGCCCCAGTCAAACTGCCCGCCTATCATTGTCCCGTGTCCAGTTTCATGCACTCCGGTTAGAATTCCAGTACTGCCAGGGTGGTATCCCAACGTTGACTCCAGAAATGCTGGCGCACTTCCTTCTCTGCCTCCCACCTATCCTGTACAGGCAATACCAAAATTCAGTGATAAACTGCAGTAAAGCTCTACGGGGTCTTTCCGTCCAATCGCGGGTAGCAAGCATCTTCACTTGCACTTCAATTTCGCCGGATTTGTTGTTGAGACAGTGCCCAAATCATTACGCCATTCGTGCGGGTCGGAACTTACCCGACAAGGAATTTCGCTACCTTAGGACCGTTATAGTTACGGCCGCCGTTTACTGGGGCTTAAGTTCTTGCCTTCGCTTACGCTAAGCAGTCCCCTTAACCTTCCAGCACCGGGCAGGCGTCAGCCCCTATACTTCAGCTTTCGCTTTAGCAGAGACCTGTGTTTTTGATAAACAGTTGCTTGGGCCTTTTCTCTGCGGCCTCTTTCGAGGCACTCCTTTTCCCTAAGTTACGGAGTCAATTTGCCGAGTTCCTTAACAACAATTCTTCCGATGGTCTTAGGATTCTCTCCTCACCTACCTGTGTCGGTTTGCGGTACGGGCACACTCCTGCTCCATAGAGACTTTTCTTGGCAGTGTGAAATCAGATACTCGTCCTTGCGGACTCCCCTTCAAAGCCCAGGATTATCGGACATACGGTTTTTCCTTTATGTCCTCCCTCACTCCTTGGACACACATCCATTCGTGTGCACATCCTATCCTTCTGCGTCATCCCTTCTGTTCTTTTTCGCAAAAATGTGGTACCGGAATCTCAACCGGTTGTCCATCGCCTACGCCTTTCGGCCTCGGCTTAGGTCCCGACTTACCCTGGGCGGACGAACCTTCCCCAGGAAACCTTAGGTTTTCGACCAATAAGATTCTCACTTATTTCTCGCTACTTATGCCAGCATTCTCTCTCCTGCACTGTCCACCATTCCTTCCGGTATGGCTTCTGCCTGTGCAGCATGCTCCTCTACCGCCCTTTCAGGCCCATAGCTTCGGTGGTAAGTTTTAGCCCCGGACATCTTCGGCGCATGACCTCTTGACTAGTGAGCTATTACGCACTCTTTAAATGTATGGCTGCTTCTAAGCCAACATCCTAGTTGTCTTCGAAATCACACATCCTTTTCCACTTAACTTACACTTCGGGACCTTAGCTGTTGGTCTGGGCTTTTTCCCTTTTGACTACGGATCTTATCATTCGCAGTCTGACTGCCGGGATTCAAGTATATGGCATTCGGAGTTTGATAAGGTTCGGTAACTGTTGTCAGCCCCTACCCCAGTCAGTGCTCTACCTCCATTACTCACTCCCGACGCTAGCCCTAAAGCTATTTCGAGGAGAACCAGCTATCTCCGAGTTCGATTGGAATTTCTCCGCTATCCACAGCTCATCCCATGGTTTTTCAACACCAACGTGGTTCGGTCCTCCACGAAATTTTACTTCCGCTTCAACCTGGCCATGGATAGGTCACCCGGTTTCGGGTCTACGGCATACAACTCCCCGCCCTTTTCAGACTCGGTTTCCCTTCGGCTCCGTACCTTAAGTACTTAACCTTGCTGCATACCGTAACTCGCTGGCTCGTTCTACAAAAAGCACGCCGTCGTACTTTAACGTACTTCGACTGTTTGTGGACACACGGTTTCAGGTTCTATTTCACTCCCCTCCCGGGGTTCTTTTCACCTTTCCCTCACGGTACTCCTCCTCTATCGGTCACCAGGTAGTATTTAGCCTTGGGAGGTGGTCCTCCCTGCTTCCCACAAGGTTTCTCGTGTCTCGTGGTACTCCGGTACAGGTTTTTTTGTTTCTGCTTTTCACTTACAGGGCTTTTACCTTCTGCGGCCCAACTTTCCAGTTGAATTCAATTAAGCTTCCACATTTTTTATTACCTGACCTCTACCCCGGAAACAAGTTTCCGGTTTGGGCTCTTTCCCTTTCGCTCGCCGCTACTTAGAAAATCGATTTTTCTTTCTCTTCCTCCGGGTACTTAGATGTTTCAGTTCCCCGGGTTTTCCCCTCCATGCCTATATATTCAGCATGCAGTACCTATTGTTTTATAGGTGGGTTTCCCCATTCGGACATCTCTGGTTCTCTGGCTATTTGCGCCTACCCAGAGCTTTTCGCAGCTTATCACGTCCTTCTTCGGCTCCTGGTGCCAAGGCATCCTCCATGCGCCCTTTGTAGCTTGACCTTGTTACCGAAAATTACTGCTAACTTCGCACAGCTTCGTCAAGCCTTTCCCTGCGGTGCTCATTTACACAAGTAAACTCTGCTCCTCACTCAAGTCTTTCCTCGCTCTGCTCGTTATCACTAATTTTCTTTTAAAAATTGCTACTAATTTTGTACAACTGCGTCAAATGCCTCACTGTGGTGCTCATTTACATAAGTAAATTCTGCTCCTCCTTCGGCCTTTTCCTTGCTGTACTCGTTATTATCAATTTTTATCCTTAGTTAATTATTATAACTGTTTGTTATAACCTATCTATAAGCATAACTTTAATTATACTTAATACTACAAAGGTTATTTCTAACCTTAGCTTTACTTCTTTTATTTACTGTGCAATTTTCAAAGGACAATTTCTTTCAACCTACAGTGCTTATCTAAAACTTACACCCTAAAATGAAAGCGGAATCTAGCTTTTAGTTGTCAACTTTCATTGCCAACTTACTATGATCCCTCAAAATTAAACAGAATAAAGGGTAACTTATTTATCTCAAATTCCAGCTTTTAAGGCAGGTTATTTCCCAGCCTTTCGACTCCTTAGAAAGGAGGTGATCCAGCCGCAGGTTCTCCTACGGCTACCTTGTTACGACTTCACCCCAATCACTAACCCCACCTTCGGCCGCGTCCTCCTTTTGGTTAGACTACGGACTTCGGGTGTTGCCAGCTCTCATGGTGTGACGGGCGGTGTGTACAAGACCCGGGAACGTATTCACCGCGACATGCTGATTCGCGATTACTAGCAACTCCAACTTCATGCAGGCGGGTTTCAGCCTGCAATCCGAACTGGGGGCAGTTTTTGAGATTTGCTCCTCCTCGCGGTATTGCTTCTCTCTGTTCTGCCCATTGTAGCACGTGTGTTGCCCTGGACATAAGGGGCATGATGATTTGACGTCATCCCCACCTTCCTCCACGTTAACCGCGGCAGTCTCGTTAGGGTGCCCACCTTTACGTGATGGCAACTAACGACAGGGGTTGCGCTCGTTGCAGGACTTAACCTAACATCTCACGACACGAGCTGACGACAACCATGCACCACCTGTCTCCCTGCCCCGAAGGGCTTCCTCCATTACGAGTTATTCAGGGGATGTCAAGTCCAGGTAAGGTTCTTCGCGTTGCTTCGAATTAAACCACATGCTCCGCTGCTTGTGCGGGTCCCCGTCAATTCCTTTGAGTTTTAATCTTGCGATCGTACTTCCCAGGCGGAGTACTTATTGTGTTTACTGCGGCACAGGGGGGGTCGATACCCCCTACACCTAGTACTCATCGTTTACGGCGTGGACTACCAGGGTATCTAATCCTGTTTGCTACCCACGCTTTCGTGCCTCAGCGTCAGTTACAGTCCAGAGAATCGCCTTCGCCACTGGTGTTCTTCCTAATCTCTACGCATTTCACCGCTACACTAGGAATTCCATTCTCCTCTCCTGCACTCTAGATATCCAGTTTGAAATGCACTGCCCGGGTTAAGCCCGGGTCTTTCACATCTCACTTAAATATCCGCCTGCACACCCTTTACGCCCAGTAATTCCGGACAACGCTCGCCACCTACGTATTACCGCGGCTGCTGGCACGTAGTTAGCCGTGGCTTCCTCTTCCGGTACCGTCATTATCGTCCCGGATGACAGAGCTTTACGATCCGAAAACCTTCTTCACTCACGCGGCGTTGCTGCATCAGGGTTTCCCCCATTGTGCAATATTCCCCACTGCTGCCTCCCGTAGGAGTCTGGACCGTATCTCAGTTCCAATGTGGCCGTTCACCCTCTCAGGTCGGCTACGCATCGTCGCCTTGGGGGGCTTTTATCCCTCCAACTAGCTAATGCGACGCGGGCCCATCTCAAAGCGGATTTCTCCTTTAAGGTATTTACCATGCGATATTTACCTTTTATGCGGTATTAATCTCCCTTTCGGGAGGCTATCCCCCTCTTTGAGCCAGGTTACCCACGTGTTACTCACCCGTCCGCCGCTAATCCATCCCCGAAGGGACTTCTTCGCTCGACTTGCATGTGTTAGGCACGCCGCCAGCGTTCGTCCTGAGCCAGGATCAAACTCTTAATTTAAAAGTTTTTGACTCATCTTTAAAATTACCATTAGCTTCGCCCAGCGACCTCATATGCCTCATTCCGGTGCTCAATTACATAAGTAAGTTCCGCTCCTCATTCAGCCTTTTCCTCGCTGTACTCGCTACTAGCAATTTTAGTATATCTCTTTCAGCAGAATACTGCTTGAATATACTACATTACGAAATTACTCTCTTTACTGCTTTCGCAGCTCAAAAGAATTGCTGGTTTATTCTTAATAAATAAGTTTACCTATCTTCCTTATTCTGTTTAATTTTCAAGGATCAATATTTTTTACATTATGTTGTAACGCCATTTAAGTACTATTAAATGTAGTGAATCTTTGCAAGTAAAACTGTTACAACCCCTTGCGACTTTTACATTCTATCATTTAAATTTAATGTCGTCAATACA
Source organism: Clostridium kluyveri (assembly GCF_001902295.1). Lineage (NCBI taxonomy): Bacteria > Bacillati > Bacillota > Clostridia > Eubacteriales > Clostridiaceae > Clostridium > Clostridium kluyveri. The sequence continues at coordinate 8,932 of NZ_CP018335.1, read as the reverse complement.
TTTTAAAATATTTTTTTTACATATAGACAAATAATTTTTTTATTTTTCAATTTTTGCAGTAAAATGTCTAAAATCAAGAATATCTAGGAACTTCATCCAGAAAAAGACATCCTTGATTTTATTTAAAACAATTCTTAATAACTAAATCTATTATTCAGTACAATTTATTTTAGCTATAGCTACAACTCTTTGTTCCTCTTCTGTACGCATGAGGGTGACTCCCATAGCATTTCTACTAGTAGTAGAAATATCAGATACATTAAGCCTTATAGCTACATTACTACTATTTATGAGCATCATCTCATCCTCATCTTTTACAACTCTAGCACCTACTATTAAGCCTGTTTTTTCCGTAGATTTATAGGTTATAATTCCTTTTCCGCCTCTTTTATGAATAGTATATTCAGTTACTGGAGTTCTTTTTCCGAATCCATTTTCACTAACTACCAAAATATCTTCATCATTACTTGCAATATCCATGGCAACAGCAATATCTTTTTTTCTTAAGGTTATAGCTTTAACTCCTGTCGTATTTCTTCCAGTGGGCCTTACATCTTTTTCACTAAATCTTATAGCGTATCCATTTTTAGTGAAAATTAACACTTCACTATCACCCGTAGTCATTTTAACACCTATAAGTTCATCTCCATCTCTTAAATTTATAGCATTTAACCCATTTTTCCTTATAGATGCATATTGATTTATTTCAGTCTTTTTAACTAATCCCTGTTTAGTAGCCATTATAAAATAATTATCATCATCAATCTCTTTAAAAGATATAACTGCTTGAATTTGATCATCTCCATCCAAAGGCAACAGATTAACCAGATTAGTACCTTTAGCTGTCCTACCTGCATCAGGAATTTCATAACCTTTTAATTTGTATACTTTCCCCTTATTGGTAAAAAATAAAATATGACTGTGAGTGGAAGTAATAAATATATGCTCTACAAAATCATCTTCTTTTGTAGTCATGGCTTGTATTCCCTTTCCACCTCTTCTCTGAGAAGAATAAGTATCTGCAGAAATTCTTTTTATGTATCCTGCATGAGTTAAAGTTATAACCACTTCTTCTTCTTCGATAAGATCCTCAATATTTATATCATCATTACTTATTTGTATTTCAGTTCTTCTTTCATCACCATATTTATCTCTTATTTCGATTAATTCATCCTTAATCATATTTAATAGAATTGATTTATTCTCTAATATTTCCTTAAGGTGTTTTATTATATCCATTAGTTCATTATATTCATTTTCAATTTTTTCTCTTTCAAGTCCTGTAAGCCTTTGAAGTCTCATATCCAAAATAGCCTGTGCCTGTTTTTCAGAAAGATTAAATTTATCTATTAAACCATTTCGTGCGATTTCTGTAGTTTTAGATGATCTTATTAGATTTATTACCTCATCAATATAGTCCAATGCTATTCTTAACCCTTCGAGAATGTGAGCTCTTGCTTCTGCTTTATCTAATTCAAATTTAGTCCTTCTGGTCAAAATCTCTTCTTGAAATTTCAAATAATGTACAAGCATCTGTTTCAAATTTAAAACTTTAGGCTCATTATCCACAAGTGTTAGCATTATAACTCCAAAAGTATCCTGCATTCTTGTATGTTTATACAACTGATTTAAAGTTATATTAGCATTGGCATCTCTTTTTAATTCTACAACAATTCTCATTCCATCTCTATCTGATTCATCTCTAATATCTGATATACCATCTATTCTTTTATTTTTAACTAAATCCGCCATATTTTCTATAAGTTTAGATTTATTTACCTGGTATGGAATCTCAGTTATTACTATTCTATTTTTGCCTTTTTCTTCTTGAATTTCAGTTTTAGCCCTTACTATTATTTTTCCTCTTCCGGTTTCATAAGCACTTTTTATGCCAGATGTACCAACTATTATTCCCGCTGTTGGAAAATCAGGTCCTTTTATAGATGTCATAAGTTCGTAAATAGTAACTTCTGGATTCTCTATTATCATTATAACCCCATTTATAACTTCAACAAGATTATGTGGTGGTATATTGGTAGCCATACCTACTGCTATTCCTGCAGAACCATTTACAAGTAAATTTGGAAATCTTGAAGGTAAAACCACTGGTTCCTTTTCCTCACCATCGAAATTTGGAATAAAGTCTACTGTATTTTTATTTATTCCCCTTAACATTTCAACAGTTATTTTATCCATTTTGGCTTCTGTATATCTCATAGCTGCAGCGCTATCTCCATCTACAGAGCCAAAATTTCCATGACCATCAACTAAAGTATATCTAATAGAAAAGTCCTGAGCCATTCTAACAAGAGCATCATAAACAGATGAATCTCCATGTGGATGGTATTTACCTAAAACATCTCCTACAATTCTTGCACATTTCCTATATCCTTTTTCAGGAGTAATTCCCAGTTCATACATAGAATATAATATTCTTCTATGAACTGGTTTTAACCCATCACGTACATCTGGAAGTGCACGACTGACAATAACACTCATCGCATAATCTATATAACTTTTTTTCATCTCTTGACTTATGTCTATCGGTAAAACTTTTCCTTCATCAAACATCAATTACACCTCTTTACTATATATCTAAGTTAACAACTTTCTTTGCATTTTCTATTATAAAATCTTTACGAGGTTCTACTTTGTCACCCATAAGTATAGTAAAAATTTCATCTGCAACAATTGTATCTTCCACATTAACTTGTATTAAAGTTCTTGTTTCTGGATTCATAGTAGTATCCCATAGCTGTTCAGAATCCATTTCTCCAAGTCCTTTATATCTTTGTATATTTACATTACTATTTTTTCCTCCTATTTCATTAAGTAATATTTCCAATTCTTTATCTGAGTAAGCATAATAGTCTTTTTTATTTTTAGCTACTTTGTATAGAGGTGGTTGAGCTATATAAACATGACATTTTTCAACAAGTTCTCTCATATATCTATAAAAAAAGGTGAGCAGTAATGTTCTTATATGTGCACCATCTACATCCGCATCTGTCATTATTATTATCTTATTGTATCTTATCTTACTAATATCAAAATCTTTTCCTATTCCTGCTCCAAATGCCGTTATCATAGCTCTTATTTCTTCATATCCCAGTATTTTATCAAGTCTTTGCTTTTCTACATTCATTATTTTACCCCTCAGAGGAAGTATAGCTTGAAATCTTCTATCCCTACCCTGTTTGGCTGATCCACCTGCTGAATCTCCCTCAACTAAATATACTTCACATTCAGATGGATCTTTAGATGAGCAATCTGCAAGTTTTCCTGGAAGAGATGTATTTTCAAGTACAGTTTTACGTCTTGTAAGTTCTCTTGCTTTCCTCGCTGCCTCTCTTGCACGTGACGCAACCAGTGATTTATCGATTATAATTTTTGCAGCTTGAGGATTCTCTTGTAAAAAATCGCTTAAAGATTCTGCCATTATATTATCAACTATACCCCTAACTTCACTATTTCCAAGTTTTGTTTTAGTTTGGCCTTCAAATTGAGGATCTACAAGTTTTATAGATATTACTGCAGTAATACCTTCTCTTATATCCTCTCCTGATAAATTTTTATCATTTTCTTTCAATATGTTAAATTTTTTTGCATAATCGTTAAAAACTCTTGTTAAGGCGGATTTAAACCCTGCTAGATGAGTTCCCCCCTCTATTGTATCTATATTATTTGCAAAAGAAAAAATATTTTCAGAATATCCATTATTGTATTGAAAAGCAATTTCTACAGAGTAATCACCTTTAATGCCTTCTACATATATTGGCTCTTTGTGAATTGTTTGTTTATTTCTATTAAGGTAGGTTACAAAAGATTTTATTCCTCCTTCATAGTGAAATAGTTCTCCTTTACCACTTCTTTCATCTTTTAAGGTTATGGCTATACCTTTATTCAAAAATGCCAGTTCTCTGAGTCTTTGAGAAAGCATATCATAATCGAAATCTACTTCATCAAATATTTCTTTATCTGGCTTGAAGTATGTTTTTGTTCCATGTTCTTCACTATCCCCTATTATTTCTAATCCTGTAGCTACCTTACCTCTCTTAAATACCTGTTTCCATATATGTTTTTCTCTTTTTACTTCAACTTCACAAATTTCAGATAAAGCATTTACTACAGATGCACCAACTCCATGAAGGCCACCTGAAACCTTATAGCCACCACCGCCGAACTTTCCACCTGCATGTAATATTGTCATTATTACTTCTACTGTAGGTTTCTTTATTTTATGGTGTATACCAACCGGCATTCCTCTACCGTTGTCTGCGACTGTTACAGAGTTATCCTCATGTATAACCACATCTATTTTATCGCAATATCCTGCTAATGCTTCATCAATGCTATTATCTACTATTTCATATACTAGGTGATGAAGTCCTCTTAAACTGGTACTTCCAATATACATACCCGGTCTTTTTCTAACTGCCTCTAATCCTTCTAATATCTGTATTTGATTTTCATCATAAGTCTGTTTTTTTTCTTGTGGCATACCTATCCTCCTTATCTTATCTTAAAGTTCATAGTATAGAATTTCCGATCTCTTAGTCAATGTGGATGAAGATATAGGTGACAAGTAAATTTTACTTTTTTTATTTACTTCTGCAATAATAAAAGATTTAGGTTTATCATTTGTAATCTTTTGTATAAATCCATCTTCTTCAGCCATCCTTAAAAATTGAGTCGTATCAGAGCTATATGTTGAAGTCTCAACATTAAATATACCAATTACATCTTTTATTGGAACAACTATATTTTCGCCTAAGTGTAGAAACATGAGTAATCTCCTTTCAAAATTAAATTCTGCTAACTTTTCCTTTTTTTACAATAAATAATTGAGCTTCATCTATTATATTTTTTTTTATATCACCAATTTCAGTACAAGTTATAAATGTTTGTATTTCCTTTATAGAACTTAATATATATTTTTGCCTATTTTTATCCAATTCGGATAAAACATCGTCTAAAAGCAATACAGGATATTCTCCTATAATTTCTTTTATTATTTCAAGAGAAGCAAATTTCATAGTTAATATTGAAGTTCTTTGCTGTCCCTGAGAACCAAAATTTCTGACATTAATTCCATTTATATTCACAATAAAATCATCTCTATGGGGTCCATAGAGTGTAATGCCTTTATATATATCTTTTTTTCTATTAAATTCCAAAATTTCAAATAGATTATCTTCTATATTATCAAAATTTGTTAAACATGTTATATATCTAAATTCTATATTTTCAATTCCAGAAGTTATGTCACTGTGAATAACTTTTCCTTTTTCACTAAGTTTTTTTAAATACTCATTTCTAAGTTTTATTATAACTTCACCATACTTTGCTAATTGTTTATCATATACCTGAAGAATATCTATATAATTACCTTTGTTCCACTTTTTAAGAATAATATTTCTCGCAGTTAATACTTTATTATATTGAACTAAGCTATAATAATATTTTTTACTGAATTTACAAAGTTCAATATCTAAAAATTTTCTTCTATAAACAGGAGATTCCTTTATTATTTTTAAATCTTCCGGTGAAAACATAACTACATTAAGAACTCCCATGAGCTCAGATAATTTACTTACTTTTATAGAGTTTATATTTATTCCTTTTTTACCTTCTTTAAATATTTTTATTTCTATTTTCTTGTTAAATGATTTCTTTAATATGTGGACTTTTATGTATGACTCTTTATTGTCCCAATTTATTAATTCTTTATCCTTGCTTGTTCTGGGTGATTTACCTATACTGCAGTAATACATACTTTCCAATATATTTGTCTTTCCCTGTGCATTATCTCCTACGAATATATTTACATTTTTATCAAACTCTATATCTAACTCTTTGTAATTTCTAAAATTGATTAGTTTTAAATATTTTATATACATCAAAAACACCTATTTATAATTATATCACAAATGTATATTTGACAATTAATAATAAATTCTTAATGTTTATATATAATAAATTATATAATTTTATACGTATTTACTCCAAATTCAACTATATAGCCTTTAAATAACTTTCGTCCCCTCCTTGTTTCTATTTCTCCATTTACTTTTACCATACCGTCTTTTATAAATATCTTGGCTTCAGATCCTTGGGAAACTGCTCCACACCATTTTAAAAAAGAATCCAGCTTTATTGTATCTGTATTAATTTTAATTTCATCCATTTTACATTATCTCCAATTTATTTATTTTTAATTATTTAATAGCCTAACTGGCAGTACTAAGTAAATACAATTATTTTTTTTGCTGTTTTTTATAATACAAGGGCTTACACTACCTGAAAATTCCATCACAATTTCCTCATCTTCCATTATCTTAAGTACATCTATCAAATATTTTGAATTAAATGCAATTTGAAGTGTATCTCCCTCTAACAGTATGTTTAGCTCTTCCCTAACCATTCCTATCTGAGAATTAGAAGTTATAATCATATTATTCTGTTCTATTTTTAGCTTTATTAAATTTGTATTACTGTCCTTGGCCATTAATGAGGCTCTTTCAATACAATCTAACAATTCACTTTTATTAGCTGTTACTCTAAGACTATATTCTTCAGGAATTATAGAATTATATTTTATAAATTCTCCTTGTAACAGTCTGGATATAACTTTTGTATTTATTAAATTAAATAATATGTGATTGGGAGTGAAAGTTATATTTACGCTTTCATTATCATCATCTAAAATCTTTGAAACTTCATTTAACGTTTTTCCTGGAATAACAGCATTTATTACATTTTCATTATCTAAAAATTCAGATTTTAAAGCTAATCTATATCCATCTAAAGCTACTAGATTTAATTTTTTATTTTTAATTTCAAATAAAATACCTGTAAGTATAGGTCTTGCCTCATCCTGTGCTGTAGCAAATATAGTACTTTTTATCATATTTTTTAATGTATTTTGAGGTATAGAAAAAAATATATTTTCGTTTATGTTAGGTATTTCAGGAAAATCTTCTGCATTCATGTGAATAATATTAAATTTTGATTTTTGGCATAATATTTCTACAGAGTTATTCTCAGTTGTGGATATATATATATTATCGTTTGGTAATTTTCGTATGATATCTCCAAATATTCTAGAATCAATTACTATGGATCCTTCTTCTTGTACTTCTGCTTGTATGGTTGTTATTATACTCAAGTCTATATCAGAACCCGTTAGTTTTATTGTATCGTTATGAGCTTCTAAAAGTATGCCATTTAATACGGGCATACTGGATTTACCAGTTATTGCTTTTTGAACCGTAAATATGGATTCTTGTAATTTGTTTTTTGTACATAGGAATTTCATCTAAGTACCTCCTTTTTTGTTAGTATTATTTATATAGATAGATAATTATATCTAGTAGTAGTAGTAGTAGGGGCTGTGGATATGTTGATAAGTCTTAAAAACGTTGATATAACTTAAAAAAGAATAAAAAATAAGTGTGGATAAGTAAGTGGATAAAATTTATATTATCCACATTATCCACATTATTAAAAAAAAATAATAAGTGTAATATCTTTTTTATTTAATATTAACATAGTTATCAACAATGTGTGTTAATAATTATTGTTGATCTAATCTTTTAGTTAGATCATTCACAGCATTTTTAAGACTTTCATCTTTTTTTAAATTATTGGATATCTTTTCATAAGCATGTATTACAGTTGTGTGATCTCTTCCACCGAATTCTTCTCCTATTTTAGGTAGGGACATATCTGTAAGTTTTCTACACAAATACATAGCTATTTGTCTTGGAAAAGCCACATTTCTGGTTCTCCTTGATGATTTAAAATCAGATACTTTCAAATTATAATAGTTAGATACTACATCTTGTATTAATTCTATTGTAACTTGTTTTGACTGTCCACTTGATATTATATCTTTTAGTGCTTCTATTGCCAAATCTACACTTATTTCTTTATTTGTAAGTGATGAAAAGGCAACTATTCGTATTAAAGCTCCCTCTAGTTCCCGTATATTTGATTTGATTTTTGTTGCTATGTATGCCATTACCTCGTTTGGAATATTTAATTTTTCAACATCAGCTTTCTTTTTTAATATAGCCATTCTTGTTTCAAAGTCAGGGGGTTGGATATCAGCTATAAGCCCCCATTCAAATCTAGATCTAAGTCTGTCTTCCAGTGTAGGTATTTCCTTTGGGGGTCTATCACTTGATAGAATTATTTGTTTGTTAGCTTCATATAGTGCATTGAAAGTGTGAAAAAATTCTTCCTGAGTTCTTTCTTTACCAGCTATAAATTGAATATCATCTATAAGTAAAACATCTATGTTTCTATATTTGCTTCTAAATTCAACATTTTTATCATCTTTTATAGAATTTATTAATTCATTAGTGAATTTTTCAGAAGAAACATATACTACTTTACAGCTAGTATTATTATGCAATATGTGATGTCCTATAGCGTGCATTAGATGGGTTTTACCTAAACCTACACCTCCATATATAAATAAAGGATTATATGCTTTTGCTGGTGATTCTGCTACAGCAAGAGATGCTGCATGGGCAAATCTGTTACTGTTACCTATGACAAATGAGGTGAAAGTATATTTTGGGTTTAACATAGCTGACATTTCATCTGTTACTATTATTGAACCTTTTATATTTTGTTCATTTATAGTATCTAAAGTTAAAAATTCTTCGGGTAATTCAGATGAAATTAAAAATTTAACATTGTATTTTTGTGAAGTAACCATCTGCAGCGCCCTAATTATTAAATCAGTATATTTATTGCTTAGTATACCTTTGGTAAGGTCATTTGGTACAGTTAACATAAATGTATCATTTTCAATAGATATAGGAGTAATACTTTTGATCCACGTATTAAAGCTTACTTCAGTAGTCTCACCTTTTATTATGTTTAAGCATTGTTCCCATATTTCTTTTGGATGGGCATTCAT